>NZ_JBHVVJ010000001.1:0-463667 GCF_042883665.1 Arthrobacter sp. NPDC058192 | reverse complement strand
GTGAACGGAGTCAAAAGACGTTCACACCAGGAAAGGGTACAAAGAAACAAGACTGCTTGCGTCCACTATGTGGTTCCCAAACAACAAACCCGCACACCGGGCACTGTTGGACAGGAACCAAACCACAACCGAATAACGTGTTGTAACACCACAGATTTCCCAACCCCCAGGGGTTCGGGACACAGGGTTACGGCGGTCATAGCGCGGGGGAAACGCCCGGTCCCATTCCGAACCCGGAAGCTAAGACCCGCAGCGCCGATGGTACTGCACCCGGGAGGGTGTGGGAGAGTAGGTCACCGCCGGAACACCATTCAGGTCGAGGACCCCAACCACCAGGTTGGGGTCCTCCCGCATTTAACACCACAAGCCGCCCGGAAAACACCCCTAGGCACGGGCCGGCCCGAACCATATTCGCGGTAGGAGCCGGAGCCCGCCGGACGTGCGGGAGGGTCGGAATGGGACCCGCCGGACGTGCGGGAGGGTCGGAATGGGACCCGCCGGACGTGCGGGAGCGTCGGAATGGAGCCCGCCGGACGTGCGGGAGCGTCGGAATGGGACCCGCCGGACGTGCGGGAGGGTCGGAACGGGACCCGCCGGACGTGCGGGAGCGTCGGAATGGAACCCGCCGGACGTGCGGGAGCGTCGGGCCGGAGAAGTCCCCCGATCGGCCCGGATACTGAGGCGACCGAGGAGCCGTCCGCTCTGGGCGCAATTTGACCTCGATCCGCGGCGATTCCGGTGATTTTCCCCAAAAAACGCCGAAAACACGCGGAATTTGCCACCTCAGCCGCGCCAAGCTGGTAAGTTTTCGAACAGTGGCTTGTACGCATGCCGTGTGCAGGCTCCAGAAATCATGACCGTCCAGGAGGACATAAATGGCTAAGAACCGTAGTGAACTTGTTGCAGAGGTAGCAGGCAAGGCCGGCACCAGCCAGGCAGCAGTCAACTCCGTGCTCGACGCACTGTTCGAGGTCTTCGAGACCTCTGTCGCCGCGGGCGAGAAGATCACCATCCCGGGCTGGCTCGCCGTTGAGCGCACCGACCGTGCAGCTCGTACCGGCCGCAACCCCCAGACCGGTGAGACCATCCAGATTGCCGCTGGCCACAGCGTCAAGCTGACGGCCGGCTCCAAGCTGAAGGCTGCTGTCTCCAAGAAGAAGTAGTCTTCTTCCCACGCTTGAAAGGAGCGGCAACCTTCGGGTTGCCGCTCCTTTTGAGTTCCGTCCGCCTTCCACAAAAGGACGGGACGCGATGGCTGGCCGGCAAGGCCCTTTCCGCCGATTCGCTGAGGGGAGCAGCGTAGCGGACAATGGAGGTGTGCCTTCTGCAGTAAATCCCACTCCCTCAACCGCAGCGCCTGTTCCCTCCGGGGACCCACGCGGCCCTGGCGAGGGTCCCGGCGGAGTCAGCCGGCCCTGGCTGTTTGCCGGCCTGGCCGCGTTGTTCGTGGGACTGGTAGGGGCCCTCATCTTTTCCGGCGCGGCGGCTGCACGCGAGGTCTCCGATCCCGGCGCACTGGTGCGTTGGGGACTGCCGGTGAGCAAGGCGATCCACAACGTCGCCGTGGCCACTGTGATAGGCGGACTGATTTTCGCCGTCGGCATCCTCCCGCGGAACAGGAGCGGCTCCCGGGCCAAGGAACCGGACGCCGCCGAACATCCGGCGTTCGCCCGGGCGCTGGCCGTGGCCGCCACCGCGGGCGCTGTCTGGACCCTCTCCGCGATTGCCGTGCTGGTCTTGGGCTACGCGGACATCGCCGGCCAGGGCCTTTCCGGGGATCCGGAATTCACCCGCTCCTTGGTGTACTTCATGACGGACCTCGAAACCGGACGTGCCTGGCTCGCCGTCGTGATCATCGCCGCCGTCGTCACCACCGCACTCTTCGGCGTTCGCTCCCGCGGCGGGCTGGCACTGACGCTGCTCCTCTCCCTGATCGGGCTGGTACCCGCCGCGCTGATCGGACACTCTGCGAGCTCCAGTGACCACGAGGGCGCCATCAACTCGCTCGGTTTGCACCTGGTGGGCGTATCGGCCTGGGTCGGCGGCATCATCATGCTGGCGCTCCTCTCCGGTGCCCTCGGCGGCACCGGCACAGGTGGAGGCGGCCGCGGCCGTACCCCCGGGACCCCTGCGGGGACGGCCGACATCACCGAGCCGACTCTCCGGAGGTTTTCAGCCCTTGCGGGGTTTGCCTTCTTCCTCGTGTTCGCGTCGGGGGTGGTCAACGCCGGTATCCGCCTCACCAGGTGGAGCGAGCTCTTCGGGTCGGCCTACGGCCAGCTGATCCTCGCCAAGACGGCAGCGGTACTGGTGCTCGGTGGCATCGGGCTCATGCACCGCCGCTGGGTGATCCCGCAGCTGGGCAACCGCGCGATGGCCCGGTCCGCCCGGGGGGTGCTGTGGCAACTGGTGATCGTGGAGCTGATCATCATGGGCGCGACGTCGGGGATCGCTGTGGCGCTGGGGCGCTCCGCTCCGCCGCAGCCCACCACCTTCGCGCCCGAGGCGTCGCCAGCCTTCATCCTCTCCGGCTACGAACTGCCGCCGGAACTGGAACCGGCCCGGTGGCTCACGGAGTGGCGGTTCGACTGGCTCTGGGTCGCCGTCGTGCTCTTTGGCCTCGTGTCCTACGTCCTGGGCGTCCGCAAGGTCCGCCAGCGGGGCGACTCGTGGCCCTGGTTCCGGACGGTCAACTGGCTGATCGGACTCCTGGTCCTCACGTACGTGACGTCGGGACCGCCGTCGGTCTATGGCCGGGTGCTGTTCTCCGCGCACATGGTGGACCACATGGCCCTGACCATGGTGGCCCCCATCTTCCTGGTCCTGGGCGCCCCCGTGACGCTGGCCCTCCGGGCACTCACGGCACGGCGCGACAGCTCCCGCGGGCCGCGTGAATGGCTGCTGATCTTCATCCACTCGAAGTTCTCGCAGCTGGTGACGCACCCCCTGTTCGCCGCCGCCAACTTCGCCGGCTCCATCGTGCTCTTCTACTACTCGGACGCGTTTGGCTACGCGATGCGGGACCATGTGGGCCACGAGCTCATGAACCTCCACTTCGCCCTGACCGGCTACATCTTTGTGCTGACCATGATCGGCACCGACCCGTTGCCGCGCCGGGCACCATACCCCATGCGGTTGCTGCTCCTGCTGGCCACCATGGGCTTCCACGCGTTCTTCGGCGTCGCCATCATGGGCGGTACCGGGCTGCTGGCCGCCGACTACTTCGGCAACCTCGGCCGGACGTGGGGCGGCTCCGCGCTGCTGGACCAGCAGATGGGCGGGGCGGTGGCCTGGGGGATCGGCGAAGTGCCCACGCTGCTGGTTGCGATCGGTGTCGCGGTCATGTGGTCCCGCTCCGACGAGCGCGAGTCCAAACGCACGGACCGGGCCGCTGACCGGAATAACGACGCCGATCTCACTGCTTATAACGATATGTTTGCCAAGCTGGCCGAGCGCGATGCCAGGCTTGCCGAACGCAATTCAAAGCTGGAAGGACACTGATGACCGAAACCGTACGCACCCACCTCCGGGTCCGGGCCTCCGAGCTGGTGGGCCGTAACTGGCTGAACACCGGCGGCAAGTCCCTGGACCTCGAGTCCCTGCGCGGCAAGATCGTCCTGTTGGACTTCTGGACGTTCTGCTGCATCAACTGCCTGCACGTCCTGGACGAACTCCGCCCGCTCGAGCAGCAGTACTCCGACGTCCTCGTGACGGTGGGCGTGCATTCGCCCAAGTTCGAGCACGAGGCCGATCCCGTGGCGCTGGCGGCCGCCGTCGAACGCTACGAGATCCGCCATCCGGTCCTGGACGACCCGGAGCTGGACACCTGGAAGGCCTACACGGCCCGCGCGTGGCCCACCCTGGTGGTCATCGATCCCGAAGGCTACATCGTGGCGCACCTCTCCGGCGAAGGCCACGCCGACGGCCTCGCCGTGCTGATCCCCGAACTCATCGCCGAGCACGAGGCCAGGGGTACCCTGCACCGCGGCGACGGACCCTATGTGGCGCCGGAACCGACGTCGGGCACCCTGCGCTTCCCGGGCAAGGCCCTGTTCCTGCCCGCCGGCCGCGGCGTCGGAACTGCTGAGAGCGGTTCCTGGCTGGTCACCGACACCGGCCACCACCGGCTCGTGGAGCTTTCCGCCGACTTTCAGACGGTGGTTGCCACGTACGGCTCCGGCGAGAAGGGCCACGCCGACGGCAACGCCGCCACCGCCCGTTTCAACGAGCCCCAGGGCCTGGTGCTGCTGCCCGAGGACGTCGCGGCGGACGCCGGCTACGACGTCGTGATTGCCGACTCCGTGAACCACCGGCTCCGGGGCCTGTCCCTTGCGGACGGAACCGTCCGGACCCTGGCGGGCAACGGCGTGCAGCGGCTCCTCGAAACCGGCCCTGCCCGGGTGGACGAGGAGGGCGCCGCGTACGGTGCCCGGTTGGAGGCCGACCCGCTCGCGGTGGCCCTGAGCTCGCCGTGGGACGTGGTCTGGTCCACGAAACTCAGCGCCGTGGTGGTGGCGATGGCCGGCGTGCACCAGATCTTCAGCTTCGACCCCACCTCCGGCGCCGTGAAGATCATCGCCGGCAACGGCCTCGAAGGACTCCTGGACGGCCCCGCAGCTGAAGCGTGGTTCGCCCAGTCCTCCGGCCTTGCCGAGGATGCCGACGGCAACATCTGGGTGGCCGATTCCGAGACGTCGGCCCT
Source organism: Arthrobacter sp. NPDC058192 (assembly GCF_042883665.1). Lineage (NCBI taxonomy): Bacteria > Bacillati > Actinomycetota > Actinomycetes > Micrococcales > Micrococcaceae > Arthrobacter > Arthrobacter sp. NPDC058192. The sequence continues at coordinate 458,965 of NZ_JBHVVJ010000001.1, read as the reverse complement.
GCGCAAACTGGTGATTGACGACGGCGGCACGCTCACCGTCGAGTCGGCCGTGGGCAAGGGCCTGTTCGACTTCGGCTTCCGCGACGGCCCCGCCGCCGAGGCCCGGCTGCAGCACCCCCTCGGCGTGACGGTACTTCCCGACGGCTCGGTGGCGATCGCCGACACCTATAACGGTGCGGTCCGCCGCTATGACCCCGCGGCCGGCACCGTCTCCACGCTGGCCCGCGGACTGTCCGAGCCCTCCGACGTGATTGTGGACCACACGCAGGCCGCCGGAGCCGAGCCGCTGCTGGTGGTGGTCGAGGCCAACAAGCACCAGCTGGTCTACGTGCCGATCCCCAAGGAGGCACAGCAAGTGGACGAGGGCGCGGCGCAGACCCACCGGCCCAAGAGCCCCGTGGCGCCGGGTCCGCTCGAACTGACCGTCCGCTTCACGGCGCCGACCGGCCAGAAGCTGGACGACCGCTGGGGCGATCCCACCCAGCTGAAGATTTCGTCCACGCCGCCCGAGCTGCTGGTGTCCGGCGGCGGGACCTCCGTGGGCCTGCTCCGCACCCTGGAGCTTTCTTCCGACGTTCCCGAGGGCGTGCTGCACATTACCGCCAGAGCGGCGGCCTGCGACGGCCCGGAAGACGCCGACGGCGAGATCCCGGACCACGCGGCCTGCCACCTGTACCAGCAGGACTGGGGCATCCCGGTGCTCCTGCAGGCCGACGGGGACACCGAGCTGGTCCTGGACCTTCGCGGAATGGACTGACCCCGCACTAAGGCTGGCCCTGCGGCTGGGCAAAAGGCTGCTGTCCGTGACCCGCCGTCACGGACAGCAGCCTTTTGGCTTAACCCCGTTTCCGGGGCCCAGGTACTAGTAGTTCAGCTGCGGCGTGAGCTTGACGGTGTCGCCGTCGATGTCCAGCCGGGTGGTGAAGCTGAAATCGTGGACAGCGTTGATGTTCGTCACGGCGCCAGTGAACAGATCCACCTGGCGAGCCTTTATCCGGGCCTTGCCGTCCAGGGGCGCCACCACCCATCGGCCGCCGAACGGTTCAATGCTGACAGCAGGGTAGTCGGTGATGCTCCAGTCGATGGTCCCGTCCATCACCCGGTTGTTGGTGGCGTGGTAGAACGGGCAGTCAGGCTGCAGCTTCTGTTGTTTGTCGGCCTTGTCGGCGCAGGAATCCAAGAACTCCTTAACCTTGCCGCTCACGGCTTCCTTCAAGGCACCGGTGGCCTCGGTCAGCAGGTTCAGCGACGCCGGCCGGGCGTCCCCGCCGGCGACGGTGGCGCGGGTGGGAGGGGCTGAGAAGTACTGGCCGTTGAGGGCGGCCTCGTACTCACCCGGGTAGAAGACAGCGAAGGAGTTGCGGCCATTGGGCATGTTTACCGGCACGCCGTTGACCGTGGCCTGGCTGGAGTTGACCACGGTGACGTCCAGGACAGGCAGTGCAGCGGGGACGAAGGACCATTTGTGGAAAAACAGCCACTCGGTGCCGGAGCGCTCCAGCAGGAACTCGGTCCGCAGCTGGTTGCCGTCGATGTTGTAGTCCACGGGAACCATGACCTGGTTGGCGCCGCGGTCTTCCGCCTCGCCGACCCTGACGTCGGAGATGCGTGCCGCCGCCGTTTGCAGGGCCGTCCCATCGAGCATTGCGGGGTTGCTTTGGGGCACGGAGGCGCGCAGCAGGCCCAGAGCCTTTTCGCCGTCGCCCTTTTGCAGGGCGCTGAGATACTCGCGGACCGGCTGCTGGGGTCCGGCAACGGAGTCGTTGACCAGATTGATTGTCACGATCGCCGCGGCCACGGCAAGCATCAGTCCCAGCAGCCACACTGCTGCGATCTTGACCGATGCCTGACTCATTTGCACGTTCTTACGTTACCTGCACCCCGCGGGAATCCCCGTCTCGCGGGTCGCATCTGTGACGGGGAGCATTGCTACCCTACGCTCCTGCGGCACAGCGGGCCGGCTTCGCGGCGAGAGGCCCAGGGGCGGCGGCCCTACCGGCGGCGGCGTTTCGAGGACGTCCCGAAGACCCCGCGGAGCAGCTCCCTGCCCAGCTGGGTACCCAGCGAACGGGCCATGCTCGAGAGGCCGCTGCCCAGGGCTCCGGCGATGTCGTCACCAATGCCGCCCCTCGGCTGCGCCTGCCGGGGCGCCCGATGTGGCGCGTCGGGCTCGGGGGACTCCCGATAGTCCGGCTGGTTCCCGGGCGCCGGCCGGCTGCTGGGGCGGCCAAGGATTTCTTCCTCGATCCGCCGGGCCTCGGCGTCGATGGCCGTTTGATCCACTCCGCCGCCTTGGACGGCCCCGCCGGCGTTGCCCGGGCGAGCGGCCCCGGCGGCCGGCCCGGTGGAGACAGTCCCTGTGAAGTCAGCGCCTTTGGCTGCGATTTTCTCGTAGGCGGAGACGTTGTCGACGGCGGTGCCGTACTTGGGCAGGAGGGCGGAGCCGGCCACGGTGCTGGCAATCAGGGCGTCCGTGCTGGGGCCCATCACGGATTCCGGGGCGCGGAGCCGGGTCAGTGCCACGGGGGTGGGAGCGCCCTTTTCGTTCAGCACGGTGATGACAGCCTCGCCGATGCCGGCCGTGGTGAGGGTCTCGGCGAGGTCGTAGTCGCTGGTCGGGAACGTGGAGACGGTGGCCTTGAGGGCCTTGGCGTCCTCCGGGGTGTAGGCGCGGAGGGCGTGCTGCACCCGGTTGGCCAGTTGGCCGAGGACGTCCGCGGGAACATCCTTGGGAGTCTGGGTGACGAAGAAGATGCCGACACCCTTGGACCGGATGAGCCGAACGGTGGTGGTGATGGCGTCCAGGAAGGCCTTTGAGGCGCCGTTGAACAGCAGGTGCGCCTCATCGAGGAAGAACACGAGCTTGGGCTTGTCGAGGTCCCCGGCTTCGGGGAGGTCCTCGAAGAGGTCGGCGAGCAGCCACATAAGAAACGTCGAGAACAGCATGGGCTTGGTCTGCAGCGTCGGCAGCTCGAGGCAGCTCACCACTCCGCGGCCGTCCGGCGCGGTACGAAGCAGTTCGGCGGTATCGAACTCCGGCTCGCCGAAGAACCGCTCCATGCCCTCCGCCTCCAGCGTGATCAGCTCTCGCAGTATCACGCCGGCGGTTGCCTTGGAGAGGCCGCCGAGTTCCGTCAGCTGGTCCTTGCCCTCGGCAGAGGTCAGGAACTGGATAACCGCCCGGAGGTCCTTGAGGTCGATCAACTCGAGGTTGTTCTTGTCCGCGAAATGAAAGACAAGCTGCAGGCTGGATTCCTGGGTCTCATTCAGGTCCATGACACGGGAGAGCAGGATGGGGCCAAACGACGTGATCGTGGCGCGGACCGGTACGCCGTTGCCGTCGCCGCCGAGGGCCAGGAACTCCACCGGGAAGGTCTTGCCTGACCACGCCTGGCCGATGCTCTCTGTGCGGGCCAGGAGTTTTTCGCTTCCGGTGGCGGCGGTGGCGAGCCCGGAAAGGTCGCCCTTGATGTCGGCCAGGAACACCGGCACGCCCGCAGTGGAGAGCTGCTCGGCCATCATGTGCAGCGTGACGGTCTTGCCGGTGCCCGTCGCTCCGGCCACGAGACCGTGCCGGTTCATCATCGCGAGCGGCAGCCGCACGGGGGCGTCCTTGTGGAGTTCGCCATCAACAATCGCCGCTCCGAGCTCGATCGTCGGACCGTCCAGGGTGTAGCCCTGCTGGATCGTGGCGACTTTGTCTGCGGTGGATTTGCTGGTCATGCGGTCAGCTTAGCCGGGGTCGGGCGTTTGCGGGGCTGGGCAGGCCCTTGCAAATGGACCAATGTTGGCCGCCTCGGAACACGCCCTGAATTACGCTACCGATTAGCGATTCCGCCTTTAGACTGTGGCATGCCCAACTCGTTCCCGCGCATCCTTGTGGCCTTTGTCATGACGCTAGGCCTTGTCCTGTTGGGCGGAAGCCCGGCCTCGGCCGCTACGGCCTCTTCCTCCGGGCCGGGCATCGACGTGTCCTGGCCCCAGTGCGGCCAAGCCCTGCCCAAGCAGCCGGTGTTCGCGATTGTCGGTGTTAACTACGGCCTGGCCAACAACACGAACCCGTGCCTGGCGAGCCAACTGGCCTGGGCCAAAACGGCGCTGTCGCCGGCAGCGACGCCGCAGCCGAGGGTGGCGCTGTACGTCAACACGGCCAATCCCGGCCGGCAGGGGTCCTGGTGGCCCAAGTCGAACACGTACGACGGCGTGAAGGTCACCAACCCCTATGGCAGCTGCGCCGCGGGAACCTTCAAGGCCTGCTCGTACATGTACGGATGGGCAAAAGCGTCCGACGACGCTAAACGCCGGGGCGTCAGCAACCCGCAGTCTTACCTCTGGTGGCTGGATGTGGAAACGGAAAACACCTGGCAGACAGACAAAGCGGCCAATGTCGCCGTCCTCGAGGGCATGACCGCCTACTTCAAGCGGATCGGCGCCCGCGTCGGCCTCTACTCCACCAGCTACCAGTGGGGTCGGATCGCCGGCACTGTGAAGTCGACCAGCCCGCTAGCAGGCCTGCCGAGCTGGCTCGCGGGTGCGGGATCAGCGGCCGGCGCCAAGGCGAACTGCGCCCTTCCCGGGCTCACCCCGCGCAGCCGCGTCACGATGACGCAGTACATCTCCCGCGGCCTGGACTACAACCGTTCCTGCAGCTGAAACCGCTTGTGCAGCTGGGCCGCCTGACCGTGCCGGGGGACAGCAACCGGACTGCGCAGGAATAAGACGTCGCAGTAATCGGACTCCGCAGAAATAAACCGGGGGCCCGCCGTCGTTGACACCAGTGTGACCGCGAATGAGACCCGTGGGCGCTGCTCCGCTACGAAAGGCCGGCTTTTTCCGTGACTGTTCCGCTTTCCATCCTTGACCTCGCAACCATCGGACCAGGCCAGACGGCGGCGGAGAGCTTCGCCGGAAGCGTGGCCATGGCGCGGCTCGCCGAGGACCGTGGTTACCGGCGGATCTGGTATGCGGAGCATCACAACATGTCCTCGATCGCCTCCTCCGCCACGAGCGTGCTGATCGCCCATGTCGCGGCCCACACCTCCAGCATCCGGCTTGGAGCCGGCGGCGTGATGCTGCCTAACCATTCGCCGCTGACCATCGCGGAACAGTTCGGCACCCTCGAAACGCTGCACCCGGGCAGGATCGACCTGGGGCTGGGCCGGGCGCCGGGCAGCGACCAGAACACCATGCGTGCCCTGCGCCGTGACCCGATGTCGGCAGACAGCTTCCCGCAGGACGTCCTGGAACTGCAGGGCTACCTGACCGGACCCACCCGGATCCGCGGCGTGGAGGCCACGCCGGGCAAGGGTACCAACGTGCCCCTGTACATTCTGGGCTCCTCGCTGTTCGGGGCCAGGCTGGCGGCCCAACTGGGCCTGCCGTACGCCTTCGCCTCCCACTTCGCGCCCAACGCACTGCAGGATGCAGTGGCGATTTACCGCAGTGAATTCCGGCCCTCCGCCCAGCTCGAGGCCCCGCACGTGATCGCGGGTGTCAACGTGATCGCCGCTGACTCGGCCGCCGCTGCCCAGACGATGTTCCAGGCCACCAAGCGGGCCCGGGTGTCCTTGTTCTTCGGCAACGGCCGCGTATTCAGCGACGACGAGGCGGACATGATCCTGGACTCGCCGCAGGGCCAGCACCTTGCCCAGATGATGAAGTACTCCGCGGTCGGCACCCCGGACGCCGTCCTCGCCTACCTGGATGAGTTCACGGAGCACGCCGACGCCGATGAACTGATCGTGGCACACCAGAGCACCGGCACAGAAGCCCGGCTGCGGTCCGTGGAGCTTCTGGCGGACGCCGCGCAGCTCCTCCGGGCCTAACGACCGGCCAGCTGCCTACTGCTCCCGGCGGGCGCCGGCGGTGGATGAGGCACCGCCGGACGGGGCCAGCCGCAGCCGCCCGACGCGCTCGCCGAGGATCCGGCGCGCTTCACTGCCCAGAAGGTCATCGCTGATGAGTTCGTCAGCGTCTTCGAGGCCGGCGATGGTGCTGATACCGAGGGTGCCCCACTTCGTGTGGTCGGCCAGCACCACCACCCGGCGCGCCGCGGTGACGAAGGCCCGGTCCGTTTCGGCTTCCAGCACGTTCGGGGTGGTGAAGCCGGCGTCCGCGTCGACGCCATGGACGCCGAGGAACAGCACGTCCAGGTGCAGCTGCTTGAGGGATGACGTGGCCAGCGGGCCGACGAGCGCATCGGACGGGGTGCGCTCGCCGCCGGTCAGGATCACGGTGGACGGTGAGGAACTCCGGTGGAACACATCCGCAATCCGCACCGAGTTGGTGACCACCGTGATCCGCGGGCCGGCCGACAACAGCTGGGCCAGCGCCCACGTGGTGGTGCCGGCGGACAAGCCCACCGCCATGCCCTCGCGCACCTGGGCGGCCGCCTCCTGGGCAATCGCCATCTTCTCGTCCTTGAGCTGGGTCACTTTCAGCTCGAAGCCCGGCTCGTGCGTGCTGGCGCCACCCGGCAGTTTGGCCCCGCCATGGATCTTCTCCACCGTGCCCGCAGCATCCAGGGCCTCGATGTCCCGCCGCACGGTCATCAGTGAGACGCCGAGCATCTTGGCGAGGTCGGCAACACGGACGATCCTCTCACGCTGGACCTCAGCGAGGATGGCGGAGTGGCGCGCTGCAGCTAGCATGTGGAGTCCTTAGAGGCTGGGGCGGTCAGATAAGGCGCAGCGGCAGGACGTCATGGTTTCTCTCTCGAATAACCGCATGGCGGCGCACGCTCACGCCGACTTATCAATCATGATCGCACAATAAGGAACGCCAAGAGGCAAAAGATAACACTGCGGTCGAGGCTATTGTCCGGCCTCCCCATCCGTTTGGCGGATGGAACAGCCACGATGGGCAGTCCGTTGACTATGCCGTGACGCGCTCATAGCGTTAAGCCCGTCAGGGTGCCGGCGCCGGTCCGCAGGGCCGCGGTGGCACCCCCGCGGATACATGGCGAAAACCCAGGTGCATCCATGAAGATCAGGCCCACAGCCGCCGCCACGCTCCTCATCCTGCTGTTCTTGGGCGGGTCGTCCGGCGGCGCCTCCGCCCCGGCGTCGGCCGCGGGGACCACGTACTACGTGAGCCAAGACGGGAGTGACGCCAACGCCGGGACAGCGCCCGGATCCGCCTGGGAGACGCTCGACAAGGTCAACGCCGCCGCACTGCGGCCCGGGGACTCCGTCAGCTTTCGCCGGGGTGACGTCTACTCCGGCGGCCTCGTGATCGGCCGGAGCGGAACGAGCCGGCTCAGGATCACCCTCAATGCCTACGGAAGCGGGGACGTGCCCACTATCACCGGCGGGCTGACGGGCACCTGCGTCAAGCTCGACGGCAGCTACCTTACGGTGGATGGCCTGCGCGCGGAGTCGTGCGGCTATGCCGGGTTCAGCGTCTACGGCAACCATGCCTCCATACGGAATTCCGCCGCGAGCAACAACGCCGCCGGCATCAAGGTCAGTGACGGCTCAGACTTTGGCAGCTATTCCAACAACACTCTCGCCGACAACAACATCATGAACGTCAACACGCAGGGGTCACAGTGCGGCACCGCGAAGGCCGTGCAGTGCAGCGATGATTCCGGTGCCTTCGGCTTCCTCATCAACGGTAGCGACAACGAGTTCACCGGTAACACCGTCACCGGTTCCACCGCGCTGTCCTACGACTTCGGCCACGACGGCGGTGCCTTCGAGATCTTCAACGGTAACCGGAACAGGATCCACCACAACGTGGCGGTGGACAATAACGTGTTCTCGGAGATCGGACGCGGGGACGCCGGCACCGCGGACGGCAACACCTACAGCTACAACCTCATCAGGTCCACCTGCGGCGCCAATTGCTCCCAGGCCATGGGGCTCATTGCGCGCGGCCGGACGTCATCCTTCGGCCCGACCAACGGCACCACGTTCGAACACAACACCGTGTGGCTGGACGGGCCGGATTCCCAGGCCGTCGTCTGCCACGCATCCTGCCCGGCCTCCACCGTCATCAAGGCAAACATCCTCGTGGCCGTCCGCAACTCTCTGTGGATGGACAGTGCTGGCTGGGCCGAGGAACAGAACGTCCTCAACGGCCCCACCAACATCGTTCCCAGCCCAACGTCCACCACGGATCCGGCCGGCTTTGTGGATGCGCCCGCCGATCTCCACCTCTCCGGAACGAGCCCGGCAATCGACCGCGCGGGGGCGGCCCCGTTCCCCCAGGACCTCGACGGGCAGCCGGCCGGCCGGAGCGGCAGCTGCCAGGGGGATGCCAAGGCCGATTCCGGGGCCTACGAGTACAGGCCGGCGGGGTGCTGATACGCCCGCTGACCTTCAGATTACGGCTGATCGGCCCTCCCGCCAGCAGAAGTTACAGACAAGCAACAGCGGGGACATTCCCCCGAAATCGGACGCGGAGGATACTGGAAGTACGCCCTTCCGGGGACGGTTTTCATGCTGGCATTGGGGACTATTCGAAGGACTCAACGCATGCCCACTCCGTTCAACCAGTCCGTGTCTGACGCTGCCCTCCTGACAAAGTCACTCCCGCTGGGCCTGCTTCGCGCTTTTGTGCAGGCCGACGCTGCCGACGACGGCCTGACTCCACAATTGCTCGCCGACCTGAAGATCCTTGCGCGCACGCCCGGGCTGCTGGTGGCCTGCAATTACGGCGGTACCCTCTGCGGCGCGGAAGGTATCTCGACCGAAACGCTCCCGCTGGGCAGTGCGGCGGTTGCGTTACGGGCGCTGGCCGCCCTCCCGAACACCCACACGGCCGTTATCTCGGGCCGTTCCCTGCGGGACCTGGCCGCGGTCTCACGGCTGCCCGCCGAGGTGCACCTTGTTGGCTCGCATGGTGCAGAGTTCGACATGGGGTACGCGCATGGGCTCTCGCTTGCCACAGAATCCGTGTTACAGCAAGCCAGCCAAGCTCTTGCCGAGACCGTGGGCGCCTACCGCGGCATCACGATCGAACGGAAGCCGGTTGCCGTGGCCGTGCACACCAACTCGGCCGCACCCGACGTCGTCGCCCTGGCCAGCGAGCAGGCAGAGACGATCGCACGGACGCACGGGCTGACCTTCATTGTCGACGGCTCAGTCCTGGACCTGTCCTCCGTCAAACCATCCAAAGCCTCCGCCTTGGAGCACTTGCGCTCCATGCTCGGCGTCAGCGCCGCCCTCTACGCCGGCGACGCATCCAGCGATGAGCTGGCCATGGCAACACTGCGCGGGCCGGACATGGCGCTACGCGTGGGGGAAGGGCCCAGCGTGGCGAGCCACCGGCTCCGGGACCCGGAATCTTTCGCCCGGGTACTGGCCATCCTGTTCGAACTGCGGCGGGCATGGCTGTTCGGCGAGGACGCCGTGGGGCTGGAACGGCACTCCCTGATCGGCAACGGCTCGTCCACCGCCCTGATCACACCGGACGCGAACATCTGCTGGATGAGCCACCCGTTGCCGGACTCCGGCTCGCTGTTCGCCCATCTGCTCGGCGGTGACGCGGCGGGCCACTTCTCAGTGGAACCGGTGAAATCCTCGGAGGTCCTGGGCCAGCGCTACGTGGACAGCACCATGATCGTCGAAACCCGCTGGGCCGACGTCACCGTGACGGATTACCTGGAGCCCGCCCCGGTCGGCATCACCAGCCTGGTCCGGGTCCTTTCCGGCACCGGCACGGCCAGAGTCGTCTTCGCTCCGCGGCCGGACTACGCGAATGCGCCGTTCAGCATGGAGGTTCGCGGAACGGAGTTGCACGTTGTAGGGACCGCGGACCCGATTATCCTGATGGCGCCCGGCGCGAGCTTTTCCATCAACTCGGACGGCCGACACGCCACCGCCACGGCGGACGTCGACCTGCGGAACGGTCCCGTCGTCCTCAACCTGCGCTGCGGGGACACCGAGCCCCGGCGGGTGGCGCAGCAGGATGAAACCTCGCGCCGCTCCGCCGCCGCCCATCATTCCCGGCGCTGGGTCCGGGAGCTGCAGCTGCCGGGCGTCAAACCGTCGTTGGTCCGCCGGTCCGCGCTTGTGCTGCGGGCCCTGGTCCACGAACCCACGGGTGCCGTGCTGGCCGCACCCACAACCTCGCTGCCGGAGGGCATCGGCGGAACCCGGAACTGGGACTACCGGTACTGCTGGCTGCGGGACGGGGCCATGACCGTTCATGCCCTCATGGACCTTGGCTCCACTGCCGAGGCCGAGGGCTTCCTGGCCTGGCTGGCCCGGATCCTGGCCCGCGCTCCGGGCCCGGAATGGCTGCACCCGCTGTATTCGGTGACAGGGGCGCCGCTGTCAACTGAGGCCATCATCGAGAGCTTGCCCGGCTACGCCGGATCTCGCCCGGTCCGGATCGGGAACGCTGCCGACCACCAGGTGCAGCTGGACGTGTTTGGCCCGATTGCCCACCTGATCGACGCGCTCGGCGCCCGCCAAGGCGTGCTCACAGACGCCCACTGGGATTTGATGGTCCAGATGGCCTCGGCCGTGCTGGCCCGCTGGCATGAGCCCGACCACGGCATCTGGGAGGCGCGCCGGCCGCCGCGGCATCACGTCTACACAAAGGTGATGTGCTGGGTGGCATTGGACCGGGCACTGCGCACCGCGGCCCGGCACGGCCGGGAACCGCGTCCGGCCTGGGAGCCCACGGCCGCGGTCATCCGCGAGGAGGTCCTGCGCGAAGGCTGGGACGAAACGGCGTCCTCCTACACCGTGGCGTACGACAGCCCGGACCTGGACGCGGCCGTGCTGCACATCGGCCTGTCCGGCCTCCTGGACGTCAATGACGAGCGTTTCCTGGACACCGTCACGGCGGTGGAACGGGAACTGCGGGTTGGGCCAACCGTCTTCCGCTACCGGTACGACGACGGCCTGCCGGGTTTGGAGGGCGGCTTCCACATTTGCACCACGTGGCTGATCGAGGCCTACGTCGCAGTGGGCCGGATCGACGAGGCCTGGGACCTGTTCGACCAGCTGGTGAACCTGTTCGGGCCCACGGGGCTGTTGCCCGAGGAGTATGACCCCGGCACGGAAACCCACCTGGGCAACCATCCCCAGGCATACTCCCACCTGGGGTTCATCCGCTGCGCCCGGCTCCTGGATGAATTCCAGAAAGGCTAATCGCGGCTATTCGCAGCCGACGCCGTCGCCATCCCGGTCCAGCTTCCTGCTGTATCCCGGCTGGCCGAGGCGAATGGGTGCCGCGCCGGCGGCGCGGACAGCGGTGCAGTTCGCGTAGGACACTGGTGCTGGTGCTGGTGCTGGCACGGCCTTCTGAACCTGTGCCGGGGCGACCGGGGCGACGGCTGCTGGAACGCCCACTGGTGCCGGCGCGGCCTTTGCAGGAGCGGCAGCAGGCCGGCTGGTGGGTGCCAGGGCGCCCGGGCATTCTGACAGCACCCGGGCCATAGCGTCGTGCTCGGCCTGAGTCACCCAAAGACCGTAGCTGGATTTCACCGAAATCTGGCGGGCGACATAGGCGCAGCGGTAGGACTTGCTTGGCGGCAGCCAAGTGGCGGCGTCGCCGTCGCTCTTGCTCATGTTGGTGGGGCCGTCCACGGCCAGCAGATTCAGGGGATCGTTCGCGAAGGACAAGCGCTGGGCGGGGCTGAGCCGCTGCGCGCCCTTCTGCCAGGCGTCGCTGAGCGCCACGACGTGGTCGATCTGGACCGCTGTGCTGGTGGCGTTGCCGCGCACGAAATTGATGGCCGCGGCCGTGTAGGGATCGTTCAGGACACCGGAGAGCACTATGCAGTCCCGCGTTCCGGGCTTGAGCGCGGTGGCCTTGAGGTCACGGCGGAGCATGTCGTTGCGGGTATCGCAGCCGTTGTGGTCGACGTCAGCCCAGGCCGGGCCGAACTGGTCACGGGAATAGCCCGTCTTCGGCGCGCGGCCCTTGACGGGCAACGTCGCCAGCACTGCCAGGGCCTTGCTGGCGACGGCAGGCTGCTGGTGCGGGGAACCGACACCGGGAGCGTTGACTGCGGGGGTGGTGGCCGGATCCAGCGGAGCAGCGTCCGCGCCGCCCGGTGCCGTGGCGGACGGTGCGGTGGCGGACGGTGCGGTGACACCCGGCCCAGTGGAGGCGGCCACCGTGGCAGGACGGACGACGCCGGTCCCGGCCGCCGGGATAGCCCCGGGGCCGGCGCACGCCGACGTCGCAACGAGCAGGAGGCCGGCCACTCCGCGGGCAATCCAGTCGACAGGGCCGATCTTCCGGCCATGTTCTGGGCCTGGTCCGAGGCTGTGCAATGTGTTTCCCTACGTGCTCGCTGCTGATACGTGCTCTGTTGATGCGTTCATGGTCTGCGGCTGCCCCCGGACCGCCCTCAAGCCTAGCGGGCGTCCAACGTTTGGACTGCCCGCCCACGCCGGTCACTTTGCCCCGCATTGTTGCGGGGCAGCATTCGTCATATTCCCGGCATCGCCCGAATATGGGCACACTTGTTGTCATGGACGATTCCGAGGCGGCTACAACTCAACAGTCGACCGTGGAGGATTGGACGCGGGCTCTGGCAGAGTCCACCGGCTCGCCAGGCGGCGGCGCCGGGGCGGGAGTGATGCTTGCCATCGCGGCCTCGTTAACCTCGATGGTTGCCGGTTACACCGAGGCCGAGGAGGGCCGGCGCGGGGAACTCGCCAAGGTCCACGCCCGGGCGCGTTCGCTCCGAGAATCCGCTCTTCGGCTGGCCGACGACGATGCGTCAAGGTCCCAGGCGTTCGGGGCCGCGTTCCGGCGCGAGCCGGGGCCCGAACGCGAGGACGCGATCCACCGGGCCTCCGTGGACGCCGCCAAGGCATCCGCCGTGCTGGGCGAGCGTGCCATCGATGCCATAGAAGATCTGGGGTGGCTTGCTTCCAACGGCAACCCGGCACTCATTGCCGACGTCGTCGTCGCGTTCGGAGCCCTGAGGGCTGCGGTGACCGGGGCACGCACCAACGTCAGTTTCGATCTCGCTGCGCTCACCTCGGCTGGCGCCACACTCGAACAGGTCAGGGAACAGCATCCAGCGTTGTGGGCGACCGTCGAGCACCTCAACACGGCACTTGACCGGATCGACAGGCTAGCCGCCGGGATAGATAACCGTGCGGCGCCGACCGACGCCGGCTAATACAGCGCAGTGTCCGGCCGTCACCCCACTCCCGGCCGGGACGCCGAGAAGATCGCCGGTGCCCCGCCGTCGCCGGTCGCGAGGTCAGCCAGGATCCTGCCCACTGCAGGCGTGAACTTGAAGCCGTGGCCGGAGAAGCCGGCCCGATCCGGTCAAGGATGAAGTTCTCGTCCCGGGTGGTGGTGTAGGTGCAGCTGATGTCGGTGAGGGAGTCGGCGTCGACCCCGGGCAGCCAGTCCCGGGCGTAGCGCTGCAGGGCTGCGCGCTGACCCGGCTCAGGGGCGAAGCTCCGCCGGTCCGGGTCCACGACCGGGCCCACCCCGTGCCAGCCGGCCTTGATCCCCTCGCCCGGCGTCTGCATGCCGTAGACGGGGGAACGCCAGTAGGCGTACGCGTCCCCGCCGCCGGGCGTGTGGTTAAACCCCGGCCAGCGGGCGCCGTCGTCCGCGATGGCAAAGTGGGCAGGCTGTTCCTGGGTGACCGTCAGGCGGGGGAGCGGCGCCACTGCCCCAATCAGCTTGGTGGTCCAGCCGCCGGCCGTGACAACGGCCTGCCGCGCGGTAAGCACCTCTGTCCGGCCACCGGACTCTACAGTGCCAGACTCGATGGTGAGCCGGACGCCGTCGTCGAGAACTTTCAGCTCCAGCACCTTCACGTGATGGCGGATGTCGGCGCCGAGGCCGGCGGCGAGCCGCTGCATCGCCGGCAGGGCGGCGTCCGGGTTCAGCTGGCCGCCGTCGGCCATGTGCAGCACGCGCTGGTCGAACCGGATGCCCCGCCAGCGCTCGGCAGCTTCCTCGAGGGGAAGGAATTCCGCCCGGAGCCCGGCGGCGAGCAGGGCATGCCGGATCTCCGGCAGCCGCGGATCGCTGCCGTGGTTCACGACGCCGGTCCGGGCCAGGAGGCGCTCGCCGCTGTCCGCTTCGAGCTCGTTCCACAGCCGCGCGGACTCGGCCAGCATGGCGACATAGTCCGGATCCGCGTAGCCGGGGTTGAAGTTGCGGGTGGTGCCGTGGGAGGCGCCAATGCGGTGGCCGGGCCCGAATTGTTCGAGCAGGGTCACATCCACGCCGCGCCGGGCCATCGCCCACGCCGTGGCGGAGCCCATCGCACCGCCGCCGATGATCACCGTGTCCAAGGTTCTCAAGGGTCCTCCTCCGGGGTTCGTGCCGGCCGTCAGAGCGGGTTCAGGCCAGCAGCAGGGCCACGCCGATCATGGCCGGCACCGCTACTACCGTAGTGATCAGCACCGTGTCCTTGGCGACTGTTACGCCGGTGCGGTAACGGCTGGCAGCGACAAACACGTTTTGGGCGGTGGGCAGCGATGCCGTGACGACGACGGCGAACAATGCCTTGCCTGACATGCCGAGGGCAAAGCTGGCGAACAGGAACGCCATCAGTGGATGGACGACGAGCTTGAAGAAGCTCGCCAGCAGGGCGTCCAGCCGGCGCCCGGCAGCCGCCTGCAGCGGCCTGGACCCGTTCAGGCTCATGCCGAACGCGATCAGCATGGCAGGGATGGCGGCCCCGCCGATCAAGTGGATGGGCTCCAGAAGCAGCGAAGGCACCTGCCACCCGGTTGCGGCAACGGTGAGACCCAGCGCAGTGCCCACGATCATCGGGTTACGCAGGATCATGAGCACGAACCTCAGTGGCGTGGTGCGGTGCGAACTGGTGGTGGCATCCAGGGCCATAAGGAACACGGGGGTAAAGAAGGCCAGCTGGAAGATGAGCAGGGGCGCCACGTAACTGGCGTCGCCGAGCACAAAGACGGCGATGGGAATGCCAAGGTTGGCAGAGTTGGCCAGGGATGCGCTCATGGAGGACATGAGGGATTCCGGAACCGTGCGCTTGAGCGCGAAGCGCACAATGCCGAAGAACAGCAGCGCCGTCGACACAGCTCCGACTGCCGTCACGAGCAGCGGCGCGGCAAAGACGTCGTGCAGTTTGGCTTTGCTGAGAGTCTCGAACAGCAGGGCGGGGCTGGCGACGAAGAAGGTCAGGGCGCTGAGGACGGAACGGGCGTTATCGCCGAGGATGTTCCGCCGGCCGACGAACATGCCGACCAGAATGATGGCCCAGACAACGAAGAACCCCGCCAGTACCCCTAGCATGCGGCGCCCCGCGGCGGGGCGGGAGGGCGGCGGGGAACGGTCACGGTTCCAGACTAATCAGCTTTATTCGCCGAAGTGCCCTAATCACGCCCGACGGCTGCATGCCGTGCGTCACGCCGGCCGGGCCGCCGTCAGATATGTCCGTGTCTATGTCCGGGGCGCTGCGCCGGCGCGGCTGCGGCGGGAAGCCGGGTGAGGCTAGCTGAGCGCCGCGTTGTTCAGCGCGTGCGGCGGGCGCATGAGCCCGGGGGTCATGCCCTCCGCGGGGTCGTTGCCGATCTGGACAATTTTGTTGTCCTGATCCACATGGACCACCTTCGGGTTGTACGCCTTCGCCTCGTCCGTGGTCATCTGGGCGTAGGTGATCAGGATGACGATGTCGTTCTCGTGCATCAGGTGGGCGGCGGCGCCATTGATGCCGATCACGCCGGAACCGCGTTCGCCGGCGATCGTGTACGTCTCGAGCCGGGCACCGTTGGTGACATCGACAATTGCCACGAGCTCCCCGGGGAGGATGTCCGCCGCCTCCAGCAGATCCAGGTCAACGGTGACGGAGCCGACGTAGTGAAGGTCCGCATGCGTGACCGTCGCGCGGTGGATCTTGGATTTAAACATTGTGCGATTCATAACGTCCCCAGTCTAACGCGGGCCCCACGTCCGCGCTGTGGCGCAGTGCACACGGGCAGGCAGCCGTATTCTCACGCGGGGTGGTCCGCCGGGGCGGCATTGAGCGTGCCGGCGGCCGTGGCCGGAACGATGGATGCCGCCGTCGCCGCCAGGATCTCCCGGGCTGCCAGAAGGGCCGGGCGTTTGGCGCTGGACCGCCGCGCCGAGGTGAACACCGTCCGGTGCGGATCTCCGGGCAAATCCAGGAGCTGTGCGCTGGTGCCGCGGCCCGTCCACACGAGGTCAGGCATGAAGGCCACCGCATTTCCGGATTCGATCAGGCGGATCTGGGCCTGCAGGTCGGCGGTTTCGAAGCGCACATCGGGTTCAAAACCGGCGCTCCGGCACGCCTGCTCGGCCCAGTGCCGGGAAGCGGCTCCGCGGGGTTCCATCACCCAGGGCAGCCCTGCGGTATCAGCCAGTGTCCGGATGACGGGGCGGCCGGGCGCGGGCGGCGGAACGGCGAGCCGGATGGCGTCAGTGGTCAGGCCCACGCGGTCCAGCTCGGCATAGTGCGGGGCGGCGTGTCCCGGGTACTGCTCGGCGATCACCAGGTCGAAGTCCCGGGCCCACGTCTCGTGAAGGGCCGTTTCCGGTTCCCGCTGCGTCATCTCCACCCGGACCTCCGGGTAGCTGGAGGACATCAGCGTCAGGGCGCCCGGCATGAGCGCCAGCGCTGCGGACTGGAACACCGCGATCCGCACCGTGCCCGTAACCGTGGTCAGTGACGCGGCCAGGTCGGATTCCGCCTGCTCCAGCGTCTCCAGGAGCTGGGACGTGTGGCTCACGAGTAGCTCAGCCTGGGGCGTCAGCTGGACCCGGCGTCCGGTTTTTCGGAGCAGTTCGACCCCAGCCTCCTTCTCAAGAAGGGCCAGTTGCTGAGAAACTGACGACGGGCTGTACTGGAGCGCCTCGGCCACTTCGGCCAATGTGCCCCGGATTTTCAGCTCACGCAGCAGTCGCAAACGCCGAACGTCGAGCATCATCGTTCCTTTGAGAAATTTAATGGTTATTGATTAAGAAAATTCACTTTATCTAATGCAATCAGGCTTGCATACTGTTGCGACACGGTAAGGCCCATCACAAAGCTGTTTGGTGGGCGTCACACCTATGCAGGAGGGCCTGATGGCTACACAAGATTTGGCGCGGTCGATCATGAGGCGCAAGCCGATCGACGACATTGAGGAAGAGAACCGGCACAGCGGACTGAATAAGAGCCTCGGGCTCTGGCAGCTGACGGCCATCGGCGTCGGCGGCATCATCGGCGTCGGTATCTTCTCGCTGGCCGGCCTGGTGGCCCACGGCAGCGAAAGCGAGCCGGGCGTCGGCCCCGCCGTCCTCATCTCGTTCCTGATCGCGGGCTTGGCCTCTGCCGCCGCGGCACTGTCCTACGCTGAGTTCGCCGGCATGATCCCGCGGGCCGGCTCGGCGTACACCTATGGCTACGTGGCCCTCGGTGAAGTGATCGGCTGGTTCATCGGCTGGGATCTGTTGCTGGAGTACATCGCGATTGTGGCGGTCGTGGCCATCGGCATCTCTGGCTACTTCGACGCTTTCCTCGCCGGCATCGGCATCCATATGCCCGCCTGGATGACGGCGACGCCGGATGAGGGCACGGGCGGGATCATCAACCTGCCGGCAATCCTCATCTGCCTGCTGGTGACCTGGATCCTTTCCCGCGGCACCAAGACCTTTGGACGCTTTGAAGTGATCGCCGTCGGGATCAAGGTGGTCTTGATCCTGTTCATCATCGGACTGGGCATCTTCTACATCAATACCCAAAACTACGATCCCTTTATGCCCAGCGGGTTCGGTCCCGTGGTGGCCGGCTCCGCCACAGTGTTCTTCGCGGTGTTTGGCTACGACGCCATGAGCACAGCGGCAGAGGAATCGATCGACGGCAAGAAGTACATGCCGAGGGCAATCATCTACTCTCTGATCATCGCCATGCTGCTCTATGTCGCCGCAACCCTGGTGCTTACCGGAATGCAGCACTACTCGGAGATCGACCCCAAGGCCGGCTTCGCCTCCGCCTTCAACAGCGTGGGGCTGCCGATCATCGCCACGATCATCTCCGTGTTCGCAGTCCTGTCCATCATGACCGTGATGCTGACCTTCCTCCTCGGCGTCACCCGCGTCTGGTTCTCGATGAGCCGCGACGGCCTGCTGCCGGGCTGGTTCTCCAAGACGGACCGGCACGGCACGCCGCAGCGCGTGACTTGGATCGGCGGTGCGGCCGCCGCCGTCCTGGCCGGCATCCTGCCGATCAAAGCCGTGGCAGACCTGACCAACATCGGCATTCTGGCTGCGTTCGTCGTCGTCTGCGTGTCGGTGATCGTGTTCCGCTACAAGAGGCCCGACGCCCCGCGGACCTTCCGCCTGCCGCTGATGCCCGTGGTTCCGGCGTTCGGTGTGATCGCCTCGCTGTTCCTGATGTTCCAGCTGCACTGGGAGACCTGGCTGCGCTTCGGGATCTGGCTCGTGATTGGCCTGATCATCTACTTCACCTACGGCCGCAAGCACTCGCTGATGAACCCGGACAGCCCGCGGCATGAGGAGCTCGTGGAGATGCACCGCCACGTCGAGTAACCCCAGGCACGCTCTCTCACTTGTGGCGGCACACAACCGGACGCTCCCTCAGTTTTGACCCAATATCGACGCACCCTCTCTCACTTCGGGGGAGAGGGGCCGTCGTTTCGTCGCGGGATGTGCGGGAGGGTCGGGTGGAAGGGGGCAGGAGGTGCGGGAGGGTCGGCTGGAAGGGGGCAGGAGGTGCGGGAGGGCCGGCTGGAAGGGGGCAGGACGTGCGGGAGGGTGGGGTGTGGTTTCCGAACGTTCGGGCGGGAAATTGAACCTTCGGTTTTTCTAACCGGTATCGCTCGGAAAAGGTCGCTTTATCTTATGGGACTCCAGTCGCATACTGATTCATAAGAGGTCCACATCTTGAGAAAGAACGAGTTTCAGCCATGACCAACATCTCGACGGAGCCGGGCGCAGTGACCGGCAGCGCCGCAGGCAAGGAAGCCCCGCACGCCGCCGTTTCGGAAGGCTCCACGGTCCTTGAGGCCGCCGCGCTCGCGGAGGACACTATCGCGCTGGTGCGCCACTGGCTCACCGAGGCCGCAAAAGTGCCCGTCGACGCCTCGGCCCAGCAGTTGGCCGGAGTCCTGAAGGACCCCAACGGCCTGGACTTCACGGTCGGATTCGTCGACGGCGTCATCCGCCCGGAAGACCTGCAGGTCGCCGGCCGCAACCTCGCCGCCCTGGCTCCCAAGGTGCCGGCGTTCCTGCCCTGGTACATGCGCAGCGCCGTCCGCGTCGGCGGAGCCATGGCCCCCGTTCTGCCCCAGGTGGTCATCCCGGTTGCCCGCCGCGTCCTGCGCGAAATGGTCGGCCACCTGATCGTCGATGCCACCGACGCCAAGCTGGGCCCGGCCATTGCCAAGATCCGCAAGGAGGGCATCAAGCTCAACGTCAACCTCCTCGGCGAGGCGGTCCTCGGCGAGCACGAGGCTGCCCGCCGGCTCGAGGGCACCCACACCCTGCTGGCGCGCCCGGATGTCGACTACGTGTCCATCAAGGTCTCCTCCACCGTGGCGCCGCACTCCGCCTGGGCCTTCGACGAGGCCGTGGAGCACGTCGTGGAGAAGCTCACCCCGCTCTTCACCCGCGCTGCCTCCTTCGCCGCCGGCGGGAAGAAGGCGAAGTTCATCAACCTGGACATGGAGGAATACAAGGATCTGGACATGACCATCGCGGTCTTCACCCGGATCCTGGACAAGCCCGAGTTCAAGAACCTCGAGGCCGGCATCGTGCTCCAGGCCTACCTGCCGGACGCCCTGGCCGCCATGATCCGCCTGCAGGATTGGGCCGCCGCCCGCCGCGCCGACGGCGGCGCCGCGATCAAGGTTCGCGTGGTCAAGGGCGCCAACCTGCCGATGGAGCAGGTGGAAGCGTCCCTGCACGACTGGCCGCTCGCCACCTGGAACACCAAGCGGGACTCGGACACCAACTACAAGCGTGTCATTAACTACTCCCTGCACCCGGAACGGATCCGCAACGTCCGGATCGGCGTGGCCGGTCACAACCTCTTCGACATCGCCTTCGCCTGGCTGCTGGCCAAGCAGCGCGGCATCGCGGATACCGCACAGCAGGGTATCGAATTCGAGATGCTGCTCGGCATGGCCCAGGGGCAGGCCGAGGCCGTCAAAAAGGACGTCGGCTCCCTCCTGCTCTACACCCCGGTGGTCCACCCCGCGGAGTTCGACGTCGCGATCGCCTACCTGATCCGCCGCCTCGAAGAGGGCGCCAGCCAGGACAACTTCATGTCCGCGGTCTTCGAACTCAGCGATAATGAAGCGCTCTTCGAGCGCGAGAAGCGGCGCTTCCTCGACTCGCTCGCCAAGCTCGACGACGAGGTCCCGCCGCCGAACCGCCGGCAGGACCGCGCCCTCCCGGCAGCCGAGCTGCCGGACGACTCGTTCGAGAACACGCCGGACACCGATCCGTCGCTGCCGGCCAACCGGAACTGGGGCCGCGCCATCCTGGGCCGCGTCCCCGGCTCCACGCTGGGCAACGCCGCCGTCGAGGCCGCCACGATCAGGGACGAGGCGACCCTGAACTCCGTCATCGAGACAGCCGTCGAGAAGGGCAAGGTCTGGGGTGCGCTGTCCGGCGCCGAGCGCGCCGCAATCCTGCACCGTGCCGGCGACGTCCTCGAAGCCCGCCGGGCCGACCTCCTCGAGGTCATGGCCAGCGAGACCGGCAAAACGATCGACCAGGGCGATCCCGAGGTCAGCGAGGCCGTGGATTTCGCGCACTACTACGCCGAGTCGGCCCGCAAACTCGACGACGTCGACGGCGCCACGTTCGTGCCGTCCAGGCTCACCGTCGTGACGCCGCCGTGGAACTTCCCGGTCGCCATTCCGGCAGGCTCGACGCTGGCAGCCCTCGCCGCCGGCTCCGCCGTCGTGATCAAGCCCGCCAAGCAGGCCCGCCGCAGTGGCGCCGTCATGATCGAGGCCCTCTGGGAGGCCGGCGTCCCGCGCGAGGTCCTCACGATGGTCCAGCTCGGTGAGCGGGAACTCGGCCAGCAGCTCATTTCCCACCCGGCAGTGGACCGCGTCATTCTCACCGGCGGCTACGAGACCGCAGAGCTGTTCCGCTCCTTCCGCAAGGACCTGCCGCTCCTGGCCGAAACCAGCGGCAAGAACGCCATCATCGTCACCCCGAGCGCGGACCTGGACCTGGCAGCGAAGGACGTGGCCTACTCCGCGTTCGGCCACGCGGGCCAGAAGTGCTCTGCCGCCTCGCTGGTGATCCTGGTCGGTTCCGTGGCCAAGTCCAAGCGCTTCCACAACCAGCTGATCGACGCCGTCACCTCGCTGAAGGTCGGCTACCCGGCGGACCCGGCGAGCCAGATGGGCCCGATCATCGAGCCCGCCAGCGGCAAGCTCCTCACCGCCCTCACCACCCTCGGCGACGGCGAGACCTGGGCAGTGGAACCCCGCCGGCTGGATGACACCGGCAAGCTCTGGCGCCCCGGTGTGCGCTCCGGCGTCAAGCGCGGATCCTATTTCCACCTTACCGAGTTCTTCGGCCCCGTCCTCGGCGTCATGACGGCGGAGACCCTTGAGGAGGCCATCGCGATCCAGAACCAGATCGAATACGGCCTCACCGCGGGCCTGCATTCCCTCGACGCCGACGAGCTCGGCCTCTGGCTGGACACCATCCAGGCCGGAAACCTTTACATCAACCGCGGCATCACGGGAGCAATCGTCCAGCGCCAGCCGTTCGGCGGCTGGAAGAAATCCGCCGTCGGCGCCGGCACCAAGGCAGGCGGTCCGAACTACCTCGTCGGCCTCGGCGACTGGGTCAGCAAGCCCGGCACCGCCGGCACCCCGGCCGTTGTCCATTCCGGTGTCCGCGGGATCGAGGACGCGGCCAAGGGCTTCCTGTCCGCCGAAGAACTCGCACCGCTGCAGCGCGCTCTGGCCTCCGACGCCGGGGCCTGGGCCGAGGAGTTCGGCACCGCCAAGGACGTCTCGGGCCTCAGCGCCGAACGCAACGTCTTCCGCTACCGTGCCCTGCCCGTCACGGTACGGCTCGCAGAAGGCGGATCGCTCGGCGACCTCGCACGGACCGTCGCCGCCGGTGTCCTGGCCGGTTCCGCGCTGACGGTTTCGTCCGCCGTCGAACTGCCCGCCGAGTTCCGCGCCGCCCTTGCCGGGCTTGGCATCACCGCCACTGTGGAGAACGACGCCGCGTGGCTGACTGCCGCCGGCAGGCTCGCCGCGGCCGGCAAGCTGTCCGGCGCCCGGATTCGGCTCATCGGCGGGGACACCCAAGCGCTGGCCGAGGCAACCGGCGGGCGACCGGACCTGGCGGTCTACGCCCACCCGGTCACCGAGGCCGGGCGCGTCGAATTGCTGCCGTTCCTGCACGAGCAGGCCATCAGCATCACGGCGCACCGTTTCGGCACTCCGAACCACCTCTCGGACGCCCTGATCTAGCACTGCTGATCTAACTCGGGCGTGCTAGTACGCCGTCGCCGCCGTGCCCCACCAGAAGGTGGGGCGCGGCGGCGCCGGCGTTAAGGGGGGCTTTGGATGGCCGGTTCGCCGGGTCGTAGGCGAACTACGCCGCCGGCGGAGGCCCGGCTAGCCGAAGTACCAGCCCGGCGGGGCCCAGGAAGCCGGGACCGCGTGGGCGGAATAATCATCGCAGCCCGAGCAGAAGTAGGTGACCTCAGCGAGCTTGCTGATGGAGCCGTCCCTGTGGTGGGTAGCCGGGACGAAAGACTCGAGGTAAATGAACTCGTCGGTGCCGCAGTGTTCGCAAAACGGATTGGCGACGTAGTCGGATTCGGCCAAGGTGGCCGGGCGGATGGTCCGCCGGCCCAGGCCGGAGGACTGGACGGCGCTGGAGGACTGGACGGTGCTGGAGGCCTGGGTGGGGCCGGAGGACTGGACGGCGCCGGTGTGCTGGGAGATACCGGGGCGCTGGGCGGCGCCGTGATGCGCCGTGGGGTTTGCTGGACGGACGGCCCGTGAGAGGCGGCCGGTGGGTGAGGGCAGTGTGTGGTGGTTCGTGGCTGGCGTCATTGTCGGCCTATCCCGAACGGTCCGGCACCCAGCCATACGGCGTCAGCGTCGGATAGCGTTCGTATTTCGAATCGCTGTCGAGGCCACTTCTTGACCTCGTACGGGTCGATCCTGGGTAGTGTCAGGATAGATGAAGTACTTGCACGGTTCAATGGTCAAGTAAGTACTCCGCCCGGCCGGGTAGCCCTTTCCGTAAGTACGGCCTGCGGCGTTCCGTGTCAGGCCTGGCGCTTCAGGGTCCGGCCCACGATGGCCTGGGTCAGGGCATCAATCACCTCGGCATTGGCCAGCGGATTGCGGATGAGCGTGAAGTCGACGTCGCCCACGGGCGGCAGGTCGAAGCGGCGGGTGATGATTTTCAGATCCTCCGGCACTAGAGAGGAGGGCATGACAGCCACTCCGATGCCGGCCCGGACGGCAGCGAGCACGCCGCTGATCTGGCGCGTGGTGCATGTGATCCGCCAGGTCCGTCCGGCGGCCTCGAGGGCGTCTATCGCAAGCTTTCGGCTCAGGCTGGGGGAGGGATACGCGATCAGTGGCACCGGGTCGGCCGGATCCAGTGTTGTCTGCTCCAGGCCCACCCAGGCGAAGGCATCCTGCTGCACCACCGTCCCGTCCTTGGCCCCGGCCACCCACTTCACAAACACCAGGTCCAGCTGGCCCGCGTTGAGCCGCTTGTAGAGCTGGTCGCTTTGGCCCACCGTCAGTTCGAGGTTGATCTGCGGATATATCTGCCGGAACTCCCGGAGGATCCGCGGCAGCCCGGTAATGGCGAGGTCATCGGCCGTGCCAAAGCGCAGCCGGCCGCGCATCGCCGATCCCGAGAAATAGCGGCTCGCGGCGTCGTGCGCCGCGACAATGCTCCGGGCGAAACCGGCCATGGCATCGCCATTGTCGGTGAGCCGCACGCCCCGGGTGTCCCTGGCAATGAGCACGCGCTTGGCGGCAGCTTCCAGCTTGCGGACGTGCTGGCTGACGGTGGGCTGGGCCAGCCCGAGGCGTTCTGCAGCCTTGGTGAAACTCAGCGTTTCGGCCACGGCCAGGAAGGAACGGAGCTGGGCGGGTTCAAACATCGGTGTCTCCCGGATCGGGCCCTCCGGTGCGTGCATTGCGATTCGTAATGCTAGTTATGCCGGGAATAGCCTTCCATAATCTTGTGGGGCCAGCCTAGCGTTAAGTCCATCCCGCTCACCCGCCCTCTTAAGGACTTTGCCGTGGCACCCCCTGCGCCGTTAGAGGCGAACTCAGCTTCCCTGCCGGACACCATCACCCAACCCATCGCCGTCGTCAACGAGCACCTCCCGTGGCGCCACACCTTTATCTCGCTCAAGGTCCGTAATTTCCGCATCTTCGCGACCGGTCACTTCATCGCCGTCGTCGCGCTCTGGATGCAGCGGATCGCCCAGGACTGGCTGGTGCTCCAGCTCTCCGGGTCGGTCACCGCCGTCGGCATCACCGTGGCGCTGCAGTTCCTTCCGTCCCTGTTCCTCGGACCGTGGGCCGGGATGATGGCGGACCGCTTCGCGAAGCGGAAGATCCTCATGCTGTGCCAGTCCGTGGCCGCGCTACTCGCTGCGTCCCTTGCCGTGCTGGCACTCAGCCAGCGGATCGAGGTCGCGCACGTCTACGCGATCGCCCTGGTCCTGGGCCTCGTCACCGTGCTGGACCAGCCGGCCCGCCAGGTCTTCGTCAACGAACTCGTGGGTCCGCGCTACCTGCGCAACGCGATCAGTGTGAACTCCACCATCTTCCAGCTCGGCGGCCTGATCGGTCCTGCCATTGCCGGGGTCCTGCTGACCGCCGTCGGCGCGGGCTGGGCGTTTGCCGCGAATGCCGTGGCCTGCTGCTGCACCGTGGCCATGCTCCTGAGCCTGCGCAAGGACCAGCTGCACGTCAGCACTCCGGTCGCGAAGCGCCGGGGCATGCTGAGGGAAGGGCTGGATTACGCGCTCAGCAAGCCCACGATCTACTGGCCCTGGCTGATGGCCGGGTTCGTCGCGGTGTTCGCGATGAGCCTGCCGGTGCTGCTCGCCGCATTCGCGGACCACGTGTACGACGCCGGTGCCGGCGGCTACGGCCTGCTCAACACGCTCGTGGCGCTCGGCGCGCTGGCAGGCGCCATTGCCTCGGCCCGGCGGCGCCGGCTCCGGCTGCGCTCCGTGGTTCTGGGGGCAGGGATGTACGGTCTCATGCTGTGCCTGGCGTCGCGCGCCCCGTCAATGCCCTGGTTTGGTGCGGCCATGGTGCTGGCCGGCTTCTGGTGCCTCATGTTCCTGACCGCCGCGAACCAGCTGGTGCAGGTCAGTGCCAACCTGGCGATCCGCGGCCGCGTCATGAGCCTGTACATCATGGTGCTGATCGGCGGCCAGGCCATCGGCGGCCCAATGGTCGGCTGGCTCGCCGAACACGCGGACCCGCATACCGCAGTCCTCATTGCCGGGGGCGTGCCGATGCTCGCCGCGATAACGGTCGCCGTCGTGCTGGCCCGGCGCGGGCAGCTCATGCTCAAGGTGGACCTGAAAGGGCGGCGCCGGCTGCTGCGGATCGTGCCGCAGGAAGGCCGCTAGCGGGACTATTCTTGTAGTGATTCGCCCCCTACCAACCTTGGAGGTTCCGTGATCCGGAAGGCCGGTGCCGGGGATGCTGCCGCCCTGGCTGACCTGGCGGCGGTGACCTTCCCCCTCGCGTGCCCGCCTGGCTCCTCGCCCGAGGACATCCGGCTCCACCTCAAGCGGACGCTCGGCGAGGACCGGTTCGCGGAGTACCTCGCCGACAGCAAGATCGCCGTCCTGGTGCTTGAGCGCGGCGGCCGGCTCGACGGGTACACGCTGCTCGTGGACCGGCCGGCAGCGGACCCCGACGTGCTCGGCGCACTCAGCGTCCAGCCGTCCGTGGAACTGAGCAAGTGCTACGTCCATCCGGACCACCACGGACGCGGCGCAGCCTCGTCACTCATGCAGGCTTCCTTGGGCTGGGCCGCGGACCAGGGAGCGGCAGGCGTTTGGCTGGGCGTCAACAGCGAGAACGCGAAGGCGATTCGCTTCTATGAGAAGTCGGGCTTCACCAAGGTCGGGACGAAGTTCTTCACCCTTGGCGATTCCGTGGAGAACGACTTTATCCTCGAGTTTGTGCTCCCGGCGAAGGGCTGACAACGCAGGTCCCGGCATTAGGCACAGACGTACGTCCACAGTGTACGTTTGTACATAACGCCCATGCGAAGGGGAATTTTGTGAAGCAGTATTTTGCCGGTGACAGCAGGACGATGCAGGAACGGATGCTTGCCGGAGACCTGTACATCGCCGACGATCCGCAGCTCGCCGCCGACAACAGGCGGGGCATGGAACTCGCCGACCGGTACGGCAGGACGTGGGCCGGGGACCGCGATGAGGCAAGACGGATCCTGGAGGACCTCCTCGGCTCGATCGGCGAGGACACGGAGATCCGGCCGCCGCTGTTTGTCGACTACGGCAAGTACCTCCGGATCGGCGCCCGGACCTTCATCAACTTCAATTTCACGGCCCTGGACGTGGCCGCCATCACCATCGGCGACGATGTCCAGATCGGCCCCAACGTCCAGCTGCTCACGCCCACGCACCCCGTGGAGCCCGGGCCGCGCCGGGACAAGCTCGAGGCGGCGCAGCCCATCACCATCGGTGACAACGTCTGGATCGGCGGAGGGGCGATCATCCTGCCCGGGGTGACGGTGGGGGAGAACTCGGTTATCGGCGCCGGGGCGGTGGTCACGAAGGACGTGCCGGCGAACGTCGTCGCCTTGGGCAATCCCGCCCGCGTCGTCCGCAGCATTTGAGCGAGCGCCGGTACGATCCCAACCGCCGGCAGCGGCTCATAGAGGTGACCCTCAACGTCATCGCGGAGCACGGTGTTGCCGCCACGACCCACCGGAAGGTAGCGCAGGCCGCGGACGTTCCCCTCGGATCGCTGACTTACCACTTCAAGGGCCTCGACGATCTGCTTGCCGCCGCCTTCACGAAACTTGCCGACGAGACCGCCGACGGATTCGAGGCAGCCTTGGCTGGCGCAGAGGGACCGGATGCGGCGCGGGAAGCGGTGGCGGCGCTCATCACCGGAGAGATGCTCGGGGGACGCCGGAACGTCCTGCTGACCTATGAGCTCTACGCCCTGGCCGCGCGCCGCCCGGACCTGCGCCGGGTGACCGACAACTGGATGGCCAGGAGCCGTGCCGCCCTGAGACGGCACTTCGATCCCGCCACAGCCGAAATACTCGACGCCCTGATCGAGGGTCTTTCCCTCCATCGGGCGCTTGCCCTGAACCCCATGTCCGCCGAGACCGTCCGCGAAGCCGTGAACAGGGTCGCGGGTCCGCTGTGAGCAGGCCCGCCGCTGGGTGAAAGGGGTTCCAGCAGGGACTCCCAGCATCGGCTGAAAGCCGGTTATGTTGTTCAGTGGCGGCCTGAGCAGAACACTCCCATAACATGTGTGCTGTGCTGGCGTGCGCACAGCCCCCACGCCGTCCTGTCAAGACACGGGCTGGTGATCGGGCGCGCGTCAGAAGCCGGCCATGAAGTCGAACCCTGAGAAAGAGAAAATTTGCCGCACGAAGCGCCCCTCTCCGGAATCCAGCAGGCTCCATCAAGGACGCCAGCCGGATCACGCGCAGTACCTCCCCCGCTAACGGCCGGATCCGGCATCCCGGTGGCCGGGCTCCTGGTCCTGGCCGCGGCCGGGTTCACCGCCGTCACCACCGAACTGCTGCCCTCCGGGCTGCTGCCGCAGATCAGCCGTGACCTGGGAGTGCAGGAGTCGGCTGTCGGATCACTGACGGCTGTGTATGCGGCCGTCATCGTGTTCACGGCACTGCCCCTTTCCCGGCTGCTGGCCGGACGGGTGCCCCGCAAGACGCTCTTGATCGCCACGGTTCTCGCTTTCGCGCTTAGCAACGTGTTGCTGGCATTCAGCCTCAATCTTCCTTGGGCAATTGCGGCGAGGCTCCTCGGCGGTGTGGCCCACGGGCTGCTCTGGTCAACCATGGCACCGTACGTGGCAAGAATTGTGCCGGCGCATTCGGTCGGCAAGGCCATGGCCATAGTCTTCAGCGGAAACAGCATCGCCCTGGCCGTTGGTGCCCCGATTGGCACCATGATGGGCTCCGTGCTGTCCTGGCGTACATCCTTCCTGGTCCTGGCTGGGGTCGCGGCACTTCTCGCGCTCGTGGCCGTGTGGCTGCTCCCGCCCGCCGCGGACGCGGGCCGGGAACCAGCGCCGTCCTTGCGCCGGGCACTGGCCGTTCCCGGCGTCATCGCAGTCGCTACGGCCTGGCCGCTTCTGCTCCTGGCGCACTTCGCGCTCTTCACGTATATCGCCCCGTTCCTCCTGAGCGCGGGCCGGCCGGCGAACGCCACCGGCATTTCCCTGTCGGTGATCGGCGTCTCGAGCCTGCTGGGCATCTGGATCGCCGGCATCACGGCAGACTCCCACCCCAGGCGGTCCCTGCTGACGGCCGTGACGCTTTTCCTGGCGGCATTCGCCCTCCTCCCTGTGCTGGGCGGAACCTGGGCCGGCGCATTCACGCTGCTGGCCCTCTGGGGAACGGCCTTCGGAGCCATTGGCATCTACAACCAGGCGGCGATCCTCCGAGCCGGCGGCGAGCACAGGGACGCGGCGAACAGCCTGACGGTCGTGACCATCCAGCTGGGCATCGCCGTCGGCGCCGCGTATGGCGCTCTTGCCTTCACCACGCTGGGTGCCGGGCTCGTGCCGCTGGCCGCTACAGCGCCCGTAGCAGCCGCTCTTGGCATCATCGCCGCCAACCGGAAGTGCGGCTACCCCGCCGGCCCCCGCGAGATGCGCAGATGATGCACCGCGGGCGAGATTCGTGCGCCGTTTAAGGATTTCTGCGCCGTATTAGGACAACTGCTGGGCGGAATGGCCGAGAGGGTGGAATGGCCGGAACCGGCTGGCGTGGAGTTGATGCCGGGCGTGGAACCCCGGATGAGGAAGCGATTGGAGCGGCTGACGGGAATCGAACCCGCGTATCAAGCTTGGGAAGCTAGCGCTCTACCATTGAGCTACAGCCGCAGGGGATGGTCCAAAATGCTGGACCTGGCCCTGTGAACACCGAGACTTACACTACCGCAGTCTGAGGACATCTCGGAATCGCGACACCGGGGGTCTGCAAGTAACGCAAACAAGTATTCACTCCCACTTAGCGGCGTGGATCTCGAGTGGTCCACAAACCGAATTAGGGTAGGGCACACTCGTGTGCACCCGGAGGCCATCAAATTAACTAGGGAAGGCCACAACCAACCCAGTCATTAGAAGGTCTCGCTATGGATGACCAGAAGCTGACGGTGGGCCCTCCCTTCTTAACAAAGGGTGGGCTTCGCCGACTTAATGCAGGAACACGCCCGACTGATCGGTCCCTTGCCAGCCAGCGGAGGGATGCATGAGTGAGCTCAAACAGCGACCGGCGGTTCACGCCGACTTTCGACCAGGGGCGGCCATGGGCATGCCGGCCCGACGTCAAGGGCCGTCAGGGCCCACACTGTCCCTCCCTTCGCCCGCATTAACATTTCCGGATTTCAGGTCCGTCAGGTCGGGGCGTTTGGTCGGCACTGCGCGACGTGAGGGCGTGCGCTGGGCAAATCGATACCGCCGCTTGATCATCGCAACAGATGCCCTGGTCATTACCGCCGTGACGGCAGCCGCCCATCTGACCCGATTCGGCCTGAATACGGCAAGTGTGGTCGAACTGGGTGGTTTCCAGACTCATACCCTGTACGTCTCCGTAGTCATCGCGGTCGCCTGGATGCTGGCTCTGGGTCTGTATAAAAGCAGGGACGCACGGATCGTGGGGATCGGCATCGACGAGTACAAACGCGTCGTCAGTGCGAGCGCAATGCTGCTGGCCTTGGTCGCCTTGTTCTGTTTTGTTTTGAACATCGACATTTCCCGGGGGTTCTTTGCCCTTGCCCTCCCGACCGGACTGATCGGACTGCTCACGGCACGATGGGGCCTGCGTCAATGGCTGACCCGGCAGCGGGACCACGGGCATTGCCTTTCCCGAGTCATCGTCTTGGGCAAACCGAACGCCGTCCGGTACGTCGTCAGCCAAATCGAAAAGAAGTCGGGTGCCGCATACAAGGTCGTGGGCGTCGCCCTGACCGGCGCGGACCGCCCTGGCTCGTTCACGCAGGCCGGCCAGATCTTCAAGGTAGTGGGCGACGAGCGGAGCGTTGTGGACGCTGTGGCTTCCGTGGACGCGGACGCAGTGGTCGTGGCGGGACCGGTGAAAGGCGGCGCCCGCTACATCCAGCGACTGGGCTGGCAGCTGGAGCAGTCGTCCACCGAGTTAATTCTCACGACTGGTCTGACCAACGTTGCTGGTCCCCGTATCCATTCCCGGCCTGTCGAGGGCCTTCCCCTCATGCACGTGGAGTTGCCGCAGTATTCCGGCGCGAAACATGCCGTGAAGAGAATATTTGATGCTGTCGCGGCGGCGGCCGCTTTGGTCGCTCTCCTTCCGGTGTTTATAGTCCTTGCAGTCCTGATCAAGAGGGACAGCCCGGGGCCAGTCATCTTCAGGCAGGAGCGGGTGGGCCGCGGTGGCGAGAAGTTCAGCATGCTGAAGTTCCGCTCCATGGTAGAAACAGCGGAGGACGACCTCGCCGGTCTCTTGGAGTTGAACGAGGGCGCCGGTGTGCTGTTCAAGATGCAGCACGATCCCCGAGTCACCGGGGTCGGCCGGTGGATGCGGAAATACTCCCTGGACGAGCTGCCGCAGTTCTGGAACGTCCTCAAGGGCGACATGAGTCTGGTCGGGCCACGGCCCCCGCTGCAGCGCGAGGTCGACAAATACCGGCACAAGGTCCTCCGCCGGCTGTACATCAAGCCGGGGCTGACAGGCATGTGGCAGATCAATGGCAGGTCCGAGCTGAACTGGCGGGACAGCGTCCGCCTGGACCTGTACTACGTGGAGAACTGGTCACTCGCCGGCGACCTGATAATCATTTGGCGCACGGCCAAGATGCTTGTCAAGCCGGTAGGAGCTTACTGAACGTCTGAAGGTCTCTGAGGTATGAACGGAAAGGCAGTGCAATGACCACACTTGTTTCGGGGGCTGGTGGGTTAATCGGCAGTTTCGGCGAGATGAAATCTGCCGCGGCGGCGCAATCGTTCGCTCGAATGCCGAACGGGGTGTCCTAATGTCCGCATTTCCAGCACCGGGTCCCGGAAGCAGTTGGAATCAACCACCGGTAATTGACCTGGCGCAAGCGCCCGGTGCGGGCGAGTCGTGGGGCAAGCCCCGGGCAGTAGTTTATGCGTGGCGGGTTTGTGAATTGCTGTTCGTCACCAATCCGTGGCAGATAAGCTCGCGCTTGAGGGTCGCCGCGCTGCGGGCCTTCGGAGCCGAGATCGGCCCGGGCATCACTTTCCGGCCCCGCACCCGCGTCTGTCTGCCGTGGAAGCTGCACATCGGCTCGGGGTGCTGGATCGGCGAAGGAGTGTGGTTCCACAACCAGGACGACGTCTTCATTGGTTCCAACGTGGTGGTTTCGCAGGAATGCTTCATCACCACCGGTAGCCACCGGGCACGAACAGACATGGGCCTGATCACGAAGCCGGTGCGTATTGACGACGGCGCGTGGGTGACCTCGCGATGCATGGTCCTGGGCGGCGCTCACATCGGCCGGTCAGCTGTGGTGGAGCCCTTGACGGTTGTCCGCGGAGCGGTCCCTGCCAACGCCGTGTACGGGCGCCCCGCCGGACCCGCCGTGATCAGGGAGCGATTCCGGGAAGACGATGCCCGGTGACGGGACAAGGCACATTACGGAGAAACCGCGGCCAGGTCCTTGGAAATCAAGTTGTACATCTTCTCGGCGAGGTACTGATGGCCCGCGTCGGTGGGATGGACTCCGTCGGCGTCGATGAGCGCGGAGTCGGCGCCGAAGAACCAGCCCTCCTTCAACGGGCTGATGAAGTCCGCGCCGGCCGCAGATGCTGCGTCCCCGATCGCCTGGCTGTTGCTGGCTACGAAATCGGGCACCTTCGCGTCCGTCCAGGCCGGGCCAACCACGAGCAGCTTCGCTTGCGGTGCGCGCTCACGGATCCGGGCGTAAAGGTCTTTCGCAGCCGCCGTCATGTTGGGGGCCTCCTGCGGGCCGTCATTCCTGCCCCCGAAGACAAGGACAAGGTCCGCCGTCGAGCGCAGGCTGGTGTTGGCCGCTTCGGCGAAAGTGAACTTGCCGGGGCCCCTGACGGTGTATCCGGCGCCGGGGTGACCGATGACGTTTATGGCCACCGGCAGGCCTTGCTCATAGAATCGCGATCCGACGATTTTGGTCCAGTTGGCCGCACCCAACCCGCCCTTGTCCGCGCCCGCAACGTAGGCGTCGCCGATGATGTCCACATTGGGGACCCTAGCCCGGCTCTTCTCCAGCACACTGGGAACGGGAACGGGAGAGGTACCGACTCCGCCGGGCCGCGCAGTCAGCGCCAGCACCGCAACGATGACTGCCGCCACCGCCAGCAGGCCAAATCCCAGTTCTTTCGCATGACGGAACGCGAAGGATGATCTGTCCGGTGCGATGCGCTTCAGAAGATCCATTCGCAAAGACTACCGGCAACATACCCGTGGGGGGCAACTGTATGCAGAAGGTACCAAGGTCCCTGCGGGCCCGGTTGATGGGTGGCAAACCAATCGGGACCTGCCGCCCGGCGCTGGCCGTGTCCGACACGGCCGCCGTGCTGACTCCGAGGAGTACTGAACGGGCCGGGGCCATCCGCCGAGGCAAACGGAACGCCTTTCCCCTTCCGGGGATTCTGCCGTATTCAGAACGGGAGGAGACCTATGCCGGCCAAGACTGACCTACGGCGCCCGGTGCGCCTACCGGGCCATCTGAGGGCGGGTCTGTCCATCCTGGCCTTTCTGGGTTTCGCGGTCGTCATACCGCTTTTCCTTCGCGTGACCTCGGAAGCCCCGTACACGGATACAGCTTTCCTCCTACGATATTCGGTAGTGCTGTACGCGTCGGTCCGTATAAGCGCCATTCTGTGGAGGGAGCCGGTTACCCCAGTCGCCGGCGTTTTCTGGATGTTCGTGTACATCTGCATGGGTGTGGTCCCGCTGGCCCAACTGACAACCGGCGCGTCAACGATGCTCGCACGTCAGGTCGATGACGCGACCCTGCAGGCCGCCACCGCCGTCACGTTGCTTGGATGCTTTAGCTTCGACATTGCCTATAACTTGCGCCTCTTCCGGCACGCGGACCGGCCCGCGCCGTCGCGGACGCTGCGCAGCATCGATACCTTAAGGGTCTTTGCCGCGGTCGCCATCTTTGGGGGGCTGATCTACGTCGTCCAAGTCGGCGGACTCGGCGTGTTCTTCGCCAGCCGGCAGGAAGCGGGCCAGGCGCTGGACCAGCTGAGCCCCGACAGCGGACAGGCGATCCGCGCGATCGTCTCTGCGTTTGGGTCCGTCGGCTGCCTGGTGGCGCTTATCTTCTACATACACGTCCTGCGGTTGATGCGCCATTCCCTGAACCTGGTTGACGCTTTCCTCCTGGCCGCCCTGGTCGTGATGAATTTGATCGTCAATAACCCGATATCCAATTCACGGTATTGGGCTCTGTCCGTACTCTTCGGGCTAATCATGCCCCTGATCAGGTTCCGCAAGTCCCTATTCAATTTGGCGATCATCGGTGGCATTCTGGCTGCGATTCTGGTCTTTCCGCTAAGTGATGTCACCCGCAGAAAAGCCGGGACCGATGCGGTGCTCCAGGCAGACTCGGTGTGGCACATGATTTCGACAAAGGATTACGACCAGTTCAGTATGCTCGCAAACACCCTCAGCTTCACCGGGGACGCGGGCTTCGCGTGGGGATACCAGTTTTTGGGCCCCGTGCTTTTCTGGGTTCCGCGCGTCATCTGGCCCACTAAGCCGCTCGACAGCGGTGTTGAAGTCGGGCTATGGATGGGCAGCGCCAACGTCAACCTCTCTTCCCCGTTGTGGGCCGAAGCCTGGATCAATTTCGGCGTTCCAGGTGTCGTCGTTACGTTGGCGCTGCTGGGGCTGGTGAGCAGAAGGTTTGATTCCGGCTTCGGGGCGGGCAAAGTGTCCGCGAACGCGGTCGGCTACCTCGGGGTATCCATCCTCGCCGGCTACATGTTCATCCTGCTGCGGGGCTCCCTGCTGCAATCGATGAGTCGTCTCATGGTCCTTGCCCTCGCCGTCGCGTGCCTTACCGCGGCCGTCAATCGAAAGTCTGGTGACAAAAGATGAGCACGAATAACCTTGTGGGTCGCGTGACGGGAAAGCCGAGTTTCGCGCAGTCCTTCAATGAGTTGCGCGCGGCGCAGAAGACGAAGAAGGGTGTCCCCCTTTACAGCCTCTACATCAATCGACCCGCCGGCCGTCTCGTCGCAGCTGCGCTCCGCAACAGCGCGCTCACGCCCAACCATGTCACCCTGGCTGGCGCGGTCCTCACCTACGGAGCCCTGCTGTGGCTGGCATTCGGTGCCGGCACTGACCCGGGGTCGGCACTTATCGGTGTGATTCTCGCTGTCGGTTTCATCCTCGACTCAGCTGATGGTCAGCTGGCGAGGCTCCAAGGCCGCAGTTCAAGGTTGGGTGAATGGCTGGATCACGTGCTGGACAGCGGGAGGATCGTCATGCTGCATGGGTCCGTCTTCTGCTTTCTTACCCGTACGACCACGCTGCCGACGTTGCCGGTGGCTGTTCTTTGCGGAGTGTTCCTCTTCGCCAGTTCCATAATTTTCTTTGCAGGCGCCCTTTTTGATCAACTGAGCCGGCATTCGGCGCCTCCGCTGACCGCGGACAAGCGTGGCACCGGAGGCTCCCTAAGGCGCTCTGCGCTGATGCTGCCCGTCGACTACGGTGTCACGTGCCTCATGCTGGTGACGGTGCCGTGGGTGGGGATTTTTCTGAGTATCTATGCAGCAGTCGCGTTCTCCCACTGCCTGTTTGGCGTGGCGTACGTGGCGAAATGTTTCCGTGCTCTGGCGAGAATGGGCTAAGGAGCGTCCCGCAAGTGCGCCGCTTCACGGGGCCAGGCCGCCCCGCGGCGGCATCCGCGGTCCGTGGATAACCCCGCTACCAGTTGCCCCGAGACCGGGCGAGCATGGACGCCGACCCGGTCGGAGTCGCGGACCGTGAAAGGCTCGACGCGGGTCTTAGCGGATTTGCTCCAGCGCTGCGCCCTCCTGCGGGTCTGCCCGCAGGAGGGCATCCTGGCGGCGCAGCAGCGAACGGTAGGTAAGGTGCGCCGGTATGCCGAAGGTCAGCGGGCTGGCCAGTGCACCTGCGACGAATCCGGCCGCCAGACTCAGGTCGGTTCCACCGAGGTGGTAGCCGGTGATGAACGCGGTCGCAGTGATTGCCACCAGCACGATGCGGCCGAGTGTCACCGTTCCCTGACGGCGCAGCAGCCGCAGCACGATAGCGTGGATCCCCGCCCAGCCCGAGCCCAGCGTCAGGGTGCCCACGAGGATGAGCCCGATGAGCAGCTGTTCGTTGCGCAGGCCTCCCAATTCGAACCCTCCCTGCCATGCCAGCATGATGAGCGCCAGGACCCAGCTGCAGGCCAGCGCCCCGAGCATGCGGGCGAGCCTGCGGCCCTGCCGGATCAAGTCGCCGGTGTCGGCGTGGGTCTCCTTGCTCGCGCCATCGGCAATCAAGTTGACCGTACTCGCGGCGAAGACCAGGTTCAGCGGGCCCAGCAGGGTCTGGGCGAACCGGACACCTCCAATCAGGTATGACGCGCCCAGTCCGCCGAGTACCATCAGCGGCACAGTGGAATTGAACTGTCCAGCGACATAATCGGCCAACTGCAGCGATGCCGGCTTCAAGTAGCTCCTCAGCGGCGTGAAGGACTGCAACACCGGGAGCCGGATCCGCAGATAGAGCATGGGAAGAACCAGCGACAGGCCTAGATAGGCCTGATAGAAAACCGGGTCGGCATTCAGAAGGAATACCAGCGGGGAACCGGACACCAGCACCAGCCTGGCGAGATCCGAGATGGCGACATCCCATCGCCGGTCGAGGGCCATTGCCCGGTACCGGAGCCAGTCGTGCAGGATTGGAAACATCCCGCTGACGGCCAGCACCAGGAGCCAAGTCCAGTAGGCCGCCGCAAACAAAAGCGCCGAAACGGCGAGGAGGATACCGGCGATGAAGGCACCACCCAGGGCATAGCGGAACGGAACCAAGGCCTGCTTATCATGCCGGTACTGAATTAGGGCGGGCTGGAAAAGGAAGGCCCGGACCAGGCCTACCAGTGTCACCGCCGCCAGATTCAGCAGTGCGAATTCGGCGAACTGGCGGGGTTCCAGGAAGTATGCTGCCATCACCATGGCGCAGGCGCCGGAAACGCTCGTGAATACCTGGGCGAGGAATAGCGGCCGGGTTGCCGCCGTTCGCAGCAGGGGCCCGATCCGGCGCCTCATGCGTTGACTGCCATAAGCACGGCACGCTGAAGATTGCTGCCGACGCCCTCTACTGAAAAGGGGGACGGCACGGCGGCCGCCGCATGCTGGGCCCCGCGCAAGGCAGACTCGTTGAGGAGCAGCTGTTCCAGCACTTCGGTGAACCCGCGGCGGTCGCGCGGATCGATCAGGAAGGCGGCAGGGCTGCTGGCTAGAACCTCCTGATGTGCCCCGTCGTAGCAGGACACCAGCACCGGCTTGCCGGCGTTGACCGCCTCGAAACCTCCCAGCGAACGATAGTCTGCCAGCGTCGGGCACACCACAAGGTCGGATCCGGCATAATACTTGCCGGTCTCTTCGTACGGCACTCTTCCATGGAAGATCACATTCTCCGAAAGCCCCAGAGCTTGCACCGCTACGAGGACCGGCTCCAGCCCACTGCCGGAACCGACGACGTCGAGGACCCACCGTTCCCTTGCTGCCTCCGGTAGTGCTTCCAGCGCCTGGACAAGCTGCAGCAGACCCTTGCGGTCCGTGACGGAATTTAGGAAGAGTAGCCGGATTCGCGTCCCGTGTTCTTTCCGCAGCGCAGCACCGGCGTCCGCGCCGGGCGGAAGGGACGTCAGGTAAGGACCGACGGTGATTCTGTCGGGATCTGCGCCGAGCACCTCCCGGAGGAACCTGGCCCCGATCTGATTGCTGGACAACACGGTATCGACCCGTCGGACAACCATGCGCTTGATGCTAAGGCTCAACCTTCCACCGGGGGCCCCGCGGTACCGTGGGTCCGACTCAATCAGCAACGCAGTCCGCCGCCCCGACAGCTTCGCCACGAGGAACCCTACGAGCGCCGTCGGACTGAACTCGATCAGGATAAAGACGTCGGCCCGGAGTCGGAAAAGTCGCCACCACGAGGCGACGGTGGGGATACGGCGGACCCCCACATAGGGGACGCCGCCGACAGTCCTGCGGACACGGCCAAAGCGGTGGAAACCAAGAATGGGTGCGAGTGGGAGGTCCGGATAGTGATCGGCGGGAAAATCACGTGCCACTGGAACTATCCCGGCCGGGAACCGGCGGCTGAACTCGGCGAAGATGTCGCGGAAGTACAACAGCTCGCCACCATACCCATAGGCGCCAGAGATCCACACCGCCCGTATCGCCGATGGTTTGTCTTTCTCGAACCCTGACATCAGTTCCCTTCCAGATTGCGGCTTTGATAATCATGCAGCGCGCGGGCTGTGCTCGCGGAGGCCGGAGACCGTCCCACGGACCCTCGGCCCGACGACCATGACTGCGGTTGCCCAAACAGAAGCCCTACCGGTTCTCTGGCGCCGCGGCTAAGTGACAGAGAGATTCCTGAACTGAACCGGAACGGGGTCCTGATAGTTCTTGCAAAGGCTGAAGTAGCCGCCTCGATATTTGCGGTCCATCGTTACTCCGGACCAGCCTGCGCCGTCGAGCCTGGAAAACCGGATGGAGGGCGGTGACACGTCGATCTTGAACTGCATCCATTCGCCGGCGCGCACCGGCGCTGTCGAGATCGTGTTTAGGCGCGTGCCGGCGGGATCCCCGGGATCGCGTCGGTGCAGAATGAGCTCCCCATTGGGGCGGATAACAAGGTGATAGCCGCCAACTGCGCTTGGCACCAACACTCGATAGGGAGTGTCATCCTCCTGACCGAAGGCCACCCCGGCGTGCAACAGGTCCGACGGTAGTTCGCTCGGCCAGCACATTTCGAAGCGAAGGGTATGGATTTCCCGTTGGATGGGAGCCATCGAGCCGGGGCGGTAACTGGAGATTTGACTTCGATCCAGCACCACCGAAGCGGATCCGGCGTCGATCCGCGGCTGAACGTCCCAGCCCTGTTCGGTTGTCCACGGAAGGTCGCCGGCTGACCGGGTCCCGGTGGCGAACCGATCTCGGGTGTCGGCAGCGCCGGAGGACATGACATAAGGGATGTTTGAGCACATTAAGCCTTGTACCCCGAGGGCGGTCACGCGGTCACGGAGGGCTCGGGTATGGACTTCCCAGCAGATCACGGGTTTGCCATAGTCCACAACCTTGTGAATCGCCGCGTCATCCAACGCATGGTAGGCCCCTAGGTAATCGAACCGGGACGCCAGCTCCTCCAGCCGCGGCATTTCACTGGCCCCGAAATACCCCCAGGTCTTATAGCCTCGTTTTTGCGCGGCGCCGACTTGCAGCGCAGGCGCCGCTTGCTTCCACACAAAATGGTCTGTGGACGCCGGGTAGCTGTCCATGATGTCAAGCAGCCTCGAGGTGTTGGTGCCTTGTTTGTCTTCGATGAAGATCACGTGTGACGCGGCATAGCGGTCGAGGACATCTGTCAACTTTGGAATGGGCTCCAAGGCCGTCGCCGGACCGAGCCAGGCGCGCGCATCGACCCGGAGGCCGCTGAGCTCCGCATAGTTCAGCTCCGCTATTTGACGGTCTTGACCGGTGGATCGAAGGGCATCTTTGTCGTGGTGGCAGACCAGCACCCCGTCGCGAGTCGCATTTACAGATACCTCCAGAGCTGGAGCGCCCTGCGCTGCCGACTGGGAATAGGCCCGCATGGTGTGCTCTGGCCAGTTGTCCCCGGAGCCTCGATGAGCGACGTAGAAAGGGCTCTGGCCAAATAAGCTCGCTATCGTGTTGGCGGGAGGAGGCTGAGCGGCTGGTTTCGCCGGACTGCAGCCAGCAAGAAATAGTCCCGATGCCCCGAGGGCGATGGCCTGGCGTCGGGAGAGGAATTCGGCATCAGCCGCGGCTTCGGCGCGGCTCCTACCTGGAAGCTTTGAGTTGTCAGCGAAATACATCTCAGGCCTCTAACGACTCGATATCGTCGATGCCGCCGCCAAGCAAGTTCAGGGCCCGCCGAAGCATGGTGCTGGAGGTGTGCGCGGTATACGGGAAGTACACCACCTCGACGCCGACTGCCGCCATTCCCGCCTCGAGGCGGTTGCCTTTTTCCGTTCCACGCCAGTCGTCACCTTTGAAGAACACGTCGAAGCCGAAGGCACGCCAGGCGTCCACCTTGTCAACAAAGTCGTCCACGACCACCTCATCGACGAGCCGGATGTTCCGGACAATCTCGAGGCGTTCGTTGAGTGGCACGACAGGCTCTTTGCTCTTCTGACGCATGGTTGCACCCGTGGTGACGACTCCCGCGATCAGATAGTCGCAATGTTCCCTGGCATGCTTTAAAAGGTTCAGGTGCCCGATATGGAACAGGTCGTAGACACCCGATGCGTAGCCAATGCGAACGGTCATGGCGAACCCCGATTCTTTCCTTGATGCCGACTTGGAGATAGGCACCAGCCGAAAATCGAGGCGCGGGCTGGTCCCCCCAACTACATGCTGAGGGGGCGGTGCGCTGACGGAAAGCTATTTCCTGAGAATTGAGTGGGTCAATGGAAAAAGCAAGTGCTGGCCTCAGCAACACAAGTGGGGCGAGTGCAAAAGCCAGTAGTAGCAACCGTTCCAGCGGTTAGATTTTGCTGATTGGATCTTCCTAGTTTCAGCCCTGAAACTCACGTTACGTGCGGGGGGAAGTCCATGCATAAAAAGATCCCAGCAGTACTGGCAGGAATTGCACTTGCGGTTGCACCTTTAATCGCGGCAAGCATTCCTGCCCAAGCCCTATCCCCGGGAGTGGCCTTCGCGGCCAACGATCTCCCCACCTGGCAAACAAACGGCACGTCCTACGCCTTGGCGCAGTCAAATGGTGTTGTTTATACCGGCGGAACCTTTACCCAGATTCGGCCGCCCGGAACGGCCGCCGGCAGCACGCAGTCGAAAAGCGCCGTGAACTTCGCGGCCTTTGACGCGTACACCGGGAATCCGACCTCCTGTGCCCTGTCCGCGACCGGCGGCACCGGGGCAACCGTGCGGGCCTTGGCCGTTACCCCAGACGGCACCCGACTGTACGTGGGCGGCCTGTTCAGCAACATCAACGGTGTCAGCGTGACCCGCATTGCGGCCATCAGTCTTCCGGGCTGCACCGTGGACACATCATTCCGGCCCGCCGTGGTCTCCTCATTCGTACGGACAATCGCGGCCACAAACTCGGCTGTATATTTTGGCGGCGACTTCCAAACGGTGGGTTCTGAGGCCCGCAGCCGTTTCGCGGCAGTGGACCGCAACGGGGCATTGCTGCCGTGGGCCCCGGTCGTCAATGCCCCGGGGCGCGCACTGACCGTTCCCGAAGGCCGCAACGTCGCCGTTATCGGCGGCGATTTCTCGACCGTCAACGGCGTTGCCTCCCAGGCGGTCGCAGTGGTCGACGCCACGACCGGCGCCAATGTGCGCACCTATGGCGCCGGTTTCATTCCTCCCACCTCCGTCACGAAGACCATCATCAATGACGGAAAGTACTTCTATATCGGCAATGAAGGCACCGGCGGCGGAGTCTTCGACGGCCGCGCACGCTTCAGCCTGGATACCTATGACCAGGTCTGGCGGGACACCTGCCTCGGCGCGACACAGGCCCTCGATATCTACGCCGGCGTCCTTTACGTCGCGGACCACCAGCACGACTGCAGCAGCATGAATGAAGCGGCGGACGGTTCGCGGCATTACCTTGCTGCACAAAGCGTTGACAACCCCGCACCGCAGCTCGGCTGGAGCCCGGCCCTGAATGACGGGATCGGCGAAGGCATTGGCCCTCGTGCTCTGGTACACACCACGAAGGGCTCCAACGACGTGTTGTGGGTCGCCGGAGAATTCACCAACACCAACGGCAAGGCGCAGCAGGGCCTGACGCGGTTCGGCCCCGGCCCGGGCACAGTGGCACCCTCGGCACCGAGCAATGTCAGTGCGGAAAGCCTCCGGGCGGGTGAAAACCAGGTCAGGTGGAGGGCCAGCTTGGACAACGATGACTCCGACCTGACCTACAGCGTCTTCCGGAACGGATCGGCGACCGCACTTGGCACCGTCAAGGCGAGCTCGCTGTATTGGTCGACTGGCCAGGTGTCTTTCACGGACAAAACGGCTGTTCCAGGCCAGCGGTACACCTACCGCGTCCAGGCTACCGACGGAACAAACCCCGGGCCGCTGTCAGGGTCCGCGGCTGTAACCACTGCCAGCAGCAACGCAGCCTACCCGGCGGCTGTCCTTGGCGCCGGAGCCACCACCTACTGGCGGCTGGATAACGCCGGCCCGACGGTGGGCGCTGACAGCTCGCCCGGCAACAACCTGGAACTGACCTACGGCGGTCCGACATTTGCCGGTGACACGGGGGCCATCGCCAATGACGGGAGCCGGTCCACCGCGTTCAACGGCACAAGCGCTTTCGCCTTCGGCCAAAACCGTGGCCAAGCGCCCGCCGTTTACAGTGCAGAAGTCTGGTTCAAGACCAACACCACCCGGGGCGGAAAGATCTTCGGCTTCGGTAACGGAGAGCCCAATCGATTCAACACCAACCCGGGACTGAGCTCAAACTACGATCGTCAGCTCTACATGACCGATGCCGGTACCTTGATGTTCGGTGTCTATGTGAACGGGGCGAGGACCGTAACGACGCTGACTCCGTACAACGACAACGCCTGGCACCACGCAGTTGGGACCCAGGGAAGCGATGGCCTGAAGTTCTACGTTGACGGGAACCTGATCGGCGCGTTGCCGACTCAGACCACGGCACAGTCTTACTGGGGATCGTGGAAACTGGGCGGGGATCAGATGAACGCTTGGCCGCTGCGCCCCACCAGCAACTACTTCGCCGGATCCCTCGATGAGTTCGCCGTCTACCCGACCGTACTGTCGCCCACGCAGGTCAGCGAGCACTATGCGATCGGAACGGCACCCGCTCCCGACACCCAGGCACCGGCGGCTGTTACCGGAGTTGCTGCCGCCGTCAAAGGGAGCGATGTGGCAGTTTCCTGGGGCGCGTCCAGCGACAATGTTGGCGTCACCGGTTACGAAGTCCACAGGTCTGCGACGAGCGGGTTCGCACCGAGCGCTGCAAGCCGCGTCGCAACGGTGGACGGGAACACGCTGAGCTGGACTGACGCGGGCCGTCCGGCCGGCACGTCCTACTACAAGGTTCTCGCCACCGATGCGGCCGGCAATGTCAGCGGTCCGTCCAACGAAGCCACCGCCACCGTGGCTCCGAAGCCCCAGCCGGTCACACTCACATTGACGCCCACGGCGGACACCTATGTGAATGAGGCCTTTCCGAATAACGTGTCAGGTTCATTGGCTACCCTGGCCACGAGGGGGTCACCGGCCTACATCACCTACCTGAGGTTCAACGCGTCCTCGCAGGTGCCTGACGGACAACACCTGGCGTCAGCGTCCTTAAGGTTCAGGACCACCGGAGACTCTTACGCCGGCTCGGCCGACGTGCAGCAGACCGTAATGATGACCGGTGACTGGTCGGAGGCATCGACAAACTACACCAACCGTCCGCAAACCAATGGCCCCCAGATCGGAGCCTTTGCCGGTCCCACCGCGCCGAACGCAACCTATACGGCCAGTCTTGACGCGGCCGCGCTTTCGGCGGCCCTTGCGGGCGATATCAACTTGTCGTTGCAGGGGAGTGGAACCGACAACATGTGGTTCTTCTCGCGGGAAGCCGCAGCAGCCAGGCAGCCGGCGCTGGTCTTGAACTTCGAGCCCAACGCCTAGACAAAAACAGCTCTCGAAAGAAAACATCCCATGAAAAAAGGTCTCTCACGGGCCATGGGAATGATGCTTCTGGTGGCTGCGGTCTCCGCAGCCACCAGTTGCACCTCCCCCGGAAGCCCAAATGCCACGTCCGTATCCTCCCCGTCCACATTCTCCGCGCCTTCATCCGCCGGTCAGTCCCCGACGACCGCGCCGCTTGGTCCTTCCGCTCCACCGCCGGCTGCCGGGGCCACGGCGACGAGCACACCGACCGACGCTGCCACGATCCCACCCGACGCCCAGGCCCAACAGCCGCAAGCGGCC
Source organism: Arthrobacter sp. NPDC058192 (assembly GCF_042883665.1). Classification (NCBI taxonomy): domain Bacteria; kingdom Bacillati; phylum Actinomycetota; class Actinomycetes; order Micrococcales; family Micrococcaceae; genus Arthrobacter; species Arthrobacter sp. NPDC058192. Next base: position 415,631 of record NZ_JBHVVJ010000001.1, on the reverse strand, counting down.
CCCAAAGCCACTTTCGCCCCCTCTGAACAGAAGTACCTCGCTGCGCGAGTGCCGAAGGGTGCAGACCCCAACGCCGTGCTGCAGGTTGGCCAAGACATGTGTGCCCAGTACGAGGCAGTAAAGGCAGTCGACCCGAAGGCCGTCGTGTCCCAGCTGATCGAGAAGAGCGACGCCGAGAGTGCCGCCGCCATAGCGAACCTGTGCCCCGGACTCCAGCCCGAGCTCGAGGCCGCCAGCCACGGTTTCACCGACGGTGATTTTACCCTCGGCGCCGGTGCGCCCAAGGCTGACAACGGGCCGATCGCTGCAGGTAAGTACGAGGCGTGGAACCCGTCCCCCAGCTGCACGCTGGCCGCTTATGACGCGGCCAGGCACGTAATTGCGGAGTCAGACGGCAGCTCTGCCGTGAGCATCCCGGCAGGCGCCGTCCGGGTTGTCTCGACCGGATGCTACACCTGGCTGACGGCATGAAATCGCGCCGATTCGTCGAAACTGCAGCGGCCGCGATTTGGGGAAGGACCCACAATGGATGCCCGTGAACAACTGCTCATACTGCGCCGCAACTGGCGTCTAATCACAGTCCTGGCCCTGCTGGGAACGCTCGTCGCCGGCGTGGCGTCCCTGCTGACGCCGACGTCGTACACGGCGTCGACCAGTCTCTTTGTCTCGACGCAGAACTCGGAGACGTCCGCAGAATTGCAGCAGGGCAGCGTCTTCGCCCTGGCACGAGTCCAGTCGTATGTTGACGTCACGTCGAAACCGACTGTTCTCCAGCCGGTCATCGACAAGCTTCATCTCGGTATGACCCCGGAGGCGTTGGCCGCCAAGATTAAAGTATCCACTGCGCGCAATACGGTGATCATCGACATCGAGGCGCGGGACGGGTCCGCCCAGCGGAGCGCCGACATCGCCAATGCGGTGGCCGCCAGCTTGGTCACGGCCGTCGCGGACCTTGAGCGGCCGACGAACGGAACACCGACTCCGATCCGGCTTAGCCCCGTGGATTACGCCAGCTCCCCGACCGAGCCGTCCAACCCGAATGTGAAGCTGGATCTGGCGTTGGGCCTGCTGTACGGGCTGGCCGCAGGTATCGGGGCGGCGGTGTTGCGGCATGTCCTGGATCGCAACATCAGGACCGAATCGGACCTGCGCAAGATGACCGATCTGCCGCTTCTGGCCGGAATCACTGAACAGGCTTCCGGACGCCTGTCAGGTGCCGCGCCGTTCGTGTTGGCAGGCACAGGGGCGGAAGCGTTCCGGAAACTCAGGACGAACCTACAGTTCGCGGGAGTGAACCGGCCGATGCGCTCAATCGTTGTGACGTCGGCGTCGGCCGGCGAGGGGAAGAGCACGGTAGCGCTGAACCTCGCCCTCACGGTCGCCAAGGGCGGCCAAAAAGTCATTCTGGTCGACGCCGACCTTCGTCTTCCCTCAGTGGCTGCCGCCACCGGAATCGAGGGGGGAATCGGTCTCACCACCGTTCTCGTAGGGTCATCCAGCCTCGAAGACAGCATCCAGTACTGGTCGGACGACGGGCTGGCGGTTCTCGCCTCGGGGCCGCTGCCGCCCAACCCCAGTGAGCTCCTCGGCTCGGCAGCTATGAGCAGGCTTCTCGAGGAGCTGCAGATGACGTTCGACCTCATCATCGTGGACGCGCCCCCAATCCTTCCGGTCACCGACGCCAGCGTACTGACCAGAAGCACGGACAGTGTGTTGCTCGTCGTCGGAACGAAGAGGGTGAGTCAGCACAGCCTGGCGAAGGCCATCGACCAGCTTAATTTCGTTGACGCCAGCATTCTCGGCGTTGTCCAGAACAGGATCCCGCGGAGGGGTCCCGACGCCAACACCGCGTATGTCGCCGGATACGGTGTTCCGCGGCCGGAAGCCATTCCGCCCGCGCGAGGCGGCGACGGGCCCGGCCGCCCATCCCACGTCCGGCGAGGGGAGGTTGTCAGTGTAGAAATTTGATGGCGGATTCGAGGGAAGCCGCCACGGGGGCAGCTGATAACTCTTCTGTAAAGGCCGGGCACGCAAGGGATGCAGGGCGGGCCCGGCTGGATATTCTGAAGGGGTTAGCTGCAGTCTTCCGGGGAACGGGCTACATGCACCAGTAGCCCGACAGCGAGGATCTCCGTGGCCCAGGCAGAAAACGACGTCGTGATCCACCGCGACGCGATCAGCATCTACAACTTTCTGGTGGACCCGGTAAACCTCCCGCTGTGGCGCGACGGACTCGGCGGCGTCGAGCTGGTCTCCGGCTCGGCGGGATCCCCGGGCGCCGTCTACCGGCCGCACTTTGCCGCCGCAGAGCGGCGCTGGGCGGCTGCCGACTTCGAACTTACGGTGACCCGGCCCGGCACCGAGATCCAGTTCCAGGTCCTCACCGGTCCGGGGCGTCCGCACGGCGGCTACTACCTGAGCACGGAGGGCAGCAGCACGTGCGTCCGGTTCGCGCTGCGGTGCAGACTCGGAGCCGCCCTGTTCCTGGTGTCTCCGAGAGTCCGGCGGGCTATGAAGGCCCAGGTCGCCCAGTTGGAACGGCTCAAGGCCGTGCTCGAGCAGCAGCAGCGCACCGCAGCCTAGGGCGTCCCGGCAGCCGCAGCCGACTCAGAGCCCCCACCGGGCAACGCGTGAGGTATTTTTGAACCTGTGCTGATCTCTGACCGCGACATTCGAACCGAAATCGACTCCCAGCGGATTGTCCTTGAACCGTTCGACCCCGTCATGGTCCAGCCGTCCTCGGTGGACGTCAGGATCGACAAGTTCTTCCGGCTGTTCGACAACCACAAATACGCCCACATTGATCCGGCCGAGGAGCAGCCTGAGCTGACCCGGCTGGTGGAGGTGGAGTCCGGGGAGCCGTTCATCCTGCACCCGGGCGAGTTCGTCCTGGGCTCCACCTATGAGACCGTGACGCTGCCGGACGACATTGCAGCCCGCCTTGAGGGCAAGTCCTCGCTCGGCCGGCTCGGCCTCCTGACGCACTCGACGGCGGGTTTCATCGATCCCGGGTTCTCCGGCCACGTGACACTGGAACTGTCCAACGTGGCGACTCTTCCCATCAAGCTGTGGCCCGGCATGAAGATCGGCCAGTTGTGCTTCTTCCGGCTTTCGTCCGCCGCGGAGCACCCCTACGGTTCGGGCGAGTACGGCAACCGTTACCAGGGCCAGCGCGGCCCGACGGCGAGCCGCAGCCACCTGAATTTCCACCGCACGGACATCTAGTCAGCTCGGGCGCCAGTTTGCGCGAGCGATGCCCTACGCCGGGCCAGTGTTTGGGACGGCCGGCCGGCGCGCCGGGCGGCGCAGCAGCCGGACGATTGGTTCCACGAAGCGGGCGGCGATCGGCCCGGCGATCGCCATGACCAGAACGTATGCGGTGGCGAGGGCAGCTAGGTCCGAGGGCACCGCCCCGGAGGCAACGGCCAGGCCTGCGATGACAATGGAAAATTCGCCCCTCGCGATAAGGGCGGCTCCGGCTCGAAAACGGCCGGGAACCCCGATCCCGGCCCGTTTCCCCGCCCAATATCCGGTGATCACCTTGGTGGCTGCGGTGACCAGGGCCAGCAGCAGGGCCCAGCCCAGGACGGGCGGGATTGACCGGGGGTCGGTGTTGAGGCCAAAAACCACAAAGAAGATCGCCGCGAAGAGGTCCCGGAGCGGTTCCAGGACGCGGGTGGCGCTGTGGGCTGTGGCGCCGGAAATCGCGATGCCGAGCAGGAATGCGCCCACTGCGGCGGAGACCTGCATGGCAGCCGCCAGCCCGGCCACGAGCAGCGCGGCCCCGAGCAGATTGAGCAGGAATACCTCGGAGTTCTCGCTGTGCACCGCCTTTGACACATGGTGGCCGTGGCGCAGGGCCACCAGCAGGACTAGGGAAACGACGGCCAGGGAAATTCCTACGGTGGTCAGTCCGATCAGGAAGCTGACGCCGGCCAGGGTGGCCGTCAGGACCGGCAAGTACACGGCCATCGCGAGATCTTCGAGGACCAGGATGGAAAGGACCACCGGGGTTTCCCGGTTACCGATCCGGCCGAGGTCGGTGATGACTTTGGCTGCGATGCCGGAAGATGAAATGTACGTCACGCCGCCCATCACCATGGCTCCCACGACGCCCCAACCCAGCATCACGGCAAGTCCTGCACCGGGCAGAAAATTGAGCACCAGATCCAGGACCCCGGCCTGCCAGGAGCGCCTCAGCCCGGTGACGAGCTCCGCCGCCGTATATTCCAGTCCAAGCATAAGCAGCAGGAGAATGACGCCGATTTCGCCTGAGAGGTGGGCGAACTCGTGCATGCCTTCGAGCTTGACGAGGCCCCCGGCGCCGAAAAAGAGGCCGCCCAGCAGGTAGAGCGGGATGGGGGACATGCCGATCCGCCCGGCCAGTCTGGCCAGCAGGCCGAGGCAGAAGACGACAGCCCCCAGCTCGATCAGGGCCAGTGCGAGCGGGTCCATCCCGGTTATCCGTTGCGGAGGATGCCGGCCGCCGTGTCCAGGCCTTCTTGCGTTCCCACCGCAACGAGGAGGTCACCGGGGTGGAGGACGACGTCGGGCCCCGGGGAGGGGAGGACCTCGCCTTCGCGCATGATGGCCACGATCGAGACCCCGCTGCGGGTCCGGATGCACGCTTTGCCCATCGGCTGGTTCTGGAAGGGGGATTCGGCGCTGATCGAGAACTGTCGGGTGACAATGCCGGGGACTTCCCGGTGGGCTTCCGAGAGCTGCATGATGAGGCGCTGTCCGCCCAGGAGGTTGCCGAGGGTGGCAGCCTCGTCCGCGGTCAGCGGGATGGAGGCCTGGCACGTGTCAGGATCATCCCAGGCCGAGACGATCAGTTCCGTCTGGCCTTCACGGTATTCGACCACGCCGATCCGGCGGCCGGAGGCAGTCATGAAGTCCTTGCGCCGGCCGAGGCCGGGGAGGTCTGTCTCATCCACGTTCATAGCTTCAGCCTAGTGCGCGAACCGGATTTGCGGACGCCGCGCCTCAGGCCGCGGGGACGACGGCGATCTCGGCCTTATCCGGGGCTTTGACGGGCAGCAGGGCCAGCAGGCCGGCCAGCAGCACCACCATGATGCCGAGAATTCCCCATCGCTGCGCCTGGCCGGTGGCGACGAAGGGGGTGGCGAGGGTGATGCAGAGGGTGAAAAGGGCCGGGGCGAGGAAACTCACGGCCCGGCCCGTGGTGGCGTAGAGGCCGAAGAGTTCGCCGGATTCGCCGTGCGGCGCGAGCCGGGCAAGGTAGGCACGGGACGAGGACTGTGCCGGGCCGACGAAGAGGCACAGGAACAGGCCGAAGACCCAGAATGTTGTGGTTCCCGTCCAGTCCACGCCCAAGACATGGTGGTTCCCGTTGCCGAGCAGCAGTATGGCGGTGCCCGCGAGCAACAGGCCGGCCAGCGACGCGACAATGACGGACTTGGGCCCGATCCTGTCATCCAGGGAACCGCCGAGCATGGCGCCAGCGGCCGCCACGACGTTTCCGAAAATGGCGAAGACGATGACGTCCTTGAGCTCGAACCCGAAGGTTCCGGCCGCGATCACCCCGCCGAAGGTGAACACGGCCGCCAGCCCGTCGCGGAAGATGGCGCTGGCGAGCAGGAAGTAAATGGTGTGCGGGCTGGTCCGGTAGATCGCTTTGATGCGTCGGAAGAGCAGTCCGTAGGAAGCGAAGAGGCCAAGGCCCGAACCCCGCGCGGAGCGGGGCAGTTCCGGAACGGCGACGAGCACGGGCAGGGCGAAAACGAAGAACCACAGGGCGGAAAACACCGCCACCAGCCGGATATTGAGGCTCTCCGCGGTGGAGGCGCCAAACCAGCCGAAGCTGGGCTGGACAAAGAGCTGGAGCACAATCAGAAGCGCCACGATGCCGCCGAGATACCCCATCCCCCAGCCGAAACCGCTGACCTTGCCGATGTTCCGCGGCGTGGAGACCTGGGTGAGCATGGCGTTGTAGTTGACCGCGGCGAATTCGAAGAAGACGTTGGCCAGCGCGATCAGCGTGACGCCGAGGATCAGGAACTCCGGCCGCGGGAAGACAAAGAAACACAGTCCGGTCAACAGCACGACGGCGGCCGTGTTGACCCCCAGCCAAAGCCTGCGCCGCCCGGCGGCGTCCGACCGCTGTCCGGTGACCGGGGCCAGGACGGCGACCGCCGCGCCGGCAACGGCCAGCGCGGCGCCCAGGGCCGCGGAGGCCTGGTCCTGACCGCCAAATGCCTTGGAGGTCAGGTAGACGGTGAAGACAAAGGTGGTCATGACGGCGTTGAAGGCTGCCGAGCCCCAGTCCCAGGCGGCCCAGGCGAGGATTCGGCCCTTGCGCGAGCCGGGGCTTCCCGATTCCAGCTCGGACGACCCTGGCATGGCTTCGGGGGCGGCAGTGTTCATAGCCTGAATGGTAGTCGTCCGAGGTGGGGAAGCATTCTTCCGGGCATGGCGCCGCGCTGACGGAGTCCCGGCCGAAAGAATTTGTACACGCTTGGTAAACTGTCCCCACCGAACCTAACGAATAACCCGCCTGCTCCAACTTGCCGATGATCGAAACCTTGACGTTGCGGAGACACCAGTGATCACAGTTCTTGCCGTGCACTTTGCGGTGGCCGCTGTGGCCCCGCTGCTGTTCCGAAAGTTCGGCAGGAATTCCTTCTATGCCCTGGCCGCGGTCCCCGCGGCCTCCTTCGTCTGGCTGCTGCTGCAGCACGGCGCCATCTATTCCGACGCAGTTCCTTCCAGCCCCGGGGCGATCACCGAAGTGCTGCCCTGGATTCCCGTCCTCCAGCTGGAACTCGCGTTCCGGATGGATGCCCTGGCCTGGGTCATGTCCCTGCTGGTCCTTGGCGTGGGCGCCCTGGTGCTGGTCTATTGCGCACGGTATTTCAAGAACAAGGACGACTACCTCGGTGGGTTCGGGGCCCAGCTCCTGGCCTTCGCCGGCGCCATGTTCGGGCTGGTCATCGCGGACGACCTCCTGCTGATGTTTATCTTCTGGGAACTGACCACGGTGCTGTCCTACCTGCTAATCGGCTACGCCCGCACCCGGCTGTCCGCCCGGCGCTCGGCGCTGCAGGCGCTCGTGGTGACCACCGCCGGCGGCCTGGCCATGCTCGTGGGGCTCATCATCCTGGGTTCGGTGGCCGGAACCTACCGGATCGAGGCCATCCTGGAGCAGGCTCCTGCGCTCGTCGCCGGCCCCGGGGCAGGGGCGGTGAGCGCCGCCGTCGTGCTGATCCTGGTCGGCGCCATCACCAAATCGGCCCTGGTGCCGTTCCACTTCTGGCTCCCCGGCGCGATGGCCGCCCCCACGCCCGTCAGCGCCTACCTGCACGCCGCGGCGATGGTGAAGGCCGGGATCTACCTGGTGGCCCGCCTGGCCCCCGGGTTCGCCGGCACCGCGCCCTGGCTGCCGATCGTGCTCGGCCTGGGCCTGGCCACCATGCTCGTGGGCGGCTACCGTGCGCTGCGGCAGACCGACATCAAGCTCATCCTCGCCTACGGCACAGTGAGCCAGCTGGGCTTCCTGACCATGGTGGTGGGGCTCGGCACCCCCGAGGGGGCGCTCGCGGGACTCGCCATGCTCCTGGCGCACGGGCTGTTCAAGGCCACGCTCTTCCTGGTGGTAGGCATCATCGACCACCAGTCCGGGACCCGGGACATCCGTGAACTCTCCGGCGTCTACGGTTCGGCACGCGCCTTGGGCATCGTCGCGGCCATCGGCGCCGCCTCGATGGCGGGCATCCCCCCGCTGGCCGGCTTCGTTGCCAAGGAATCAGTGTTCGAGGCCTTCATTGATTACAGCACCGGGGCCGCCACCGGTCCCGGCTCCGGACCGTGGCTGCTCGCCGGCCTGGTCCTGGGGTCCATCCTGACCTTCGCCTACAGCGCCCGGTTCCTGTGGGGCGCCTTCGCCGTGAAGCCCGGCGTTGAGCCGACCGCGTTCAAACCGATCAGGCCGGCCTTCCTTGCCGCGCCGGCGATCCTGAGCCTGCTCACGATCCTTTACGGCCTGTGGCCCGCCGTCGTGGACGGCTGGATCCAGCCGTATGCCGAGCTTTTTGTCGATGGCCCAGTTGTCGACGCCGGCACCTCCTCGCCCGGCCACCTGGCGCTGTGGCACGGCCTGACCCCGGCCCTGGGCCTGACCGCGGTGACGTTCGCCTTCGGTGCGGCCATGTTCTACGGGCGGAACGCCGTGGCCAGGCTGCAGTCACGTGTGCCGGGCTGGGTCGACGCCGACCGGGCCTACCAGCAGACGATCGGCGCGCTGGACGACACCGCGGTCTGGGTTACCGGCCGGACCCAGCGAGGCTCGCTGTTCTTCTACCTCTCAGTGATCCTCACCGTGGCGTTTGCACTGCCGCTGACAGTGCTGCTCCTGTCCGACAAGCCGCTGCCGCCCGGCCTCTACGTCATCGATCCGGGCGCGCCGCTGCAACTGGTGGCCGGTGCCGGCATCGTGATCGGAGCGGTGGCCGCGGTCCGCGCCAACAAGAGATTCCTGGCCGTCCTGATGGTGTCGGTCACCGGCTACGGGATTGCCCTAATGTTCGCGCTACAGGGCGCGCCGGACCTCGCGCTGACCCAGATGCTGGTCGAAACCATCATCCTGGTGGCGTTCGTGCTGGCCATGCGCAGCCTTCCGGCGGAGCTGCGGGACCGCACCGGAGGCAAGTACCGGGTCATCCGGGTGGTGATCGGCCTGGCATTCGGCGTCACCATGATATTCGTGGCCATCTACGCCCTGGGCGCCCGCGTGGTTCCGCCGATCTCCCTGCAGTTCCCGCAACTCGCCTACGAGGGCGGCGGTGGCCTCAACGTCGTCAACGTGGCTTTGGTGGACATCCGGGCCTGGGACACCTTTGGCGAGATCTCCGTCCTGGCACTGGCCGCCACCGGCGTGGCGAGCCTCATCTTCGTCCGCGGCCGCGGTGACCGGGTCCGGACGTCGGAGACAGTCGCGGAAGGCACCGTCGGCCGCCGGGCCGAAGCCAGGGGCGGCACCCGGGACCACGCCGCCCTGGCACTGAGCCGGCGGTTCGCGGCCGCCGCGCGGGACGCGTGGCTGGTAGCGGGCCGGACCCTGGCCCCCGAACGCCGCTCGATCATCTTCGAGGTGGTCACCCGCCTGATCTTTCATTCGCTGATCGTCTTCTCTGTCTATTTGCTCCTCGCCGGCCACAACCTGCCCGGCGGCGGCTTCGCCGGGGGTCTCACGGCCGGCCTCGCCCTGACGATCCGGTATCTCGCCGGCGGCCGTTTCGAACTTCACGAGGCCACCCCTGTTGGTGCGGGCACCCTGCTGGGAATCGGCCTGGCCACGGCCGCGGCCACGGGGATGACGCCGCTGCTCCTGGGCGGCCAGGTGTTCCAGAGCGCCATTGTGGAGCTTTGGTTGCCCGTGTTCGGCGACATCAAGTTCGTCACCTCGACCATCTTCGATATCGGCGTCTACATCGTGGTGGTCGGCCTTGCCCTGGACGTGCTGCGCAGCCTGGGGGCTGAAATTGACGAGCACTTCGAAGAAGAACAGGCCGCCGGGCCCTCCGAAGACCGGGAAGACGGCGGGGCCGCCGCGGAAATTGCTGACACCGAAGCCATTGCCGGGGGGAAAGCATGAGCGTCAATCTGACCCTGCTGACGGTCATGGGGGCCCTGTACGCCTGCGGCATCTACCTGCTTCTCGAACGCAGCCTCACCAGGGTGCTGCTGGGCCTCATGCTGCTGGCCAACGCCACCAACCTGCTGCTCCTTGCCACCGGCGGCTACGCCGGCCTGGCGCCGATCTTCAACAAGGACACCCCGGCCGGGGATTACAACGACCCCCTGCCGCAAGCGCTGATCCTGACCTCGATCGTGATCTCGTTTGCCGTGACGGCGTTCATGCTCGGCATCATCTACCGGACGTGGGTGCTGGCCCGACAGGATGAAATCCAGGACGACGCCGAGGACCGCCGCGTCGCCGAAACGCCGAGCTTCGACGCCGAGGACGACGCCGAGATTCCGGTTGAGACCTCGGAGTTTCCGCTGGCCATGATCAAAGCCGCGGCCGAGGAACAGCCCGGCTCCCTAAATGTTGACCCCCCGAACGCTGACCGCAGACCGGAAGGAGGCGGAGAGTGAACATCGCCAGCTTTGCCCCGCTCGCCGTCGTACTCCCCATTCTGGGCGCCGCCCTGACCTTCCTGCTGATCCGCTACACCCGCGCGCAGCGGGCGGTCAGCATCGCCCTCCTGACACTGACCCTGGCGCTGGAATGCTGGCTGCTGGCCTCCGTCTGGGACGGCGGGACGGCCGCCGTCAACATCGGCGGCTGGCTGCCGCCGTGGGGCATCGTGATGGTGGTGGACCAGTTTTCCTCGCTGATGCTCGTGGTGTCCTCGGCTGTGAGCCTCGCCGTGCTGATCTACGCGACGGGACAGGGCATGGCCGACGGCGACCGCGACGCGCCGGTTTCCATCTTCCACCCCACCTACCTGATCTTGGTGGCCGGGGTGTCCAATGCATTCCTCTCCGGGGACCTCTTCAACCTCTACGTCGGCTTTGAGATCCTGCTGACCGCCAGCTACGTCCTCATCACGCTCGGCGGGACCGGCCCGCGCATCCGGGCGGGTGTGACGTATGTGGTGGTCTCCGTGGTGTCCTCGGTGCTGTTCCTGATCGCGATCGCCATGATCTACGGCGCCACCGGAACCATCAACATGGCGGACCTCGCCATCAAACTCGGGGACCTGGACCAGGGCACCCGGACGCTGCTCCACGTTCTGCTGCTCGTCGCCTTCGGCATCAAGGCCGCCGTGTTCCCGCTGTCCTTTTGGCTCCCCGACTCCTATCCCACCGCACCCGCCCCCGTCACCGCCGTGTTTGCCGGGTTGCTGACCAAGGTGGGCGTCTACGCGATGGTCCGCACGGAGACGCTGCTCTTCCCGGGCGATGCGCTCAACGCCCCGCTGATGGTCGCGGCACTGCTGACCATGGTGGTGGGGATTCTGGGCGCCCTGGCCCAAAGCGACATCAAACGTCTCTTGTCCTTCACCCTGGTCAGCCACATCGGCTACATGGTGTTCGGCCTGGCGATGTCCACGGTGGCCGGCCTGGGCGCCGCCGTCTTTTACGTGGCCCACCACATCACCATCCAGACCAGCCTGTTCCTGGTGACCGGCCTGATCGAACGCCGGGGCGGCAGCTCGTCCGTGGACCGGGTGGCCGGGCTGGCCAAGCTGTCCCCGGTCCTGGCGGTGCTGTTCTTCATTCCCGCCATGAACCTCGCCGGCATTCCGCCCTTCTCCGGATTCCTCGGCAAGCTGGGGCTTCTCCAGGCAGGCGTCGAGCTCGGCACGCCGCTGGCCTATGCCCTGGTGATTGGGGGCGTGCTGACGAGCCTGCTGACCCTGCTTGCGGTCGCCCGGGTCTGGAACCGGGCGTTCTGGCGCAAGCCCAGCGACGCCGAACACCCCGATCCTGTGCTCCTGGCGGCTCCGGAGGACTCCGCCACCGGAGACCGGGCCGGCAGGACGAACGTGACCCTGCTGCCGCGCACCATGGTCGGTTCCACGCTGGGCCTGGTGGTCTTTGGCGTGGCCCTGACGGTCTTCGCCGGGCCGTTCTTCCGGGTGGCCGACCAGTCCGCCCAGCAGATGCTGGAGCGGTCCCCGTACATCCAGGCCGTGCTGGGCGGGAATGCTCCCGTGCCGCCGGCGGCGCTGCCGGGGCAGCAGGGAGGCGGGAAATGAGCCGGAAACGGATCTCCCTGCGCCAAGAGCTGCCGCTGCTGGTGTGGCTCGTCTTTGTGTGGGGCGCCCTGTGGCAGGACTTCAGCCCGGGCAATCTCCTCTTCGGTGCCCTGATCGCCGTGCTCGTGGCGCGCCTCTTGTACCTGCCCCCGGTGGAACTTGGCGGCCGCTTCAACGTACTCCGGGCGGTCCCCTTCGCCCTGGTCTTCATCGGAAAAGTCGCCGTGGCGAGCTTCCAGGTCCTCTACCTTGCTGTCGCCCGCGGGCCGAACGTCATCAGCGCTATCGTCGCCGTGCCGTTGCGGAGCCACTCCGATCTCCTCGTAACCGCCACCGGGCATGTGCTCTCGCTGATTCCCGGCTCCCTCGTGGTGGAGGTGGACAGGTCCACGTCCACCCTCTACATCCACGCCATCAACGTCCGCAACGCCCAGGACGCGGCCAAGCTGCGCAAGGAGGTCCGGGACACCGAAGCCGGGCTGATCAGGATCATGGGAACCAAAGAGGAACTTTCCGCGCTCACACAGGAGGCCGCCGGATGATGCAGACAGTCCTGGCGGTGACCGCCGTCGTCCTCTCCCTGGCCGCCGCGGGGGCGATCGTCCGGATCGCGCGGGGCCCCTCGCTGCTGGACCGGGTCTTGGCCGCGGACGTGCTGCTGGCCATCTTCGGGGCGGCATTGTGCGTCGACATGGCCGTTAACCGCCACCTGAACAACCTGATGCTGGTGGTGGCGATGTCCCTCATCGGCTTTGTCGGTTCCGTCACTGTGGCCCGGTTCGTGGCCGACCGGAGAGGTAATGCCCGTGAATCCTGACGCAGTAATCGACGCGGTTTCCGCCGTTTTCATGGTGACCGGGGCGCTGATGTCCCTCGGCGCCGCGATCGGGCTGCTGCGGTTCCCGGACCTCATGAGCAGGATGCACGCCGCCACGAAGCCGCAGGTCCTCGGCCTGTTCCTGCTGCTGGCCGCCCTTGGCCTGCAGATGCGCACCTGGTGGGTGTGGCCCGTGCTGGTGGTGGCCTGGCTCTTCCAGCTGCTCACCGTCCCCGTGTCGGCCCACATGGTGGGACGCGCCGGCTACCGGACCAAACACCTGCACCCGGAACTGTTGAGCTCCGACGAGCTCGAGGCCGTGGTCCAGCAGGCGGCGGCCAAGCGCGGGCCGGACGAAGGCGCCGGATCCGCCTAGACGATGTCCTGGGTCTTGGCGAAACGCGTGATGGCACGCTGGGTGCCGCGGTTCGCAAGCACCTGGATGATGGCGCTGACCGCGGCCGAGATCAAGGCGAACGTCAGGGCTTCGCGCAGCGTGGTGGGGACGTCGTCGTCGCCCTTGGGCGGCTTGCTGCCCGTCGACTTTTCCCAGAGGGTGTCCACCAGTTTGGTGCCGGCGAAGCCGGCGATGAGGCTGACGCCGGTGCCGAGCAGCTTGATGAGGATGTTCATTCTTAGGTCTCCTTGGGGCGCGGGACTGGGCTTCCCCTAGCCTAGCTGGCCAGACGGCGGGTCCAGTGCATTGCCGGAGCGGACGTGCACGCCAGGACGGCCGGGTGCCCGGGTCGAGGGTTAAGGGGTGGTGCTTTCCGGGGTGAGGACCAGCCGGAGCGCCTCCACCACCAGCTCGTGGTCTGCCTTTTGCGGCAGCCCGGAGACGGTCACGACGGCGACGGCCCCCGTGCCGCGCACGTAGATGGGGAACGCCCCGCCGTGGGCGGCGAACTCCATCTGATCGAACCAGGCATTGTCCTCAATCCGGCCGCCAGCAGCGCGGGCGCGGAGCCCCACCAGCAGGGACGGGACCTCGTACCGCTGCGCAGTGCGCTTCTTGGCGTTGATCCAGCGCTCGTTGTCCGGTGTGGCGCCCTCCAGCGCCGCGTGGAAGAGCACCTGCTCGCCCTTGGTGATGTCGATGGCGATGGGCAGCGAGCGTTGCCGGCCCAGCTCGACAAGGAGGAGTCCGAGGTCCAGCGCGGTGTCCTTGTTGAACGAGGCGAACTGAAGCGCGTCGATCTCGGCCAGCACGCGGCCGATGAGCGCCGCGAGGGAGCCCGGCGGCTGCGGCTCGCTCGAGTCCGGGTCGTAGTCCCCGGAGGGGTTTGGCGTGGCTGGTGTGTGCGTCAAGATGATCCAGCTTTCCGGTGGGAACGAGGCCGCCTCTGGCGGGTCCGGGGGTCCGGCACGATGACTCTACCAAGCGGTTGTTCCCGGCAGCAGGGCACCCCGTCTGTGTCAAGGTGTACCGCTGAAATCCCGGCCGTTCGGGTGTAAACTGAGCCAGCCCACAAGGGCGAAATAATTACGACAGGGGAGCGCCGCCGTCGGGCGTCGCCGGAAAATCCGGGGACACCATTGGTGGGCGCTGAGAGTGCGGACAGCCGCAGACCCTCGAACCTGATCCGGTTAGTACCGGCGCAAGGGAGTCGAGTTCTCAGGGTGCGCGGAGGACGGCGAAAGCCGAGCCCGGCCGGAGCACCCTCCCCTCCTGTTCCTCAGGAGGACGACATGACAGATATTTCAGCACAGCATGATTCCACCAGCCGCTCATCCGCGCCGCGCAACTACAGCTGGCGCGTGGTGGACATTGTGGTGGCCGCCTTGATCGCCGTGGCCGGCGGCGTCATCTTCTGGGCCTGGTCCCAGGGCGCCAACCTGATTTCGACTCCGGTCAATGCGCTCTACCCGCCGCTGACCGGCCTCTACGCCGGCGGATGGATGATCCCGGCCGTGCTGGGCATGCTCATCATCCGCAAACCCGGGGCGGCGCTGTTCTGTGAATCCGTGGCAGCCACCGGTGAGCTGATCATGGGCTCGCAGTACGGCACCACGGTGCTGATCTCCGGTGTCCTGCAGGGTCTCGGCGCGGAACTGGTCTTCGCGGCCTTCCTCTACAAGAAATTCAACCTGCCGGTGTCGCTGCTGGCCGGCGCCGGAGCGGGCCTCTTCTGCGGCCTGAACGACTCCTTCCTGCCGTGGGGCTGGAACATCGCTTACGAAGCAGGGGACAAGCTCGCCTACATCATCTTCACCACCATCTCCGGCGCAGTGATAGCCGGCGGATTGTCGTGGCTCGCAACCCGCGGGCTGGCCAAAACCGGCGTGCTGGGCTCCTTCGCCTCCCGCAAGGCCGCCACGGAGCCCGTCTTCTCCTGAACCGTTCACGGAATCCTCTTCTGAAACCTGCAGACAACTCATGACATCTACAACGGGCGTCCGGCCCGCCGCCGTCTCGGCCCGCGGCTGGGGCTGGCGGCACGCCGGAAGGTCCCGGCCCGCGGTCAGCGGCCTGGACCTGGACATCCGGCCGGGGGAGCGGGTGCTCCTGCTGGGTCCCTCCGGCGCGGGCAAATCGACGCTGCTCCACGCCCTGGCGGGCGTGCTGGGGGACAACGCGGCCGGCGCCGCGGGAGCGGGCGGCGACGCCGAGGATTCTGACGAGACCGGAAGCCTGCTGATCGACGGCGCGCCGCCGCGTACGCAGCACGGCCGCGCCGGGCTTGTGCAGCAGGACCCGGAAACCCAGGTGGTGCTGTCCCGCCTCGGCGACGACGTCGCCTTCGGCGCGGAGAACCTCTGCGTCCCGGCCGCGCAGATCTGGCCGCGCGTGCGCGAGGCGCTCGACGACGTCGGGCTGGGCAGGCTGCCGCTGGACCACCCGACGTCGGCCCTCTCCGGCGGGCAAAAGCAGCGGCTGGCCTTGGCCGGGATCCTGGCGATGCGGCCGGGGCTGCTGCTGCTCGACGAGCCGACCGCCAACCTCGACCCCGCCGGCGTCCTGGAGGT
The DNA here is from genome assembly GCF_042883665.1 of Arthrobacter sp. NPDC058192. Taxonomy (NCBI): domain Bacteria; kingdom Bacillati; phylum Actinomycetota; class Actinomycetes; order Micrococcales; family Micrococcaceae; genus Arthrobacter; species Arthrobacter sp. NPDC058192. Next base: position 400,121 of record NZ_JBHVVJ010000001.1, on the reverse strand, counting down.
CCGTGACGCCGTCGGGCGCTGCCTGGACAAGACCGGGGCCACCCTGGTGGTGGTGGAGCACCGCGTGGCGGTCTGGAAAGACCTCGTGGACCGGATCGTGGTGCTGCAGCCCGGGACCGCCACGGAATCCGCGGTGCTGATCGACGGGCCGCCGGAGCAGGTCCTGGCGGAGGCGCGGGACATGCTCATCCGTGCCGGAGTCTGGGTCCCCGGGTACGTGCCGCAGACCCGGCCCCGGACTGCCCCGGATGCTGCCGCCGGGCCGCTGCTGCTCGCGGCGGACGGCCTCGCCGTCTCCCGTGAGCGGCCGCGGCGGGCCGGGCTGCGAGAGCGCTTCCGCAGGATCCCGCCGCGGCCCGTGCAGTCCGGGATCCAGGCCCGGGTCCGCGCCGGCGAGGCCCTGACCATCACCGGGCAGAACGGCTCGGGGAAGTCCACCCTGGCGCTGACGCTGGCCGGTCTGCTGCCCCCCGCCGCCGGGACGGTATCTGCCGCGGCGGAGCTGGGCAGCCTCCTGGGCGATGGTGCCGGGACGGACCCGTACCGGTGGAAAGCCCAGCAGCTGATCGCCAGGATCGGAACCGTGTTCCAGGAGCCCGAGCACCAATTCGTCACCGGAAGGGTCCTGGACGAGCTCATGTTCGGCCCCCGGCATCTCGGCTACGGTGAAGAGCGCGTGGACGAGCTGCTGGAGCGGCTGCGGCTGACGGAGCTCGTAGAGGCCAACCCCTACACGCTCTCCGGCGGCGAAAAGCGGCGCCTGTCGGTGGCCACCGTGCTGGCCGCGCACCCGCAGGTGCTGGTCCTGGACGAGCCCACGTTCGGCCAGGACGCCAATACGTGGGCCGAACTCGCCTCGTTCCTTTCCGAGCTCCTCGACGCCGGCACCGCCGTCGTCTCCGTGACGCACGACGCCGAATTCAGTGCCGTCCTTGGCGGGACCGAGCTGCGCCTGGGCACCGGGAACGCAGCCGCCGGAACCGCAGAGGCCCCTGAACTCGGGCTGCCCGAGGCGGCGTCGCCGTGAGGGACGCGCTCAGCCTGCGCGGCAACCACGCACTGCTGACCCGCGCCAACCCGCTCGCCAAGTTCACGGCGGTCACACTGATCACCCTGGTGCTGGCGCTCTCCATCGACTGGGTCTCGGCGTCGGTGGCCCTTGCCTGCGAACTATTCCTCCTGCCGCTGGCCGGCCTGACCCTGGCGTTGCTGTGGCAGCGCGGCTGGCCGCTGATCCTCGCGGCGGCGCTGGGCGGCTGGAGCACCGCCATCCTCGCGCCGGACGCCGGAGCCGTCCTGATCGACGCCGGTATCTGGTCCATCAGCGCCGGATCCCTGCAGCTGGGGGTCGGCTTCATGCTGCGCGGGCTCGCAATCGCACTGCCCGCGGTGCTGCTGATGAGCTGCACCGATCCCACGGACCTTGCCGACGCCCTGGCCCAGAAAGCCAAACTGCCGCAGCGGTTCGTTCTGGGCACGTTGGCCGCCATGCGGCTCGTCGGGATCATGGCGGAGCAATGGCAGACCATCGGCATGGCCCGTCGCGCCCGGGGTGTGGGCTCCAGCGGCAACCCCTACCAGCGCGTCCGCGCCACCCTGGGCCAGAGTTTCGGTCTGCTCGTGCAGGCGATCCGGAGTGCCTCCCGGCTTGCGGTCACCATGGAAGCCCGCGGTTTCGGCGGCGCGGCCCGGACGTGGGCCAGGCCGTCCACGTTTAGCGGACTCGACGCCTGGGTGCTGCTGGGCGGCGTAGGCGTCGCGGCCGCCGCCGTCGCCGCGGCCGTCAGCGCGGGAACCTGGAATCTCGTCTTCCTCAATCGCTAGTAGACGGTTATCGCATGGAGCGGGTATTTGTGTGACATAGATGCCATTCTGACCGTATATGCGCGGACTGGTAGCTCATCAGTGATATTTTCGTGGGATGACTCAACCGACTGCTGAACACGTAGGCCTCCTGCTCCGCAAAGCCCGCGCGGACAAGGGCTGGACCCAGGGGCAACTCGCCGCCGAGCTCGGGACCAGCCAGAGCGCCATTGCCCGGATGGAACAGGGCAAGCAGAACCTGAGCCTGAAGATGATCCAGCGGTTGGAGGCGATCGTCGGGCACAGCATCGTCAACGTGGGCCGGCCGCAGATGACCCACCTCCGGGTCGAAGGCGCCCGGACGCTCTCCGGTGCTGTGGACGTCAACAGCAGCAAGAACGCCGGCGTCGCCCTGCTGTGCGCCAGCCTCATCAACCGCGGCACCACCACCTTGCGCCGGCTGGCCCGGATTGAGGAGGTGAACCGGATCGTGGAGGTGCTGACCAGCATCGGCGTCGAATGCACGTGGCTCAACGCGAACGACCTGCAGATCCGCCGCCCCGCGGTCCTTGACCTCGCCTCCATGGACGTGGAGGCGGCCCGCCGGACCCGCAGCGTCATCATGCTCCTGGGACCGCTGCTGGACGAGGGCGACGTCTACCGGCTGCCCTACGCCGGCGGCTGCGACCTCGGCACCCGCACCGTGCAGCCGCACATGCAGGCTCTGCGCCAGTTCGGCCTCAGTGTGGAAGCGAAATCCGGGTTCTACTCGGTCCAGGCCCCGCCGTCGGACAGCGACGACCGCTCCTTCGTGCTCAGCGAACGCGGTGACACCGTCACCGAGAACACCATCATGGCCGCCGCGCACCGCCCCGGCACCACCATCATCCGCAACGCCAGCCCCAATTACATGGTGCAGGACCTTTGCTTCTACCTGCAGATGCTCGGGGTGCAGATCGACGGCGTGGGCACCACCACGCTGAAAATCACCGGCCGCCCGTCCATCGACGTCGACATCGAATACTTCCCGTCCGAGGACCCGATCGAGGCAATGAGCCTGATCACCGCCGGCATCGTGACGAACTCGCAAGTCACGATTCGGCGCGTCCCGATCGAGTTCATGGAAATTGAGCTCGCCACGCTTGAGCAGATGGGCCAGCAGCTTGAGGTGTCCGGCGAATATTTTGCCCGCAACGGACGCACCCGCCTGGTTGATGTCACCACCAAGCCTTCGGAACTGCGCGCACCGGAGGACAAGATCCATCCCATGCCGTTCCCGGGCCTGAACATCGACAACCTGCCTTTCTTCGCCGTGATCGCCGCGAACGCCTCCGGCCAGACGATGATCCACGACTGGGTCTACGAGAACCGGGCCATCTACCTGACCGAGCTGAACAAGCTGGGCGCCCAGGTGCAGTTGCTCGACCCGCACCGGATCTACGTCAACGGGCCCACCAGGTGGCGCGCCGCCGAGGTGGGCTGCCCGCCGGCCCTCCGCCCGGCCGCCTGCCTGCTGCTGGCCATGCTCGCCGCACGCGGCATCTCGGAACTGCGGAACATCTACGTCATCGAGCGCGGCTACGAGGACCTGGCCGAACGGCTCAACACCATCGGCGCAAAGATCGAGTATTTCCAAGACTGATCCCAGGCGCTTCCCAGGCCAACGCGGGGTCAGATCGCGCCAATTCAGAGCGGTGACATGGGCGTGATCTGATCCCGGGTTGGCGTAGAGCGTTCGACGGATCGTGACGCACAATAGGTCTATGCGCACCTTCGGTGTGGAAGAAGAGCTGCTGATAGTTGACCCCGAATCGGGCATGCTGCTTGCCCTCGCGGACCTGATGCTGCCCGGCCTGGTTCCAGCGAAGCAGCCGGCCGCCCGGGTCCGCGCCAGCCAGAAACCGGTCCACGAAGGCGCCGACTTCAGCTATGAGCTCAAGCTCGAACAGATCGAGACCCAGACGCACCCGTGCCTTGAGTACGCGGAGCTGCTCCGGCAGCTCAGGCATGGCCGGGCGAGGGCGGACCAGGCCGCCCGGGCGCACGGCGGCCGCGTCGCCGCCCTGGCCACGTCACCGCAAGGCGCCGCCACGCACCTGACGCCGAATCCGCGCTACGTGACCATGCAGCAGCGCTTCGGTCTCACAGTCCGGAACCAGCTGACCTGCGGCCTCCACGTCCACACCTTTGTGGAATCACCGGAGGAAGGTGTGGCCGTGATGGACCGGATCCGCGACAAGCTGGCCGTGCTGATCGCTCTCAGCGCGAATTCGCCGTACTGGAACGGGGCGGAGACGGGATTCGAAAGCTACCGCACCCAGGCGTGGAACCGTTGGCCCGGGTCGGGGCCGACCATGATCTTCGGCAGTCTCCCGGTCTACCGGCGGGTGGTGACCCGGCTGGTGGACAGCGGTGTCCTGATGGACGAGGGGATGGTCTATTTCGACGCGCGGCTGGCCCGGTTGCATCCCACCGTGGAGGTCCGGGTCGCCGATGTCTGCCTGCGGGCGGAGGACGCCGCACTGATCGCCGTGCTGGTCCGCGCCCTCGTGGAATCGGCGTCGCGGGAATGGAACGACGGCGTCGATCCCGCCCCGGTGCCCACGCTGCTGCTCCGGATGGCCGCCTGGCAGGCGAGCAACTGCGGACTGCGCGGGGAGCTCCTGGACTTCGGAACTTTCACCCCCGCTCCTGCCGCGGACGTTGCCAGGGCGCTGGTGGACTTCGTGGCCCCCGTGCTGGAGGAACAGGGCGAGCTGGACCTGGTCCGCGAGGGCGTGGAGCGGATCCTCGCGGAGGGGACCGGCTCGCAGCTGCAGCGCGGGCCGTTCCATGCGGGCGGGCTGCCCGCCGTCGTCGAACGTGCCGTCGAAGTGACGCAGGGCACCGATGACGCGACGCCGGCCGAGCGGAAAGCGCCCCTGCGCCCGGTGCGCAGGGGCTGATGCCCACGATTTCCCCGCGGCGTGGGGTAACAAAAGGAAACAAAGCCCAAGAGTTACCGTATTCATTCCCGATTGCCGATACGGAACCATACTTAATTTCCGGTTAATTCCCGCCCTATTTCCGGTTAATTCCGCCGGGAAGTTCGGTGCACAGGCATTCGAACGGCCCAGCCCGCGTAGTCAAATCACGCGATACAAGTAATACCTGCGCCGGTTACTAATTCAGGCCGCCGGCGGTTCGGGTAGTGCCTACTCGGGTGTGCCGGTGGACCCTCACCTTTACTGGAAGAGGAAGTTCAAGATTTCCGACAGGTCTCATTCTTGTCACTAACACGCCGGGGGGACGGTTGTGCTGCATAAGCGCTGGTCGACGTCCCGTGGTGCCCATCCAGCCCGCCGCGGGAACACCTCTCGCCGGCGGGCTCAGCCGGGAGCGCCACGGGGTGACTCTGAAGATTGCCCATCTCACATTTTATGGCCAGTCGCCGTCTGATCTGAAGATAAACCGTTTAATACAGCCTGGCACTGGGTGCCGAACTTCGACATAGGAACTAGATTCACATGGTCTCAATTCATGACATGCTCATTGTTTTCCTCATTACTTTTGTGGCCGCGGCAGCATTAGGCCGATCTTGGTTCCACCGCCGCTTGCGCCGCCCCGAACTGCTCCGCAGAATTTGCCTCATTGCCGGCCCCGCGCTGCTGGTGACAAACCTGGCCTGCGTTTTCCTCGAGGTGCCCGAGTTGTGGCGCACTGCCAACCTCACGCTCACCCTTGGAGCACTTGGGTCCCTGGGCGTTGCTTTGAAGGCCCTGCGCACCGGGGCAGCCCCGGCCCGCCAGCCCCGCAGGGTGCTGGCGATCGGCGCCCACCCCGACGACCTTGAACTCGCCTGCGGCGGGACGCTGGCCAAGTTCGTTGACTCCGGACACGAGGTCCAGGGGCTTGTCATGAGCGACGGCACCCGTGGCGGGGATGCCCTGGAACGCTCCCTCGACGCCCAGCGCGGCGCCGCGTTCATGGGCCTCACCGGCATGACCCACCACAACTTCACGGACACGGACCTGTTCCGGCACAGCCAGGAGATGGTGGAGGTCATCGAAGCCGCCATGGCCCGGTACAACCCGGACATCATCCTCACGCACTCCAACCACGACCAGCACCAGGACCACCAGGCCGTCCACATGGCGACCCTGCGGGCCGCCCGCCAGCACCACTCGATCCTCTGCTACGAGAGCCCCTCGGCAACGCGGGACTTCAGCCCGAGCGTCTTCATCGACATCGACGACTACGTCGACGCAAAGGTCCAAGCCGTGAAGATGCACAGCGACCAGCTCACCAAGCCGTACATGACGCCGGAGCGAGTGCGCGGTATCGCCTCGTTCCGCGGAGGACAGGCGAAGCGCAGGGTCGCAGAAGCCTACGAACCGGTCCGTCTCCTGAGCACCGAAATGGAAAAGCTGTGAAGCCCCGCGTGCTGGTCACCGGCGCCGGAGGCCCTGCGGGCCGAGCGCTCGCGGCCCAGCTGAAGTCCCGCGGCATACCCGTCCTGGGCACTGATATCCGCGAACTGCCCGCCGGGGCAGGTGTCACGGTCGTTCCCGTGCCGCCCGCCTCGGACCCAGACATGGTCTCAGCCCTGCGCAGGCTCGTCGTCCGGGAGGGCATTAACCTGGTCATCCCCACGGTGAGCGACGAACTCCCGCAGGTGGCAGCGTTCCGTGCCGCCTTCGGGCCCAGCGTACGCGTCATCATCGGTGACCCCGGTCCGGTGGCCCTCGCCAACGACAAGCTCTTCACAGCCTGGCAGCTGCACGCGGCCGGGGTGCCCGTACCGAGATTTGGCGTGCCCAGTGACTTTGCCGACGCCGGCGCAGCCATGGCGGAGCTCGGCGGCCCCGTAGTCGTCAAGCCGCGGGTCTCCCGCGGCGGGCGCGGAGTGATTGTCGTTGACGGCAGCGAGAAGGTGGACTGGAGCCACCTGCCGGACGGCCAGATTGTCCAGGAATTCATCCCGGGTGCCGAATACGGGCCCATGGTCTTCGGCACGTCCGCGCTCAGCGGGATCGCGCCGTTCACCGTCGTGGTGGAGAAGACCGAACTGGCTCAGGGGAATGTGGGCAATGCCGTTACCACCCGACGCGTCGAGGCCGCCGAGGCCATGGACGTCGGAAACGTGGCGATGGCCGCCGTCCACTCGCTGGGCCTCACCGGCCCGGTCGACGTCGACGTTCGCCGGCGTGCCGACGGGACGCCGGTGGTCCTTGAAGTGAACGCACGCTTCGGCGCGAACAGCGAGCGGGCCCCGGAGCTGCTTGACGCCGTCCTGGCGTCGTTTGCACTTCCATCCGTCAACCCGGCGTCCTTCGGGCAGAACACAGGAGCGTTGGCCAATGTCCTGGTTTGAATCCGCCATCCCCGGTGCCGAGTTCCTCCTGCTCCTTATGGGCCTGCCGATCCTGGTGTTCGGGCTCGTGAAACTGCTGGTGCTGCCGCTTTCCGTCGGGTTTGAACTCCAGGCGCTGCGCCGGCGCCACCGCGAAACGCCAACCCTGCTGGATGAGTGGCCCAGCGTGTCGATCATTGTCCCGGCATTCAACGAGGCGACCGTCATCGAAAACTGCGTCCGCTCGATCCAGCTCACACGGTACGACCGGTACGAGGTGATGCTCGTGGATGATGGCTCCACTGACAATACGCTCGAGCTGATGCATGCTCTCGCCGCCTCCGATCCCCGGATCACGGTCCTGACCCAGACCAACGCCGGCAAGGGCGCCGCCCTGAACCTGGGCATCCGGAAGGCCACCGGCGACGTTCTCATGTTTGTCGACGCGGACGGGATCTTCTGCCGGAACACGGTTAAGCGGATGCTCCAGGCTTTTACCGACAGGCGCACCGGGGCCGTCTGCGGCGATGACCGGCCGGTGAACCTGAACCGGATCCAGACCCGGATGCTGGCCTTCATCAGCCATGTCGGCACCGGGATGGTCCGGCGGGCACTGACCATGATCCGCTGTCTTCCGATCGTCTCCGGCAACATCGGGGCGTTTCCCCGTCATGTGCTGGAGGAGATCGGGCCGTTCCGTGAAGACACGGTGGGCGAGGACCTGGAACTCACATGGCGCGTGCACAAGGCCGGCTACCGGGTGGTCTTTGCTCCTAAGGCGCTGGTCTACGCCGAGTCGCCGTCCACCATCCGTGCGCTCTGGCGCCAGCGCGTCCGCTGGGCCCGCGGGCTTCTGCAGACCATGGGCGTCCACAAGGGCATGATCGGAAATCCCCGGCACGGCCTGTTCGGCGCCTACCTGCTGTTCAACACCATCACCATGGTTATCCTCCCGGTGCTCCAGATCGGGGTGCTCCTGGACCTGGCCTTCCTGGTGGCGCTGGACCGCAGCCCGCTCGGCGCCGACGTCTGGGCGGTCCTGGGGTGGGTGGGGCTGTTCCTGACAGTGCTGCTGACGGTCTTTGCCCTGGCCATGAACGGGGCCTGGAAGGACTTGCGGCACGCCTGGGCGCTTCCGCTCATCCCGCTCTATTCGGTATTCACGGCCCTGACCATGGTGGCCGCTCTGGTGCTGGAACTCCGCCGCAAGGAGGCGCACTGGAACAAGCTGACCCGGACCGGCGTGGTCAGCGTCGCCGCCCCGGCGGTGCGCGCGGAGGCCAGCGTTTGAGGCGCCGGGCGGTCGCCTTCCCCGCCCTGGCGCTCGTGTCGGTGCTGGCACTGGCTGCCACAGGGACCGGCGGCCCGCGGGAACCGACGGCGCCGGCCGCTGAGCGCACAGTCGGCGTCGGCTACGAAACCGTGGTCGATGCCGCCTCGACGCTGCCGGACCTGGCCAAACGGCTCGATGAGGTGAACGCCAACAGCGTCACCATCAGCGTCGGGCGGCTCGACTGGACGGCGTTCCGCTGGGACGCCCACCCCGATCTTGAGGCTGTCCCGGGCCGCGACCACGTCGCCGAAGCCATCAAGGCACTGGGGACCGGCGGCGATGGAAAAAAGCGCAGGATCACACTGACCGTCGACCTGCTGGTCCCAGCCTGGATCAGCACCAACCCCGGCCTGGCCGGCATCAACGCCGACGGCACCCGATCCGGGGAGTTCGCCAGCGTGACCGCCCTCACAGCCGGACCCGTCGGGGAACGGCTCGTGGACTTCGTGGCCGAGGTGACGAGGCGGTACCAGCCGGACGCCGTGGCCTTGACCGAGCTCATGTTCGAGAACAACACGTTCGGCGGCGATGACCGCGATTCCTACCTGCTGGCCAGCGGCCGAACGGACTGGCCGCGGCTCGCGAACGGGGACATCGACGTTGAACACCCCAGCCTCGGGGCGTGGCGGTCCAAATCAGTGGCAAGCATCGTGGCCAAGGCGGCGGCCGCCGCGCACGCCAACGGTGCCACGCTGGACATGGACGTCCGGGCGCCGTGGCACGATCCTGCGGGGGACCGGACCGAGAGCGGCCACGACTACGGGCTGCTCGCCGCGGCGGCGGACCGGGTGGTCTTGTGGGACTACTTCGGTATCAACGACGCCGCTCCCGCCTACTCCGAAGAGCTGGCGAGGGCCATGGCGAGGCGGTCCGGCAAGTTCGTCATCTCGGTCGGGATGTGGGCCGCGGATGGGCGCATCCCGGCCGCCGACCTGGCGGCCGGGCTGGAGGCGGCCGTCTCCGGCGGGGCAACCGCCGTCGCCGTCACGCCGTCCAGCATGCTCGACGAGGACGCCTGGCGGGCGCTCAAGCGGGTCTGGGCCTGAGCGCCCGCGGAACTGCGGACCGGCAAGCCGAGCCTAGACCTGCTTGAGTGCCTGGCCGAGGTCGCCGATCAGGTCCTCGACGTCCTCCAGGCCCACAGAAAGCCGCACCACGCCGTCGCTGAGCCCGATCGCGGCGCGGCCTTCCGGGCCCATGGCACGGTGCGTGGTGGTGGCCGGGTGCGTGATGAGCGACTTCGAATCGCCGAGGTTGTTCGAGATGTCGATGATCCGCAGCGCATCCAGGAGCGCGAAGGCGGCCTCCTTGGCGGTGCGGCCGGGGGAGGGCGAGAGCTCCAGCGTGAGGACCGTGCCGCCGGACTTCATCTGCTTCACCGCGAGGTCGTACTGCGGGTGGGACTTCAGCAGCGGGTACAACACCGCGTTGACTGCCGGCTGTGCCTCGAGCCATTCGGCCAGCCGGAGGGCTGAGGCGGAGGAGTGGTTGACGCGCAGGGCCATGGTCTCCAGGCCCTTGGCCAGGACCCAGGCGTTGAAGGCCGAGAGCGCCGGCCCGGTATGCCGCATGAGCTGCTTGACGGGGCCGTCGATGAATTCCCTGGTGCCCAGGATCGCGCCGCCGAGCACGCGTCCCTGGCCGTCGATGTGCTTGGTGCCGGAGTAGACGATCACGTCCGCGCCGAGGTCCCCGCACCGCTGCAGGAGCGGGGTGGCGAAGACGTTGTCCACCACCACGGTGGCGCCCGCCGCATGCGCCAGCCGGCTCACCGCGGCGATGTCCACGATTTCCTGCATCGGGTTCGACGGCGACTCGAAGAAGACTGCCGTCGTCGGTTCGGACAGCGCAGCCGCCCACTGGTCAAGGTCCGGGCCGTCCACGAAGACCGTCTCCACACCCCAGCGCGGCAGGATCTCGTTGAGGATCACAAAGCACGAACCGAACAGCGACCGGGCGGCCACCACCCGGTCCCCGGCCCCCAGCAGCGCGCCGAGGGCGGTGAACACGGCGGACATTCCGGACGCCGTCGCAAAGCACGCCTCGGTTCCCTCGAGCAGCCGGAGCCGCTCTTGGAAGGTCGCGACGGACGGGTTGCCGTAGCGGGAGTAGACGAAGCGCTCGTCCTCGCCCGTGAAGGCGCGCTCGGCGGCGGCCGCGGACTCGTAGACGAATCCGGAGGTGAGGAAGATCGGTTCGGTGGTCTCCTGGAAGCCGGTGCGGTCAAGGCCGCCGCGGACGGCCTGGGTTTCGGCGGCCCAGCCTGCGGCGTCGGGGTTGAAGGTCACTTAAATCTTTCCCAGGTTGGTGGGCAGGCCGCGGTTCTTCCAGCCGTTGACGGTGCGTTCGCCAAAGCGGTCAGTCGTGCCTTCGAAACCCTCAAGAACGTTGTACGAGGTGTAGCCGGCGGCGGTCGCCGCGGTCGCTGCGGCGACCGACCGGGCGCCGGAGCGGCACAGGAAGACCAGCTCGACGGCGGTGTCCTCCGGGGCCTGCTGCCGTAGCTGGTCCACGAAGTGCGGGTTGGGCAGGCCGCCGGCGAGGTTCCACTGGATGAAGAGCGGATCGTTCCGCCTTTCTCCTGCGGTTGTAGTGTCCGGGACGCCGATGTGGGCCCATTCGCCCTCGGTCCGGACGTCCACCAGGATGGCTCCGGTCCCCAGCTTGGCCCACGCCTCCTGCGGGCTGAGGTCGCCGGCGTAGCTCATGCGTGGCCCTCGAAGGCTTCAACCGCGCCGAACTCGTCAGCAAAGTCGTCCGAGTCGAGTTCATCCACGGCGTTGGCCACGGCGGCGTCCGCGCTCGCGATCGCGGCGGGCAGCACCAGCGCCTGGGCCACGATCACCGTGCTGCCGTTGAAGGTGGCGGAGGGGCTTCCGTGCAGGACGTACCCCTCGGCCAGGGCGGCCGACACGCGCTCGCAGAAGGCGCGGTCATCGGCGCCCGTGAACAGGCGGTAGGCGAGCCTTTCCCCGCCGGCGGGTGCTGCGCCGGGGGCGGCTGCTGTCACAGGTCCAGCCGTTGTGGATGTGTCGGGCACGACGGATCTCCTCTTTCACGCTTGCAGCTCGAATGGTCGATATGCCGAGTATTCACCTGAGGCACCCCGCCGCGAAGAGGAGGGTTGCCGACCGGCCAGTCAGGGCTTGGCGCCGGTTCTCATTACTCCCCAAAAACGTAACACTTACGACGCCGGCCGTCACCGCCGCCGTCGTCATGTTGCGTAACCGGGTGCCAGCGTCAGCCTCAACGAGGCGGAACAAGCGCAGCAGCAGGACCGGAGCGGCCGCTACCGGTGGCATGCGGGCGGCAGGGCGCACGGCGTCCGCAGCGAGTAGTGCCGGGCTCCCTTTCGGGTACCGGCCACTCGTGTTCGAACGCAGATTGCGCACTTTACTAAAGGGACCGGCCGGCGTGTCAGCCGGTGGGGCGCTCGCAACGAAGCGGGTTGTCTGTGAATCGGACGGTCCCTCCCCAAAATTTTCTGAAATCGGTGGCTCGGAACTGCCGGAGCCGCAGCCGCGGCCCGGCAGGTGACGACGGAATGGAGCAACAGTGGGCCCGCGCATACTGGTAACCGGCATTGCAGGCGCCGCCGGACAGGCTGTCGGCGCCCAGCTCGCCGCCCGTGGCGTCCCGCACTTCGGCTCTGACGCGCGCGGCGATACCCGCCAGGCTTCCGGCGCCCCGGCAAAAGCCACCGTCAGGCTCCTGCCGACCACTGATCCTGACATGATCCTGGACCTGCGCCGCTTGGTGGACCGGGAATCCATCAACGTCATTATCCCGACGCTCAGCGTGGAACTTCCGGTCCTGGCCGCGGCGCGCGCCGGATTCGGCCAGGACGTGCGGATCATCGTGGGGGACCCTGCCGCCGTGGCCCTCGCCAACGACCATCTGTTCACGGTTTGGGCACTGCAGGCAGCCGGCATTGCCGTTCCCCGGTTCGGGGTTCCGGGCGACCTCGCCGCCGCGCCGGCATCCTTGGCGGCCCTTAACGGCCCGGTTGTCGTCAAACCGAGGGTCTTCAAAGGCGCGCGCGCCGTCCATCTGCTGGCCGGTACCAGCTCCGTTAAATGGCACCTCATGCCGGCCGGGCAGCTGGTCCAGGAGTTCATCCCGGGCGCCGATTTCGTGGTCCTGGTGTTCGGCACCCCAGCCCGCAACGCCATGGCGCCGGTGGCGGTGGTCCTTGAGAAGACAAAAACCCCGTTTGGACGGGTGGGCGGCGACGCGGTCAGCCGCCGGGTGCCGGCGGGCGAGGCAGGGGACGTGCGGAAGCTCGGCCTGGCCGCTGTCCGCACGCTGGGGCTCACGGGCCCGGTCCAGGTCCAGATCCGCCGCCGCGCCGACGGCACCCCAGTGGTGCTGGGCGTCTGCGCCACACTGGGGGAGAACAGCAAGTGGGCGCCGGAACTGCTCGACGCTGTGCTGGCAACGTTCCTGCTCCCGTCGTTCAACCCGGCATCCTTCCGGCGGTGCCCGGCCGTTCCCGCGGCTGCCCTCGGGTGAGCAGAACCCCAACGCTGCTGGTTGGGGGTTTGTCTCCGGGCGGTGCTATTCGATCGTGGCGAACAGGGCGTTGAGTTCGGACGTGAGCTGGCGCCGCAGTTCCGGGGTGCCGATTTCCTGGCCGTCGATGTGGTTCACGGGCGCCAGAAGCCGGATGCTTGAGATCAGCCAGACGGCGTCGGCGTCCAGCAGGTCCTTCGGCTCCAGCGGGCCGTAGCCCAGCTCCCAGCCGGCAGCCTTCGCGGCGGTGAACAGGGCGCCCTGCGAGGTCCCCGGCAGGATTCCGCTGTCCAGCCGGGGCGTGATGAGCCGCCGGACGGTGCGTTCGCCGCCGGCGCCGTCGTCCTCGGTTTCCAGATGGGCCAGCAGAACGGTCGACGTCGGTCCCTCCAGGACACGGCCGTCCGCCGAGGTGAAGATGACGTCGTCCGCGCCATGGTGGTGGGCGTAGCGCAACGCTGCCATGTTGACGGCGTAGGAGAGGGTCTTGGCGCCGAGGAGCAGCCAGGGGGCGCGCTCGCCGACCTCGCTGTCGTAGCCGCGGTCCAAGAGGATGACGTCCAGCCCGGTTTCGCGCTGCCGCCGGCCAGCCGCCCCCGGCGCGGACGCCTGCACCCAGCAGGTGGGGGAGGCCGCGCCCTCCGGCCCGCGGGTGACAATCAGCTTCACCACGACCTCGTCCCCTGCCGGGCCGCCAGTGGCGGCCGCGGCGGGAGCCTGGCGCCGGTATTCGGCGATGGCGGTGTCCACCGCGCGCCGCCAGACATCCTCCGCGGGGATGTCCAGCTCCAGCAGGCGGGCCGAGCCGGCCAGTCGGGTCAGGTGCGCCTGGATCTTGCGGGGCCGGCCGCCCACGGCCAGCAACGATTCAAAGACGCCGTCGCCGCGGGTGGCGCCCAGGTCCGTGGCCAACAGCTGCGGCTTCGACGCGTCGGCAACGCGGCCGCCGTCGAACGCCGGGTCCAGGAAGACCAGCACGGTTGCGGGCGCAGGGACAGGGGCGGGAGAGGTCATGGCACCAGCTTAGTCCCGGCGGTCCCGGGATAGGATTTGCTGGTTGCCCGTTCCGGAACTCTTCCGCGGGCCTGTAGCGTGAGGGGTTCGCCTGTGCTGTGGCAATTTCCGCTGGCGGAGACTTTACCGTCCTGGGCGGTTCTGATCCTGACCCTGGTCGACTTCGCCATCCGGGTGCTTGTGTTGGGCATCATCCCCGGAAACCGGCGGCCCACCACCGCAATGGCTTGGCTGCTGTGCATTTTCATTGTGCCCACTCTGGGTCTTCTGTTGTTCCTGCTGTTCGGCAATTTCCGGCTGTCCCGACGCCGGCGCGCCCAGCAGGAGGCCGTCAACACCCGGATCCGGGCAGGGACGTCGGAACTGCATTCAGTCGAAAGCCGCTACGACGGACCTGAATGGGTGGCCTCCGCCTCCGAACTGAACAAGACGCTGGGATCGCTGCCGATGGTGGACGGCAACAGCGTGGAGCTGCTGCCGGGCTACCCTGATTCCATCAAGGCGATGACCGAGGCCGTCCGTGGCGCCAAATGGTTTGTCAACGCCGAGTTTTACATCATGAGTTCGGACCACGTCACGGACGACCTGCTGACCGCCCTCGAGGAGGCCGCGGAGCGCGGCGTCGAGGTCCGTGTGCTCTTTGACCACCTCGGCACGCTCCGCATCAAGGGCTACCGCCGCCTGAAGGACCGGCTCAATGCCAGCAAGATCCGCTGGCGGCCCATGCTGCCGCTGAGCCCGGTGCACGGCCAGTGGCGCCGGCCGGATCTTCGCAACCACCGCAAGATCATGGTGGTCGACGGCGAAATCGCCTTCACCGGATCCCAGAACCTGATCGAGCCCTCCTACAACAACCCCAGGCACCGCAAGGTGGGCCGCGAATGGGTGGAGCTCATGGCCTGCCTGCGCGGGCCGATTGTCACCACGCTGAACGTCGTCTTCGCGACCGACTGGCTGAGCGAAACCGACGAATCCATCGAGGATCAGCTGGAACACCAGCCGGAGTCCCATCCCGGCAACGTCACGGCACAGGTGGTGCCCAGCGGCCCCGGGTTCATCACCGAGAACAACCTGCGGCTCTTCAACACCCTCATCTATTCGGCGCAGCACAAGATCTCGCTTTGCAGCCCCTACTTCGTCCCGGATGACTCGCTCCTTTATGCGGTGACGACGGCGGCGCAGCGCGGCGTCGAGGTGGAACTCTTCGTCTCGGAGAAGGGTGACCAGTTCCTCGTCCACCACGCCCAGCAGTCGTACTACCAGGCCCTGCTCGAGGCCGGCGTGCGGATCTACCTGTACAAGGCGCCGTTCGTGCTGCACGCCAAGCACTTCACCATCGACAACGAGGTTGCCGTCCTAGGCTCCAGCAACATGGACATGCGCTCCTTCTCGCTGAACCTTGAGGTGTCCGTGATGATGCTCGGCGAGGACATTGTCCAGCGGATCCGTGCCGTGGAGGACACCTACCGCAGCATCTCGCACGAGCTCCTGCTTGAGGACTGGATGGAACGGCCCATGAAGGTCAAATACGTGGACAACGTGGCGAGGCTGTCGGCCGTGCTGCAGTAGCCGGACTACCCCCGGGGCACTCAGCCTTCGGGAAACCCGGTGCCGAGCGCCGAGAGCACGCCGAACGCCTTGGTCCGGATTTCCTCGTATTCCTCGTGCGGGGACGAGTCGGCGGTGACGGCGCCGCCGACGCCGAGGCTCAGCTCCGCCGTCCCGCCGCCGCCGTCGGAAATCACCAAGGTCCGGATCGCCACGGCGAGGTCGGCGGACCCGTTCAGGGAGAAATAGCCGATCGCGCCGGAGTACACGCCCCGGGGCGCGGCCTCCAGCCGGTCCAGGATGGCCATGGTGCTGACCTTCGGCGCGCCGGTCATGGAGCCGGCCGGGAAGCAGGCGGCCACCGCCTCGGCCCGCGGCAACCCCGGCCGCAGCGTGGCGTCGATGGTGCTCACCATCTGGTGCACCGTGGCGTAGCTCTCGATCGCGCACAACCGGCTCACGGACACCGAACCCGGGACGGCGAAGTGGCTGAGGTCATTGCGCAGCAGATCCACGATCATGATGTTCTCGGCGCGGTCCTTGGCCGAGGATGCCAGCTCCTGGCGCAGGGCCGCATCCGTGGACGGGTCCTCATCCCGGCGGCGGGTACCCTTGATCGGCTCAGCCCGCATGGCGCCGCCGGCCGCGAGCTGCAGGAAGCGCTCCGGCGACGTGCTCGCCACTGCGAGGTCGCCAAAGTGCAGATAGCTGGCAAAGGGCGCCGGGTTGCGGCGCCGCAGCTCCAGGTATGTCCGCCACGGGTCCAGCCCGTCCGGGCCGGTCGGGGCGGACGCCGTGAGGGCGGTCGTCAGGCAGACCTCGTAGGTGTTGCCCTCGGCAATCTCGTGCTGGGCCTCGGCGATCTTGGCCTTGTAGCCTGCTTCCGTGTCCCTGGCTGTGAAGACCGGCGCCGGGAACGTGGGGGCCTTGCCCGCCGCAGCGGGCACGGCTGATGCGGCTGCTGATGCGGCGCCTACGGCCCTGCGGGCGGCGGCGAGCCAGCCGTCGGCGTCGGGCGTGTCCAGGGCCAGCAGCCAGGCCGAACCTTCGGCGTGGTCCAGGACCACCGCGCGGCCGGCGAAGATCATGCAGGCGTCCGGGGTGGTGGCGGCGACGTCAGCGCCGCCCGTTTCGCGCTTGAGCTCGTAGCCCAGGTACCCGAGCCAGCCCAGTGTGAACTCGCATGGGTAGGCCTCGGGTGTGTGGAGCGCCGGGCGGCCCCAGACGGAGTCAAGCCAGCGGAAGAACGGGCCGTCGGTGGTCACGGTGGCCTGTCCCGTGCTGATGCGGGTGATTCCGGAACCGTGCCGGACCGACTGGCCGAAGCGGCCGCCGTCGTCGGCCAGGATGCTGAACCGGCTGCGTCCCGCAGCCTCCGGTGCCAGGCCCGCGGGGTCCAGCGAAGAGTCGAGCCATGCCGCGTTCGTGGAACCGCCGAAGAGCGCCGCAAACAGCCGGGCAGCTTCCGGTTGCGCATCGATCCGTTCCGCCCGCACCGCGAGGCCGCCGCGGGCGGCAAGCTCGGGCAGCAGGGTGCGGGCGACGGCGGGAAGATACTCGAGGGCTTGCAGGACGTCGTCGGGGGCGGCGCCGTCAGCACGGTTGGCGACATGCACATCGGCGCGCGCCGGTACGTCGTCGGCGGCGAGCCATTCCGCTTCCTGGGCGGCCCACTGGTCCCAGAAGGGTTCGTAGGTGCCGCCGTCCCGGGCCAGCGCGCGAGCCCGGCGGTCGGCGTCGGAGGAGTCCGCCCAAATTACGGCGTCCAGCAGGGGGAGTGCCGCGGCGGCGCCGGCGCCGACGCCCTCCACCAGGACGATCTCGGCGGGGCGGGTGGTGCGGGCCTCGCCGTCGTAATGCCGCTCCCAGTCCCAGCTGACCCATTCCGCGGGCTCCCCGCGCCGCAAGGGCGAGAGCACGGTGGCGACGTAGCGTTCGATTCCAGCCGCCAGCCCGTTCCAGCCCGGATAGATGTCCTCCAGGTGGAAGAGCGAGACCTTATGGTGTTCCCGGAGCCGCGCCGCCAGCTCGATGGCCAAAGTGGTCTTGCCGGAGCCGGAGCGCCCGTCGATTGCGATGATGACGGGTGCGGGGCTCATAAGAGAGAGCGTACCCGGTGCCCTGCCTTGCGCTGATTGTTGCCGGAATGTTGCCCGTTCCGCCGGTGCAGCTCGGTTCGCACGTGCTCCACTACCCCCGGCACCGAGGCCAGGATGAGGTGATAGGTGGCGTCGAAATCGGTGTGGCCGCCGTACCAGGGGTCCTCGATGCCCTGCTCCAGCGGGTCGCTGTCCGCCACGGCTGGGTCGAAGCTGCGGAGCATTCGGATTTTGGCGAGCGATTCGCAATCCGGGGCGGCCTGCCGGAGCCAGCCGTAATGGTCGACGTCGAGCGCCAGGATCAGCTCCCGGCCGGCGAACCATTCGGGGCGCCAGGCACGTGCCACGTGGCGGTCCGAAGCGATGCTGCTGGCGGTGAGCCTGCGCGCGGCCCGCGGGTCGATGGGCCGGCCGGCTTCATACGCGGTGGTGCCGGCGGAGTCCACCACGGCCCCGGTAAGGCCCTCGGCCCGGAATGCCTCCGCCAGCATGAGTTCGGCCATCGGCGACCGGCAGATGTTTCCGGTGCAGACGGTGATGATTCGGTACTGGCTCAACATTGAGTTCATAGCTAAGCATGGACGATTTCCGGCCCTCTTGGCCAGCCAATTCGCACAAGTGTTACAAAGTTTGTCAATCGTTCATGAATTTTGTCATGACCTTGTGGTGCGCCTGCCGCGTTGCCGTTCGCCGGGTGTCACGTCGGCCGCGGCCGCATGGAGAAGTTTCCACCGGGCCATGTTCCCTGCGGGATCCCGGACGGCACCCGTGGCTAGTGCCTTGGCTATGCGCCGCCGGACTGTGCGCTGCCGGCGTGGATCAGCGGCGAAAGAGAACGCGGAGTCGGAGTACTGCTCCCGTCCGCCGTGCCTCGGTGTGGTGGGGCGCCAGCGGGCAGGGCGGTTCGTGGTCCCAGCTGCCGCACAGCTCCAGGGTGATCGCGGCGCCGGGCGCCGCTTGGTCTCCGCCGGAGGGTAGCGCGACGACGGCGGTGTGGGCGAGGGTCCTGCGCATGGCTCCAGTATTCTCCTTAGCCTCTGCTGTTCCTGAGGTGCTGTACCAGTGCATCGAGGATGGGCAGTTGGCCCTTCACGAGCCTGGACCGGGCATCGGCCTCCCTGGTCCATTCCGCGCGGTCGATCTCCGGGAAACTGCTGATGGTGCCGGATCCCTTCGGCCACTCCAGCGCAAAGGTGTTGCTCACGACTTGTTCGGGCTGAAAGTCCGCTTCGGCGGCAAAAACCGTGATGATCTTGCCGGAGGGCTGCCGGAAGTCGCCGAGCGCGTAGTAGCGGGCGTCGGGTGCCGGAGTGCCGATCTCCTCCGTGAACTCACGATGCGCGGCCGCGAGCGGGTCCTCGCCGGCCGTGTATTCGCCCTTGGGGAGGGACCAGGCGTGCGTTTCCTTGCGGGCCCAGAACGGTCCGCCCATGTGGGCGATCCAGACCTCGAGGTTGGATGCGGGGCCCGGCGGGGCAGGGCCGCGGCGTCTGTACAGCAGAATTCCTGCGCTCCGAACGATCATGGTTCCTGCCCCCTGGTGTGAGCCGCTTGTGCGCTGTGGCGGTTCAAGGGCGGGGAGCGGGGCTGAGGGCCGTGAACGACCGAACGTCTTTCGTTACGTCCTCGGCACGGATCGGGCCGAGGATGGACCCGTCGTGGGGGCAACGAGCAGCGGTCCAGCCGACCTGCGTGAGGTCGCTGCCGCAGTCTTGGCACCGCGTAACCCAGGACAAGTGGGCCCGGTGCAGGCTCCGTCCCAGAGGCCCTGCGTTTATGAGATTTCCGGCCCAGTAGAGGCCCACGGTTGGCGTGCCGAGTGCCTGGGCAAGATGGCGGGGTCCACTGTCGTTGCCTAGCACCACGCTGCTGCGGGCCAGCAAGGCCGCCAAGGTGCCCAGGTCCAACTGACCGGCCACGGACATCACTCGAGGGGAGCGCGCGGCGTCGACGACGTGGGACGCCAGGTCCTGCTCAGAGCCCGTTCCGACGACGAAGACCCGGCAACCGTCGGCGGCACAGGCGGCCGCTACCTCCCCGAACCTTTCGGCCGGCCATCGGCGCCGCGGGTCCGATGCCCCGGGATGAATGATGACGACCGGGCCTGTCGCGTCCTCCGCGAGCGTCTCGGCCCGCGTGACAAACTCCTCCAGTGGCTGGAGCCTGGCCTCCAGCTCGACCGGTGGGGCTCCGACGAGTCCCACTACTTCGAGGGCGCGCAACGGCTCGTGCTGGTAATAGTGGTAGGGAACGGACCGGTCCAGTTCCTCTGCGTCCGGCGTTCGCAGTCCCGCGGTGTAGCGCGCCCCCAGACGTTTGAGGAAGGGATTCGAAAAGCGGCCGCCGCCGTGCAGTTGTACCGCCAGATCGAATTGTTCAGACCTCATTTCGGCGAAGAACCGCTCCAGCGCTACGGGGTCCTGCGTCCCAGGGCGGACACCTTCCGCGAAGGGCACGACTCGCACATCTTGCACCGGTCCTGAAGTGCTCTGGAGCAGCTCGCGATGCGCAGGGGTCCCCAGCAACGTCAGGGTCGCGCGGGGGTAGGCCGCCCGGAGCGCAGCCAGCGCGGGAAGGGCGAACATGAGGTCGCCCAGGCCGCCGCCCCTGAGTACGACGATCCTGGCCACGCCGCGGAGTTTCTCCAGGACCGGCCCAACACCCCAGCCAGTTATTTCTGCACCGCCGAATTCCGCCTGGAGGTCTTCCACTGACCGGCTCCCTTCGTTAAGGCCCATATCTGACCATCTACCTGGGATCATGCCGCTGAAGCACTGGGTCGCCGGGAACCGGGGCTGCGGCAGTGGATGGCGGCGATGATAGCAGGCCAAGGTGTTGGACGGCCCCGAGCACTTCGTCAACTTCTACGCCCAGGAGAGCCGGGTCTGGGTCACCCGCGAAGGTGTCCCCACGCCGTGACTGGGCCTTCGTCAGCACGGCATGGGGTCCCGGCGGTGGTCCCCATTCCTCGGGAGGAGCCGGCCCGAAGAGCACGACTGAGGGGCGCCGGTAGGCTGTGGCGAGGTGGGCGGCTCCGGTATCGGCGGAGACCAGCAGCCGTGATTCTGCGACCAGGGCCGCAAACGATCCCAGGGACTGCTTTCCAGCAAGAACACGTTCCTCGCCGAGACCCGCTAGCGCCGCAACACGGACGGCGCGGGGCCGTTCCCCGAGGCTGCCGGTGAAGACCACGTCATGGCCGGATTCTGCCAGTTCGGCCGCCACCTTGGCGAAGCGGGCCTCGGGCCAGAGCCGGCTAGCGTAGGCAGCCCCGGGATGAATCACGGTCGC
The DNA here is from genome assembly GCF_042883665.1 of Arthrobacter sp. NPDC058192. NCBI lineage: Bacteria > Bacillati > Actinomycetota > Actinomycetes > Micrococcales > Micrococcaceae > Arthrobacter > Arthrobacter sp. NPDC058192. The sequence goes on along the minus strand of NZ_JBHVVJ010000001.1, from coordinate 379,189 downwards.
GGCCGGCCGGTCGGTCCGCACGGGCGGCGGGTTCAGCCGGAAGTCGGCGGGGTCCGCCCCGATGCCGTGCCACTGCAGCAGCCGCGCCCAGCGCTCGCGCTCGTGGATGTGGTCCTTCCAGGCAGGCCCGGGCCGGCGGTCCGAGGCATGACCGATGACCCGTCCCGGCTTCAGCGCTTCAAGGCGGGAATCACTCTCTGGCCCCCGCCCGTGCAGGTTGACAGCCACCTCCACCTGACCGGGTTCCAGGGCAATCGGAACGTCGAGGCCGTGCGTGGGGAGCAACTCGAAGCCGCCCACGAGGGCAACCGCATCCTCCAGCCAGCCTTGCGCCGCGTAAAGCAGCCGGTGTTCCGGGTAGGCCCGGCGGAGGGCATGCAGCGCCGGCACGGCGACGAGCAGGTCACCTAGCTTCAGCGCCCGCAGGACCAGCACAACGGGGCGCCCGTTTTCGTCCGGCACGGGCATTGCCGCCGCCTCCCGGTCGCAGGGATACTTCACCTCTTGATCGAGGAGTGTACTCTCCCGCTTCAGGCCCGAGGGAGAGTCATGCGCTCAGGGACAGCTTGTGCTGGCTTTCCCGGATCCCGCGCTTGTCCCCCAGAGGGCTTTCCGGAGCAACCCCTTCAGCTCGCCAATCTCGGCTACGCTAAGGCCGGTGAGGGCTGCCGTCTCGGCCTCCCGTGCGGCGGCCTCCGCCTGCCGGAACAGGGCGGACCCCTCCGCCGTCGCGGAGACGATCTTGGCCCGCCGGTCCTGTTTCCCCGGGGCCCGCAGAACGAGCCCGCGCTTTTCCAGTTCATCAATAATGGCGACGATCTGACTGGGATCCAGGCTGAGGAACTCGGCCATCTCGCGCTGCGTCGGCTCCAGTTCGCTGTTGGCCAGGGCCAGCACCGAGTACGAGCGTTCCTTGAGGGCGAACTCCGCCAGTGCCCGGTTGTTCAGGACCGAGCCCGCCGCGTGCAGTTTGGCGAGCAGGAAGCCCGCGTCCCGGCTGATCGTCGCCGCCATGAGCTTCTCGGCCGGCGCGGTGTCCAGCTGCTCCTCTACTTCGGTCGCCATGCCAACTCCAATAGTCCCAAAAATAAATCGTTGACTTTTTCAACTATCCATATTTTCATGGATGCAGAACAGCATCCCATGCCGTCGGGCAGGATGCACGAGGTAGCTAGCAAAGGAGCAGCGATGAGTCTGTCAGGCAAAGTAGCAATTGTGACGGGAAGTGGCCGGGGCCTGGGCCTCGCCTATGCGCGGGAGCTGGCCCGCCAGGGCGCCGCCGTCGTCGTCAATGACGTCGACGCCGAGATTGCCGGCGAAGCCGTCCGGATCATCGAGTCCGACGGCGGCCGGGCTGCCGCCGTAGTCGCCCCGGTGGGCAGCTCTGAGGTGGCCGCACAGCTGGTGCAGGCAGCCGTGCAGGAATTCGGCCGGCTGGACATCCTGGTCACCAATGCCGGCATCCTGCGGGACAAGAGCCTGCTGAAGATGACGGACGAGGACTTCGACGCCGTCATCAACGTCCACCTGCGCGGCACCTTCACGTGCGCCCGGGAGGCCTTCGGCTACTTCAAGGAGCATGGTATCTCCGGCCGCATTATCACCATCGGCTCCCCGACCGGCCAGCGCGGCAACTTCGGCCAGACCAACTACGCCGCCGCCAAGGCCGGAATCGTGGGCATGGTCCGCACCTGGGCGCTGGAGATGAAGAAGGCAGGCGTCACCGCCAACGCGGTCATCCCGATCGCCGCGACGGCCATGACTAAGACCGTCCCGTACTTCCAAAAGGCCGTCGAGGCGGACGAGCGCGGTGAGGCCATGCCCGCGTTCTTCCGCCACGACCTCGGTTTCGGAACGGCCGACGACGTCGCCGGGCTCATCGCCTTCCTCGCCTCCGACGCCGCTGCCGGCGTCACCGGCCAGGCGATCGGCGCCGGCGGCGACCGGCTGCAGCTCTGGACCCACCCCGAGGCCGCCGCCACCGAGTACCGCGCGGGCGGCTGGCGCTACCAGGATCTCGTCGAGAACTTCGGCGCGATCTTCGGCGCCAAGCTGCAGGGCGTCGGCGAGGAGTTCTTGCCGCTGCCGGAGGAACTGCAGCCGGCACAGCCCGAACCAGCACAGCCGGAAGTGCCGGCCGAGGCCCGCTGATCATGGCCGCCACCCGCTACGAACTCGGCGTCGACGCCTCGCAGCTCGATGCGATCGACATGCACGTCCACCTCGAGGTGGACGGTCACGGCCATGAATCGCTGCCCCCGGCCCTGACCGAGGCCTCGGCCAAGTACTTCAAAGCCGAGGACCGGAGCCCCTCCCTGGACCGCATCGCGGAGATCTACCGCGGACTGAACATGGCCGCCGTCGTCTTCACGGTCGACGCCCGGACCCAGCTCAAGCACGAACCGAACAGCATCCCCGAGCTCATCGCCGGCGCGGCCCGGAATAACGATGTCCTGATCCCCTTCGGTAGCGTCGACCCCCGCACGGGGCCCGGGGCCATCCAGGGCGCCAAGCACCAGGCCATCGACCTCGGTGCGCGCGGCTTCAAGTTCCACCCCAGCCTGCAGGGATTCGACCCGTCCAACGAGCAGTTCTACCCGCTGTGGGAAACCCTCCAGGAACTGGGACTGCCGGCCATCTTCCACACCGGCCAGAACGGCATGGGTGCCGGTCTCCCCGGCGGGTACGGCATAAAGCTGGCCTACTCCAACCCGCTCCTGCTGGACGCCGTCGCCGCGGACTTCCCGGAGCTGCAGATCATTATGGCCCACCCGTCGGTGCCGTGGCAGGACGAGGCCAACTCGATCGCCACCCACAAGGCCAACGTGTTCATCGACCTGTCCGGCTGGTCCCCGAAGTACTTCCCCGAGTCCCTGGTCCGGACGGCCAACTCCGTGCTCCAGGACAAGGTGCTGTTCGGCACCGACTTCCCGCTGATTACCCCGCAGAAATGGCTGGGCGCGTTCGCGGACCTCCCACTCAAGGACGAGGTCCGGCCCAAGATCCTCAAGGACAACGCCGTGCGCCTGCTCGGACTGGGAGGCTGAGATGACCGTGGAAACCGCGCCCCAGAAAACAGCGCAGACGCGCCTCTACAGCGTCTGCGACTACTACGACGCCGAATCCCTTCTCACCGACGGGGAACGGCGGGTGCTGGGGCGGCTGCGGAAGTTCCTTGACGAACAGGCCCGCCCGCTCCTGGCCGAGTACTGGGAGCGCGGCGAGTTCCCGGACCAGCTGGCCCGGCCCCTGGTCGACCTTGACCTGATGGAACCCGCGGAACTTACCGGCGCCCCCGGTGCGAGCCGCAGCCCCGCCCGTGGGATCTACCAGGGTTTCCGGATCTTCGAACTCGCCCGGACCGACGCCTCGCTGGCCACCTGGTATACGGCCCAGGCCGGACTCTTCCGGACCGCCATCCGGGTCGGCGCATCGGCCGAGCAGCAGGCCGAATGGATGCCAAAGGTCATCGACTTCTCGCTCAAGGGCGTCTTCTCGCTGACCGAACCGGAGTCCGGCTCTGACATCGCCGGCGGGCTGTCCACGACCGCGCGGCGCCAGGCCGGCCCGGACGGCGGCTTCTGGGTGCTTGACGGCGCAAAACGCTGGATCGGCGGCGCCGCCACGGCCGACGTCCTGGCGGTCTTCGCCCGCGACGTGGCCGACGGACAGGTCAAAGCCTTCCTCGTGGACCGCGAGGCAGCCGGCGTGAACCTCGAAAAAATCCACGGCAAGACAGCCCTGCGGATGATGCAGAACGCCCACATCACCCTCGACGGCGTCCGCGTCCCCGAGTCGCGGAGGCTGCACAACGTGAACTCGTTCCGCGACGTGGCCGCCATGCTGCGGGCCATGCGCTCGGACGTCGCCTGGATCGCCACCGGAATGCAGGCCGGAGCCTTCGAGGCCGCGCTGCGCTACGCCACGGAACGCCGGCAGTTCGGCCGTCCGCTGGGCTCCTTCCAGCTGGTCCAGGAAAAGCTCGCCCGGATGCTCGGCAACGTCACCTCGGCCTTGTCCCTCGTGGTCCGGCTGACCGAGCAGCAGTCCAAGGGCATTTACCGCGACCAGGACTCCGCCCTCGCCAAGATGCAGACCTCCCTGCTGATGCGCGAGACCGTGGCGCTCGCCCGCGAGGTGGTGGGCGGCAACGGCATCACCCTCGAGGCCGACGTCGCCCGGTTCCACGCCGACGCCGAGGCCGTCTACTCCTACGAGGGAACCCACGAAATCAACGCCCTGATCGTCGGCCGCGCGCTCACGGGCGAAAGCGCCTTCACCCGCTGACCTCCACACCATCCGTCCACACCGTCACCTCACCCGCCACACCACCACAGGAGCCAACATGCCCAACCTCGTTGTCGATTTCGACAAACTGCTCACTCTCGCCGGTACCGACCTCGGCGCCACCGACTACCGCGAAATCACGCAGGAACAGATCAACAAATTCGCCGACGCCACGGGCGATGACCAGTGGATCCACGTGGACCCGGAACGCGCGAAGGACGGCCCCTTCGGCGCCCCGATCGCCCACGGCTTCCTTACCCTCTCGCTCATCATCCCGTTCTGGGGCGAGCTGTTCGACGTCGACGGCGTCACCACCAAGGTCAACTACGGCCTGGACAAGGTCCGCTTCACCTCCCCGGTCAAGGTGGGCTCCCGCATCCGGATGCGCGCCACCATCGCCGAGGTCACCGAGGTCAAGGGCGGTGCCCAGATCAAGGTGGCCAACACCATCGAGATCGAAGGCCAGGAGCGCCCCGCCGTCGTGGCCGAATTCCTCGCCCGCTTTTACAAGTAGGCCGCTTCTACAAGCAGCCTGCGCCCGGGCCGCTTTGTCGGCAGGCCCCCACTTATTCTCTGCCACTTCCCTTCTCTGCCACTTCCCTCTGCCCAAAAGGAACAATGATGTCCCAGATTTCGCAGTTGCAGGCCATGGACGCGGGCACGCGTCGCCGTGAAGCACGGACCGTCATCGCCTCCAGCTACCTCGGCAGCACCATCGAGTATTACGACTTCCTGCTCTACGCCACGGCAGCTGCCGTGGTCTTTCCCAAGGTGTTTTTCTCCGGCATGGACGAGTGGGTGGGCGTCGTGGCCGCCTACGGGACGTTCGCTGCCGGCTATGTGGCCCGGCCGCTTGGCGGAATCATCTTCGGCCATTTCGGCGACAGGCTTGGACGCAAGAACATGCTCATCGTTTCGATGCTGGTCATGGGCATCGCCTCCACCCTGATCGGGCTGGTGCCCGGTGCCGCGGCGGCCGGGGCCTGGGGTGCCGTGTTGCTGGTGATCCTCCGGGTCTGCCAGGGCATCGCCGTGGGCGGGGAGTGGGGCGGCGCCGCCCTCATGGCGCTGGAACACTCGGAATCGGGCAAGCGCGGCTTCGCGGCCTCGTTCGTCAACGCCGGCGCGCCCACCGGCGCGGTGCTGGGCACGCTCGTCATGGGTGCCTTCGCAGCCCTGCCCAACGAGCAATTTCTTGCCTGGGGCTGGCGCGTGCCGTTCCTGCTGTCCTTTGTTCTGCTGGGGGTCGGCATGTTTGTCCGGCTCAAGGTCGCCGAAAGCCCCATCTTCAAAGCAGCCCTGGAACAGGAGAAAGCGGAACAGGAAAAGGCAGAACGGCACCAGGCGGACCAGCGGAAGGCGAATCATGCCAGCGTGGCAGCGCGCCGCGAGATTCCCCTCCTGCAGGTCCTGCGCCGCCCCAAGACCCTCATTTTCACGATGTTGGCCGGCGCAGCCGGCTTCGCGCTGCAGGTGGTACTGGCGACGTTCTCCGTGACCTATGCCGTCTCCAAGGGCGCTGACCGGCAGGGCGTGCTCTACGCTTTCGCGGCAGCCTCTTTTGTGTCCATCGCCTTCGTGGTCATGGGCGGCAGGCTCTCCGACAAGCTGGGCCGGCGGCCGGTGATGATCGGCGGCCTGGTCCTGTTCATCATTTACCTGACGCCGATGTTCCAGCTGCTGTCCTCGAACAACATCGGGCTGATCTTCGTGGCCTTCGCCGTCGGTCTCATGATCCACTCCACCCTGTTCGGTCCGCTCGCGGCCTTCGTATCCGAGCAGTTCGGCACCACTTCGCGCTACACCGGCGCTTCGTTGGGCTACCAGCTCGCCACCCTCCTCGGGGCGGGATTCACGCCGGGCATCGTGGCACAGATCTTCAAGGATTCCGGACAGGACACCTCCGCTGTGGTGTTGTACCTGGCCATCATGTCCGTGGTGTCGATCGTCTTCATCCTGCTCACCCGCGAGCCCAAGAACAACGATCTGCAGACCGTCGGTTCCTGACCCGGCCCGCAGGCATTACCGTCTAAATAGAAAGGATCTGCCGTGGAGAATTCTGGCATCGGCTCGTGGCTGCAGCGGCGCCGCCCGAAGTCGGGCACCAAGACCGCCGTCATCGCCGGGGAACGGGAACTGAGCTACGTTGAACTCGCGGATCGTTCCACCCGGCTCGCCAACGCCCTCCGGGACCGCGGCGTGGCCAAGGGCGACCGCGTTGCCTACCTTGGCGAAAACGATCCCTCCTTCCTGGAAACCCTGTTTGCCGCCGGCCTGGCCGGGGCGGTCTTCGTGCCGCTGAACACCCGGCTGGCTCCGCCCGAGATCCAGTTCCAGCTCCGGGACAGCGGCGCCGTCCTGCTGGTCCACTCGGCGGCGCTGGCGGAGTTGGCCGAACTCGGCTCGACCGGGACAGCGGTGGGCGGGCGGATCGTCGTCGTCGTCGACGACTCAACGGCGCCGCAGAAAACAGCGCCCGACGGCGGCGGTGCGGACGGGGGTGCGGACGGGGGACCGGCCGTGGAGGAGTTTGAGGCTGTGATCGCCTCCGGTGCGGTGCTCCCGCCGGACGAGCCAGTGGGCCTGGACGACGCCGCAATGATTCTCTACACCTCCGGAACCACCGGAAACCCCAAGGGGGCGCTCCTGACGCACGGCAACATCACATGGAACTGTGTCAACGTGCTGGTGGACTTCGACTTCGCCTCCACCGATGTGGCCCTGATGATCTCGCCGATGTTCCATGTCGCGTCGCTGGACATGGGCGTCCTGCCCACGCTCCTGAAGGGCGGCACCGTGGTCCTGGAAGCCAAGTTCGATCCCCGCCGGACGCTGGAGTTGATCGGGCGGCACCGCGCAACAACCATCAGCGGGGTGCCCACCACCTACCAGATGCTCTGTGAGCATCCGGACTGGGACGCCGCCGATCTCAGTTCGCTGAACAAACTGACGTGCGGCGGCTCCGCCGTGCCGCTGCGGGTCTTGGAAGCGTACGAGCGGCGCGGGCTGCGGTTTTCCAACGGGTACGGCATGACCGAGACGGCCCCCGGCGCCACCACGCTTCCGGCGGCCAGGTCCCGCGACAAGGCAGGGTCCTCCGGGCTGCCGCACTTCTTCACCGACGTCCGGGTGGCTGATCCCCTGGACCCGGCGGCGGCCCCGATGTCGCCCGGGACGGTGGGGGAGATCCAGATTAAGGGTCCCAACGTAATTCACGAGTACTGGAATCGGTCAGAAGCGTCCGCGGATTCCTACACCGATGACGGCTGGTTCAAGTCTGGAGACATGGGCTACAAGGACCCGGACGGATTCGTGTTCATCTCCGATCGGCTCAAGGACATGATCATCTCGGGCGGGGAGAACATTTACCCGGCGGAGGTGGAGCAGGCGATCGCCGAACTCGACGCCGTCGGCAGCGTGGCGGTGATCGGGGTACCGGACGAGAAGTGGGGTGAGGTCCCGCGGGCTGTGGTGCTGCTGCGGGAAGGTGCCCGGCTCACAGAGGAAGACCTACGCTCCCACCTCGAGGGCAGGGTTGCGCGGTACAAGATTCCCAAGTCAGTGGTCTTCGTGGCGGAAATGCCCAGGACCGCGAGCGGCAAGATCCGCAAAGCCGATCTGCGCAACCTTACGCCCGGGCACGTTTGACCGGAACCGCGGACGCGGCCGGGCAGCAAGAAAGCCGGAGACTGCGGAGATGCAGTCTCCGGTTCTCTTGTACCGGGGTGCGGGTGCCTAGTCGACCGTGAAGATGCTGACGACCACGCGGCCGGGCTCACGGACGCCCGTCCCGAGGGTGAGGCGTGTATTCAGCCAGTCCAGAGCCGGGGCGGCCGTGGTGAGCCGGGGCCAGCAGCGGAAGTAGATCCTGGCAGGATCGACGGCAGCGCCGGAATTTAGCAGCTCGATGTCCCGGGCAGAGCCGTGCCGGAGGGCGGTGTTGTGAACGAAGATCCGGTCGCCGTCGTCGGTTTCCAGGACGTAACGGGCGTCCAGTTCCGTCAGGACGGGGCTTCGGATCAGCTGGTAGTCGGCCCCGGCAGGCAGGACCCGTCCGTTGAGGGCAGGACCGTGGACGGTGCCGCCGGTGATCGGGATTAGCCGGCGGTGCCCTTCCGGCGTCGGCCCGACGTCGATCGGCTCGCCGACCGTAACGGACAGCTCCGCCAGGAAGCTGAGCCCGGGCCGCGCCGGAAACGGGGCGGTCACAGGATGCCGGCCGTCAACCGGCTCGGGTGGCCCTCGCCGAAGAGGACCGACTGCCGCGCAATGAGTGTGTCGGCGGAGTCAAAGGCAAGTCTGCCGGTGTTGAGGTTCCGGTCCCAGCGGGGATGGCAGCTGGAGGTGATCTGCACCCGGAGGCGCTCGCCGGGCGCAAAGGTGTACGCCGTCTGCCACAGACTCACCGTGTATTCATACGGCCGGCCCGGTTCAATGGGGGAGGGCTCGTGGCCGGGCTCCCACAGCCCGGTGTCCGCGTAGCTGTCCCGCCAGGAGGCCCGGATGATGCCGTCGGCCAGGCCCAATGATGCGCCCTCCGGAGTGACCCGGCAGAGTCGCACCACGAAGTCGGTGTCGACGGCGGAGGACGCGGCGAAGAAGGTGGCGCTGACATCCCCGAAGATGGTCGCCGGCGCGTCGAACGGCTCCGTGGTGAAGGTCAGGACGTCGTCGCGTGCCTCGACGGACCGCTGGTGTGCGGGTCCGGCCGGGAACGCGCCGTGGATCATGGTGGCGCCGCCCGTCGTCGGGACGGGATCCAGGGGATCGTAAAAGTAGCTTTCTACACCGGGTATTCCGGGTGCGTCCTCCAGCGATCCGCCGGAGCCCAGGAACCACGAACGGTGGCTGGCGGGGGCTGGAAGTTCATCGAAGCCGCGCCACTGGTTTTCACCCATGAAGTACAGCAGGACCCGCGGCACCTGCCGCAGCCCGTCCTGCTCGCCCTTGAGGACGGAATCGAACCAGGCCGTCTGAATGCCGGACAGATCTCCGAGACCGTTCATCACGCCGGCGGCAGCGTTGAGGCCGAAGCTGACATCCGGGTAGGCGCCGGATAAGTTGGTGTGCGTCCACGGGCCGATGATGAGCCGCGGTGCAGCTGCTGGGTTGGTGCGGCTGTGCTCGAGCTGCATCCGGTACTGCGCGAGCGTGCTCGGGGCAAAGATGTCGAACCAGCCACCGATGTGCAGGGTGGGCATGTCCACTGGTGGCGCTGACGCGCCGTCCCACACCTGCGTGAAGCTGCTCCCCGGGGCTTCCCCAGCCGAGGGCAGGACGTGCCGGTTCATGAAGCTTCCCAGCCGTGGCGCCAGGTCGGCGAGCGGCAGTGTGCCAAAGGCCGTGGCGTCGGAGAACGACCGGTCGAGGTCCAGCCACGACTGCATTTCCTTCGCCCTGAGTTCGGGGTCGTCGGAGAATTCCCGGAGCAGTTCGTTGGCGGTGATAGAGGCATGTCCCCAAGTGAGGCGGCTGCCGATTTCGAAGGCGCCCCCGCGGTAGAGGGAACCGTTGTTCGCGTTGGCCCCAGCGGAAACGCCCAGGGACAATGCCGCCAGGCCGGCCGGATGCCCCGAGGCGGCCCGCCACTGGGTTTCGGCGAAGTAGGACCGCCCCCACATGCCCACCACGCCGTTGGAGTACGGCAGCCGCGCTGCCCACTCGACCGTGCTGGCGCCGTCGGACGCCTCATTGACAGAGGGATCGAAGAATCCGCCGGAACCGAAGCGGCCGCGGCAGTCCTGCAGGATCACGACGTAGCCTGCAGCGGCGACTGTTGCCGGGTTCAGATAGGAGGAATTGACGGCAAGGTCCCGCCCGTAGGGCGTCCTGGTCAGCAGCACCGGGCATGGGTTCCCGTCCGCAGGACGGTACACCGTGGATCGCAGGATGGTGCCGTCAGGCAGCGGTGTTTCGATGTCATGGTCAATAAGTACTGGGCGCGGTTTCACGGTGGGTCCTAACGTGGAACGGGATAGAGGGCAGCCATGCCGGGAGGGGCCGGGTGCTCCGGCCCCTCCCGGCGGCTGTCGGTTGTGTGTCGGTTCTCAGGCGGTGGCTCCGGCTGATGTCTTGGCGCCGGGTACCTGGGTGCCGAGGGCCTCGGTGGATACCTTGTAGGTTTCCTTGACCCAGATCGCGGTGACTGCCGCAGAGATCAGGCAGCAAGCGGCCGTGAAGGCTGCCACTGGAATCCAGCCCGAGGGGCCGGGCTGGACAATGGCGGCTGCGATCGTCGGGGCGAAGCCGGTGACGATCAGTCCGAGCTGCGAAGCGGTAGCGGCGCCCGTGTAGCGGATCCTCGTGGGGAACATTTCGGCCGTCATGGCCGGGCCCAGAGGGTTGACCAAGCCGTAGCCCACCGTCATGAAGAGGATGCCGCTGGCGAAAATCAGCGGTATAGACGCGATGCTGATGGACCAGAAGTAGACGAAGGCCGCCGCTGCACAAATGATGTTGCCGGTAATGAAAACCGGCTTCCGGCCGATCCGGTCAGCCAGGATGCCGGCGAAGGGCTGCGCGATGATGCCCAGCGCAGCCGTGGCAATGGTGACCCCGAGCATGGCGGCGGAAGGGATGCCGAACTTGCCTGTCGCATAGGCCAGCCCGAAGGCCGCGAAGACCGAGGACACAACGCTCCAGAGCCCGAAGAAGATCACTTTGAGGATGGTGCGCCAATGATCGCGCAGGACTACCTTGAGCGGGAGTTCATGGCCGTCGGCGGCCTCTTTCGCGGCTTCGAAGACCTCGGACTCGGGCAGCCGGAGGCGGATGTAGAGGCCGACGGCGACCACCAGGATGCTGGCCAGGAACGGCAACCGCCATCCCCAGCTGAGCAGGTCTTCCTGGGGCAGTAGGGACACCGCGAGGAACGCCAAAGAAGCGAGCATGATCCCGGCGACGGCCCCGGTGTTGACCCAGCTGCTGTAGAAGGCCCGTTTGTTGCTGGGGGCATGTTCCATGGTCATGGTGACGGCGCCGACGGATTCACCGGCGGCGGAGGCTCCTTGCAGTGCGCGCAGCACGACCAGAAGGACCGGGGCGGTGGCGCCGATGGCGGCCGCCGGCGGCAGGCAGCCGATCAGGAACGTGGCCACTCCCATCACCACGAGCGTCAGGACCAGCATCTGGCGGCGTCCGATTCTGTCGCCATAGTGGCCGATGACGCTTGCCGCGAGGGGCCGGACCACGTAGCCGATGCCGATGGTGGCCATTGACAGGATGGTGCCGAGGGCGGGATCGATGCCCGGGAAGAAGATCTTGTTGAAGATCAGGGCGGACGCCGAGCCGTAGATGAAGAAGTCGTAGTACTCCAGGGTGCTGCCGATGAAGCTGGCGGCGGCGGCGCGGCGGGCATGGTTGGTTCCCGCGGGGGAAACGGGGTGGGCCTGTTCCACGGACGGCGTCAACGGCGTCGGCGGATCGATGGGACCAGCGGTCATTGCGGATCTCCTAGTAAGGGCAGGAAGTGAGGCAGGGGAAAATGGTGAGGCTGGAAGACCTGTGGCTCGCATGCTTGAGCGCAGTGGCGGGGTCGGCTGTGGCCTCCGTCACTTGTACTGCAATGGTATGCACTTCGATCTGCGTCCGTCAATGCAAGTGCAAAATTAAAAGGGGAGTCTTGCGGCTGGCATGATGGAGTCGTGATGAGCGAGCGGCCGGCCTCGGTGCCCGGCATGGACCCGGATCTGGCCATCGACTTTCCGCGGCCTTTGAAGGGGCCGTCCACCCAGCACCAGCTGGTCACCTTGGTGGTCGACTATTGGTTCGACAGCGAGGTGTGGCTGCCGTCCCGGCTCATCGCGGCCCTGGCCGCCGGTCTCGGGATCACCGCGTCTGCGACGGCGACGGCTCTGAGCCGCCTGGCGTCCCGGGGGGTCCTGGAACAGTCCAGTGCGGGGCGGACCTCGCGTTACCGCATCACCCGCGGTGCGCGGAACCGACTGCGCCACGGTCTCGAGCAGGTCTCCGTGTTCGGTGAACAGTCCCGCCACTGGGACGGCAGTTGGACCGTCATCGCGTTTTCCATTCCGGAGACGTCGCGGGATGTCCGGGAGATGTTCCGCTCACGCTTGCGGTGGCGTGGATTCGCGCCGCTGTTCGGCGCGCTGTGGGTTTCCCCGCGAGACCACTCCGAGGAGCTGGAGGAAACCTGCAGGGGGTATGGCGTGGACGACTACGTCATTTTCCGCACCGCGGAATCCAGCCTCCGGGGCAAGCGGCTCGTGGAGGCCTGGTCGCCGCAGGAGTTCAGGGAGCACTACCGGCCCTTCAGTGAAAAGTTCACGCCATGGGCCGGGCGCCTGGATGCCGGAACGGTCAGTCCGGCTGAAGCTTTCAGGGTCAGGACCGAGCTGATGGACGCGTGGCGGGCATTTCCGTGGAGCGACCCGGACCTTCCCGCCGAGCTCCTGCCGGAAGCGTGGCCCCGCAACGAAGCCAGGGACCTGATGGTACGCCTCTATGACGGGCTCGCGGGTGCCGCCACCGCCTACGTCGGCGAGGTCGTTGCCCGCGAAGCTCCCGAGCTGGCGGGCACGCCGCGGGCTCTTTCGGTAGGCCCGGCGCGTTGACCGGGCCCGGCGGCCATCCACCGCGGGGCCTCGTCAGTGGATGGCCGACAGCAGCGCGCCGACGCCGACGAACAGCCCCCCGAACGTCCGGTTCAGGACCTTCTGGCCGCGCGCGTCGTGGGTGAAGCGCTGGAAGGACCGGGCCGCCGCCGCGAAGAAGAACCACATCACCAGGATGTCGATCACGATCACGGTGGCGGACAGGACGGCGTACTGCGGCAGCAGCGGCTGTTCCGGGCGGATGAACTGGGGCATGAAGGCCAGGAAGAAGACCACGGCCTTGGGGTTGAGCAGGTTGACCCAGAGGCCGCGGCGGAACATGGAGAGCGCGGGCTCGTTGCGCAGGGCGGAGGCCTTCTCCTGGTCCAGGTCCGGCTTGTGCAGGAACTGCCGGATGCCCAGATAGACCAGATAGGCGGCGCCCGCGTAGCGGATCACGTTGAACGCGACCGGAGAGCTCGCCACGAGCACCCCGACGCCGAGCGCCACCACCAGGATGTGCACCACCAGGGCGGCCTGCTGGCCCAGGATGCCCCAGATGGAACGGCGGAAGCCCGAGTTCAGCGAGTTGCTCATGGTGTTGATGGCGCCAGCGCCGGGGGTGAAGCTGATCAGGACGCCGGCGCCGGCCAGGGCCAGCCAAAGTGAGGGTTGCACCAGCCAAGCTTACGGGCTCAGAGGCCGCCGGCTGGGCCGTGGAGGCCGGGCCGGCGGCGGCTCACTCGCCGCGGCGGCCGTAGCTGAGAATCATGTTTCCCTTGCTGGTCTGCTGGGATGACTGCAGCTCCAGCCGGGTCAGGGGATCGCCGTCGTTGAACAGCCGCCGGCCGCTTCCCGCGACCACGGGATGGACGATCAGCATCAGGGTGTCGAGCAGGCCGGCGAACAGCAGCTGGCGCACCAGTGAGATGCTGCTGAAGATGCCGATCTCGCCGCCGTCGCTGTTCTTCAAATCCGTCACGAAGTCCTCCAGCGGGCCCTCGATCAGGCGTGAATTCTGCCAGTCCAGCTCCGGGGCCAATGTCCGGGACGCCACAAATTTCGGCAGAGGATTGATGAACCCGGCAAATTCGGTGTCGCCTTCGGCGTTGGGCCAGTACTCGGCCCACTGCTGGTATCCGACGCGGCCCAGGAGCCCGGTGTCTATCCGGCCCATCATCTCGCCCATCCCGGCGCCGAGCTCGTCGTCAAAGCTGTCGAACTGCCAGAGGAACGGGTCTTCCACCACTCCGTCCACGGAGCAGAAGAGGCCGGCGGTCAGTTTGCGCATGGGTTCTCCTTTTCGATGAATCTTTAGTGCACCCTATCGGCAGACCACGGGCCAGGGAATGGCAGCCGGAAACTCGTTCAAACCCGCAGCCGACGAAGACGCGACGCGCTACGGGGCTGTCCCGGACGGCTGTGCGGCCATCCGGAACAGCTCCGTCCTTCGGCAGCGGCTAGCCGTTGGAAGTGGAACCGCTCCCAGCGGCGTCGCCGGCGTCGCCATCGTTCGGCCCGCCGCGGCCCCGGCCGCCCTGACCCTGGTCCTGGGTTCCGGTGACGGTGAAGTTGGCATCCAGCAGGACGGTGGCGTGGGTGCCGTCGGCCTTCGTGATGTGGGCTTCGTACACAGCGCCGTCGGCGTCGGTTTCCATCCTTTCGATCATCGCGTTCGGCTGCGCTGCCTTGACGGCCGCCTCCACCTTGGTGGCCGTGTCGCCCGTGAGGACCTCCTCGGTCTTGCCGTTGGCCTGGTGCGGGCCGCCGGTGCCGCCACCGGTGCTGCCGTAGCCGCTTCCATAGCCGGCCGTGGCGGCCGTCGAGTTGCCGGTGGTATCCGCGGCCATGGCCGGGATGGCCGCCGCGCCGATGGCGCCGCCGCTGATGACCGCCGCGAGCATGATGCCCGCGGTGGACTTATTGATCTTTGCCATTGCGTTACTCCTTTGCTGGGGCCCGGACTCCCGGGCCGGCCGAGGTTTCGGCCTGTACCCAGCCTCCGACGCGGAGTTATGGCAGCACTTTCGGTCGGCTGTGCCGCTGCTGTGACCCTGGGCGCCGTCTCAGGCCCGGGCGATCACCTCGCCGTTGGGGATCAGGAACCAGCCGTCGTCGGTGGAGCCCCAGCGGTGCCAGCCCGCGGAAATCCGCGCCAGGTCCGCCTCGCCGGCAAAGCCGTACTCGAGCGCCTGGTCGGCAAAGGACGAGTGCAGCACCCGCTCACCCCACACCCGGGCCTGCCAGCGCCGCTGCTGCCCGGTGGCGTAGAGCCAGTTGCTGCTCGACGGCGCTACATCCGTGAAACCGGCGGCTTGGGCCCAGGCGACGAGCCGGCGGCCGGCGTCGGGTTCGGCGCCGTTGCGGCGCGCGATCCGCTGGTACAACTCCATCCAGTCGTCGAGCTCGGGGATGGCCGGGTACCAGCTCATGCCGTGGAAATCGGCATCGCGCACGGCCACGATCCCGCCGGGCTTGGCCGCCCGGCGCATTTCCCGCAGGGCCGCGACCGGGTCCGTGAGGTGCTGGAGCACCTGGTGGGCATGGACGACGTCGAATGTCTCGTCCGGGAAGTCGAGGTCGTAGACGTTTCCGGTGGCGAAGACGACGT
The DNA here is from genome assembly GCF_042883665.1 of Arthrobacter sp. NPDC058192. Taxonomy (NCBI): domain Bacteria; kingdom Bacillati; phylum Actinomycetota; class Actinomycetes; order Micrococcales; family Micrococcaceae; genus Arthrobacter; species Arthrobacter sp. NPDC058192. The sequence continues at coordinate 363,739 of NZ_JBHVVJ010000001.1, read as the reverse complement.
TGCCGACGCCGCGCCCCGCGGCGAGCGCCGCCGCCTGCGCGACGACGTCGGGGGAGCGGTCCAGGCCGGTGACGGTGCCGGGCGCCACCAGTGCCCCGAAGTCGCACGTGATGCTGCCGGGCCCGCAGCCGACGTCGAGCACGGACACCCCGGGGGTAAGGTACGGGAGCACAAACGCCGCGGAGTTTTCCGCCGTGCGGGAGGCATGGGCACGGACCACCGACTCGTGGTGGCCGTGCGTGTACACATCGTCAGGCTGCTGCGCACTCATAAGGGAACGCTACCCTCCCGGGATGAGAAAAGGGCGCACCACCCGTGCTGAGACTTACTTGTGGTCCGGGCCGCGGGCCGCTTCTTCGCCGGCCCGGATGGTGGCGGCGATCATGGAGTTTAGAAACCGGGTGACGGTCTCCAGTTCCTCCGGGGTGAAGTGCTCCATCGCCGCGCCCATGTGGCGGGCCAGCGGAAGGAACATTGCTCCCCCGTCCCGGTAGGCCTTGGGGGTCATGCGCAGCTGCACCTGCCGGCGGTCCGTGCCCTCGCGCTCGCGGACCACGTGGCCGGAACTGTGGAGCCGGTCGATCAGTGCGGTGGTGGCCGGTGAGCTGAGGTTGAGCTCTTTCCTGAGCAGCCCCGGCGTGACGATCTGGTTCCGTGCGGTGTGCCGCATGATGACGGCCAGAGCGTTGAGATCCGTGCGGTGCATGTCGTTGCGGCCGCCGGCGGTGTCCACGTAGCGGTTCGCTTCGAGGGTGAATTCCTGGAGGAGCCGGACGAGGGGTGGAGGTCCGGCTGCTTCAGGCGGTCCCGGGGCTTCGGCTGACACGGCGAACCTCCTTCGTTTTCCCTGGCTGTGGCCGGGGCTGTCTCGCCGGCGCGGTCGGCGTCGTCGACGGCGCCTTCCGGAGTTTACTGCAGCGGCGGCGCCACGCCGCCTCTTCATTCTCCTAAAAGATGCCCCGGCGGGTTATCTCGTTCATGGAGATAGTCTACTGTGGAACTTACTTGCATTCCTCGCAGCGGCACCGGAAGGACACCTGAAGATGACATCGCCCACTCCACCACGCATCCCGATCTGGCTGCGCTGGCTGGTTCCGGCAGTACTGGTCGTGGCTTGGCTGGCCATTGCCGGCATCGGCGGCCCCACCTTCGGCCGGCTCAGTGAGGTTTCCTCAAACGACCAGGCATCCTTCCTGCCTGCCGGGGCGGAGGCCACCGAGGCGCAGGGCTGGCAGGCCAAGTTCCGGGACTCCAAGGAGATCCCGGCCGTCATCGTCATCGAGAGCCATGCCGCCTTCACTCCGGCGCAACTCGGCGATGCCGCGGCGCTCAAGGGCAAGCTGGAAGGCCTGCACGCCGGCAGCACGGTGATCGGTCCGATTCCCTCCGAGGACGCCAAGGCCGTCCAGTTCGTGGTGCCGATCGCTTCGTCGGGCGAAGTGAAGGCGGCGGTCAAGGAACTCCGGGACGCAGTGCAGGCGTCAGCGCCGGCGGAAACGCAGACCTTCGTCACCGGCCCGGCCGGCCTCACGGCGGACCTCGTGAGTGCCTTTGCCGGCATTGACGGGGTCCTCCTGCTCGTGGCCCTCGGCGCCGTCTTCCTGATTCTGCTGATTGTCTACCGTTCGCTGCTTTTGCCCCTCGTGGTCCTGCTCACCTCCGTTTTCGCGCTCTGCGCCGCCATCCTCCTGGTGTTCGGCATGGCCAAGGCCGGCTGGATCCAGCTGAACGGCCAAAGCCAAGGCATCCTGTCCATCCTGGTGATCGGCGCGGCTACCGACTACGCGTTGCTGTATGTGGCGAGGTTCCGTGAGGCCCTGACCCACACCACCAACCGCACCGCCGCCGCGCTCACGGCGTGGAAGGCGTCGTGGGAACCGATCCTTGCCTCGGGCGCCACCGTGATGATCGCCCTGCTGTGCCTGCTGTTCTCCGACCTCAACTCCAACAGGGCGCTCGGGCCGGTCGCGGCCGCAGGCATCTTCTGCGCGCTCTTCGCGGCCCTGACCCTGCTGCCCGCCCTCCTCGCCCTGCTGGGCCGGGCCGCGTTCTGGCCGTTCCGGCCCAGACTGCTCCCGGAAACCGAGCGGGAACCGGAACTGGTGACCGGACTCGAGGGCCAGAAGGGGCTGTGGCGGGCCACCGGTTCGCTGGTGTCGCGCCGGCCGCGTAGGGTCTGGATTGCCTCGGCCCTGCTGCTCCTCGCGGCGGGCGCCGGTATCCTCCAGCTCAAAGCTAACGGCGTGGCCCAAACCGACGTCATCCTCGCCGCCTCCAACGCCGTTGACGGGCAGGCGGCCCTGGGCCGGCACTTCGACGCCGGATCCGGCAGCCCCGCCGTGATCGTCGCCGACGAAGCCAAAGCCCCGGACGTCCTGGACAAGACCAGGGCAAGCGGCGGCGTCGGGGATGCCTACCTGTTGGCCGAAGGCGGCGTCCCGATCATGACTGGCGCCCCGGGCGCCCCGGCCGGGCGGGGCACTCCGGCGGATCCGGCGGTCCGGGACGGGAAGGTCCTGATCAGCGCGACACTCAACTACGCGGCGGATTCCACTGAGGCCGAAAACGTGGTGGCAAACCTCCGCCAGGAACTCAAGAAGATCGACGACGGTGCCCTCGTGGGCGGCGTCACCGCGACGGCGTTGGACACCAACACCACCGCCCAGCGCGACCTCGTCACCATCATCCCGGTGGTGCTCGCGGTCATCCTCGTGATCCTGATGCTGCTGCTGCGCTCCGTGCTGGCGCCGGTCCTGCTGGTCGCCTCGGTGGTGCTGTCCTACGGCGCCGCGATGGGCGTCTCCGCCGTCGTGTTCAACCACATCCTGGGATTCCCGGGGGCGGACGCCACCGTTCCGCTCTTCGGCTTCGTCTTCCTTGTGGCCCTGGGCGTGGACTACAACATCTTCCTCATGAGTAGGGTGCGGGAGGAATCCCTCAAGCACGGCACCCGGGCCGGCGTCCTCCGCGGCCTTGGCGTCACGGGCGGCGTGATCACCTCGGCCGGTGTGGTGCTGGCCGCCACCTTCGCCGCGTTGAGCGTCATCCCGATCATGTTCCTGGTGCAGCTGGCCTTTATCGTCGCCTTCGGCGTGCTGCTGGACACCGTTCTGGTCCGTTCCCTGCTGGTCCCGGCCCTGGCCTACGACATTGGCCCGCGGATCTGGTGGCCGGGGAAACTGGGCCGGCCCGGAGCTGATGCGGCCCGGGAGTTGCCAGCCGCCCGGGCCGCCGAAAAAGAGGCGGCCGTCCGCTAGCCGGAACCCACCCCCGCTGACTCACTGCAGAAGTCGTTCCGGCGGCTGGAATGGGCCCCTGCTGCCGGCTACGGGGGGTGTCACTGTTCCTGGTCCCGCCACGAGGCGACGGTTGCGGCGGCTGCTTCGTGCAGCGGGGTTGGCGCCAGCCCCAGGGCGGCCTGGCTCGCTGCCGAATCCATGACGAACGGGCGCCGGAACTGGTACAGCGTCTCCTCCACTCCCCGCATGTCGGGGGAAAACACGCCCATCGCTTTCAGTGCCCAGCCGGGCACGGCAGTGACACGCGGTGCCCGCGCGCCGGCAGCCTGGGCGAATGCCCCCGCCATCTCGCGCTGCGTCAGCGCAGGGCCCGTGGGCGCATGCCACACCCGGTTCCACAACCGCGGCCTGTCCGCAGCAGCAATCATCGCGGCCGCAAGGTCCGGAACGTAGGTAAAGGAATGCGGCTGGTCCGCACGTTCGATCACCATTATTTGCCGGCCGGCCACCGCGGGACGGACCATGCGCTCCCCGGCGAGGGCGTTGCGGACCCGCGGCCCGAAGAAATCGCCGGCCACCACGCTCACCGTGGCCGTGGCCGAGGCCGCGCGGGCCGAGAGCAGCGCGGTCCGGACGCCGCGCTTGCCGCCCTGCGCCTGCCGGGGGCTGTCCTCGGCCATGATTTGTTCCGGCGCGCTGTAAGAGTAGAGGCTTTCGGGGAAGACGACGACGGCGCCAGCCTCGCCCGCCACGGCGAGTACGCTCTGCTCGGCCGCAGGCAGCTCCCTTTCCCAGACTTTCGCGTCATACCGCGAGCCGTGGATGCAGTGGAAGACGGCCGTGGCGTCGTCGAAGACGCCGCAGAGCCGGGCGGCGTCCGACACATCGAGGGCGATTTTCTCGACCAGCGGGTGGGTGGGCCCGCTGCCGGACCTTGTCAGAATGCGCACGCGGTGGCCCGCAGCGGCGAGTTGTTCCGCGACGGTCCAGCCCACCGGGCCGGCTCCTGTGACGACATAGAGCCGAGACGATTCGCGTCCGGCGGCTTCAGGCTGGGACATTTCCGATCTCCTTAGAAATGAGGAGAGCAGTGCTCTCGCAATTCAGGATGCACCGGCCGGCGGGCTAAGTCAAGAGCGGCGCTCACATTTGTTCGCACTGCTCTTGTTTGTGGAATGCTGGACTCATGCCAGAAGACAAGGATGAACGAGCCGGTGAGTGGGCGGTTGAGCCAGCCGTCCAATCCACTGGCGGGCAGGCCCCCGCCGCGCCGGGTCCCCGCACCCCGCGTGAACGTGCCCGCGCCCGGACCGTCGCCGACATTGTCCGGCTGGGCCGGGAGCATCTGGCGCTGCACGGAGCGGCCGCGCTGTCCCTCCGTGCCGTCGCCAGGGATCTCGGCGTCGTCTCCTCGGCGGTCTACCGCTATGTGGAGAGCCGGGAGGAGCTGCTGACCCTTCTCCTGATTGACGCATACAACGAGCTTGGCGATGAAGTGGAAGCCGCCGTCGCGGCAGTGCCGGAAGACGATTTCGGCGGCCAGTTTGGGGCTTTGGGCCGCGCCGTGCGGGACTGGGCGCTCCGCGAACCTTCCCGGTACGCCCTTCTCTTCGGCAGCCCGGTGCCCGGCTATCGGGCGCCCGCCGAGCGGACCACCGGTCCCGGGACCCGGGTAATTGTGGCCCTCATGCTGCTCTTCGACGGCGCATTCCGGGCCGGGCGGCTCTCGGCGGCGGCCCCGCGGAGTCCTGTAATGGCCGCCGGACTGGCCGGGGATCTGGCGAAAATCCGGGCGGAGTTCGGTTTGGCTGTGCCGGCTGACCTGCTGGCCCGCGGCGCCCTGGCGTGGACCTCGCTCTTCGGTGCGGTCAGCTTCGAGGTTTTCGGCCAGTACGGCGAGGGCACCTTCACCGCCTGGGACGAGCTATTCGACCATCAGCTCGCAGTGCTCGCCGACGTCGCCGGGCTGCCGGCGGCCGCCGCCCGCTCCTGAACGACGCCCCCAACCGGGGATCCGCGGCGGAAACAGATTTGTTGTCCGCCCCCGTTGCCGGAGGTTTTCAACTGAGGCAACGTATCCGTCTGCGCGGACGCTTTCTAGGAGTCCACGCGCCCTCTGTTGCCCCGCTCCGGCGCTCGATAGACTGCCCCTGCGCCCGCACGGGCGTGCCCGATGCGTCCAGGAAGGATCCATCATGTCTGAAGAGAATGTGCCTGAAAAGAAGATCCCTGCAGAGAGCCCGCGCGACCGCTTGCCAGGGCAGACGGCGTCCGAACATGCAGCGTCCGACAATGCGGCGTCCAGAAATTCCGCTGAGCGTGCGGCAGTCGGGGACCAGGCTGAAGCCCCCGCAGCTGAGGGGCAGTACGTCGAAGGCGACTACGGCTCCGCGGGAACTGAAGGCGAAATCCCGCCCACGGCTGTTGAGGGGGGCTATACGGCCGGTGACTACGGCGACGCCGGCGTCACCGGACCGGCCGTCGTCGGCGACGTGGAAGGTGATTATCCCGAAGGCGACTATGGCGACGCCGGGGTCTCGGGGGACGCGGTCGCCGGCGGGACCGAAGGCCTTGCCGAGGAGGGGGAGTACCCCGAGGGCGACTACGGGACTGCCGGAACGGCCACCGGTGAGCGGGGCAGTCGGCGGGCAGCCGACGGGTCCGCCGAAGACGTCGCGAGGGACGAGGGGTAGGCGGAGGCCCCAGCTCCTGTCGCAGGTTCGCGCAGGGCGAAACGCTGCTGGTGTGGTGCGGGAAAGGCTGAAATCCGGGGATTTCGGGCGGGGAAGATCGGCTGTGGACGGCGGCGGACTCAAAGTTGAGTGTATGTCGCTCAACTTGGATTGACTTAAATCCGAGTCTGAGTAAAGTTGAGTCCAGATCGCTCAATAACGGTCGGGCCCATTGTGGTCCGCGGCCATCTCCGCAAGATTCCAAGGAAAGTAAGGAAGCAATCCATGTCACGTGCAGTAGGTATTGACCTCGGAACCACCAACTCCGTCGTCTCCGTTCTCGAAGGTGGCGAGCCCACCGTCATTGCCAACGCCGAGGGTGGCCGCACCACGCCGTCGGTTGTTGCCTTCTCCAAGGCCGGCGAGGTCCTTGTCGGCGAAATCGCCAAGCGCCAGGCCGTTAACAACATTGACCGCACCATCGCGTCGGTCAAGCGCCACATGGGCACCGACTGGACCGTCGCCATTGACGACAAGAAGTACACGGCGCAGGAAATCTCTGCCCGCATCCTTATGAAGCTGAAGAACGACGCCGAGTCCTACCTGGGCGAAAAGGTCACCGACGCCGTCGTCACCGTCCCGGCCTACTTCAACGACGCCCAGCGCCAGGCCACCAAGGAGGCCGGTGAAATCGCCGGCCTGAACGTCCTGCGCATCGTCAACGAGCCCACCGCGGCCGCTCTGGCCTACGGCCTGGACAAGGGCAAGGAAGACGAACTCATCCTGGTCTTCGACCTCGGTGGCGGAACCTTCGACGTCTCCCTCCTCGAGGTCGGCAAGGACGAGGACAACTTCTCCACCATCCAGGTCCGCGCCACCGCCGGTGACAACCACCTCGGCGGCGACGACTGGGACCAGCGCGTCGTCGACTACCTGCTGAACCAGCTCAAGGTCAAGGGCATCGATCTCTCCAAGGACAAGATCGCCCTGCAGCGACTGCGTGAAGCCTCGGAGCAGGCCAAGAAGGAACTCTCCTCCTCCTCCAGCACCAACGTCTCCCTCCAGTACCTGTCCGTCACCCCCGACGGCCCGGTCCACCTCGACGAGCAGCTGACCCGCGCCAAGTTCCAGGACCTCACCAAGGACCTGCTGGACCGCACCAAGAAGCCGTTCCAGGACGTCATCAAGGAAGCCGGCATCAAGCTCTCCGAGATTGACCACATCGTGCTCGTCGGCGGTTCCACCCGCATGCCGGCCGTCTACGAACTCGTCAAGGAACTGGCCGGCGGCAAGGAGCCGAACAAGGGCGTCAACCCGGACGAGGTCGTCGCCGTCGGCGCTGCCCTGCAGGCCGGTGTCCTCAAGGGTGAGCGCAAGGACGTGCTCCTGATCGACGTCACCCCGCTCTCCCTTGGCATCGAAACCAAGGGCGGCATCATGACGCACCTGATCGAGCGCAACACGGCCATCCCCACCAAGCGGAGCGAGACCTTCACCACCGCGGATGACAACCAGCCGTCCGTGGCCATCCAGGTCTTCCAGGGCGAGCGCGAGTTTACCCGCGACAACAAGCCGCTGGGCACGTTCGAACTGACCGGCATCGCGCCGGCTCCCCGCGGTGTGCCGCAGGTTGAGGTCACCTTCGACATCGACGCCAACGGCATCGTGCACGTTTCGGCGAAGGACAAGGGCACCGGCAAGGAACAGTCCATGACCATCACCGGCGGCACCGCGCTGTCGAAGGAAGACATCGACCGCATGGTCCGCGACGCCGAAGAGCACGCCGCGGAGGACAAGGCACGCCGCGAGGCCGCAGACACCCGCAACTCCGCCGAACAGCTGGCCTACTCCGTGGACAAGCTGATCGCGGACAACGCCGACAAGCTGCCGGAAGAGGTCAAGACCGAGGTCAAGGCCGACGTCGACGCGCTCAAGTCCGCGCTTGAGGGCACTGATGACGCCGCTGTGAAGACGGCGTTTGAGAAGCTGCAGACGTCCCAGACCAAGCTCGGCGAAGCCATCTACGCCCACGCCGGGTCCCCCGACGGTGCCACCGGCGCTGAAGGTGCCCCCGCGGGTGAGCAGGCAGCGGGCTCCGACGAGGACATCGTCGACGCCGAAATCGTTGACGAAGACGAGAAGAAGTAATCATGCCGCACCACGGTAACGAAGAAGAGCACGGTTCTTCCGAGAGCCGGCGCGACGCTGAACAGCGGGAGAACGAGGCGGAGAAGCCGGTGATCCACGACAACCGCAAGGTTGATCCCAAGACCGGCCAGGCCCGCCACCCCGACCAGGCCGATTCCGGGGACGCCCTGTCCCAGGCGGAGGACATCCTCAACAGCGTTGAGGTGCCCGCCGCGGAATCGGTGGCGCAGGGTGCGGGTGCCGCTGAGGCGGACGAGCTCCGGGATGACCTTCGCCGCCTGCAGGCCGAGTACGTCAACTACCGCAAGCGGGTCGAGCGCGACCGCGCCGTGGCGGGCGAGATGGCCGTCATCGGCGTCCTGAACGCCCTGCTGCCGGTACTGGACGACGTCGACGCCGCCCGCCAGCACGGTGACCTCGCGGACGGCCCGTTCGCCGCGATCGCCGCCAAGCTGGAGAGTGCGCTGAAGACGTACGGACTGGTGCGCATCGAGGAGACCGGGGTGGAGTTCGATCCCACGATCCACGAGGCCCTGATCCAGCAGCCCGGCAACGACGTCGAATTCGACACTGTCAGCCAGGTCCTGCGCTCGGGCTACAAGTCCGGGGACCGCGTCCTCCGCGCTGCCCAGGTCATCGTGGCTGTTCCGGCGTAGTCACCTTCACGCCTTCGCGGATGAGGGGGCCCCGCCCCTACGCCGGGTGGCCAAGGATCTGCGATCCTCGCCCACCCGGCTCCGGCAGGCCCGAAGCCACTCCCGGGCCCCCTCATCCGCTACGGCGTTCAGCGGTAATGTCGCCTTATCTCTTTGTATTTTGAAAGGAAACGCCATTGGCTAGCCAGGATTGGGTGGACAAGGACTTTTACAAGATCCTTGGTGTCGCCAAGGACGCTTCCGACGCCGACATCAAGAAGGCCTACCGGAAGCTTGCCCGGCAGCACCACCCCGACAGGAACGCGGGCGATGCGGCGGCGGAGAAAAAGTTCAAGGACATCTCCGAGGCGTATTCGGTGCTCTCCGATCCCGACGAGCGCCAGCAATACGACGCCATCCGCGCCATGGGCGGCGGTGCACGCTTCGCTCCCGGCGGAGCCGGCGGGGGTGCCGGCGGGGCAGGCTTCGAAGACCTCTTCGGCGGGCTCTTCACCGGCGGCGGGGGACGCCACTCCGGCGGCTACAGCACCGCGGGCGGCATTCCGCCCGAGTTCGCGGATCTCTTCGGCGGCGGCGGATTCGGCGGTGGAGGCCAGTCCTTCCAGCGGGCTCCGCAGAAGGGTGCGGACCGCACCGCGTCCACCTCGATCTCGTTTGCCGGGTCCATCCGCGGCACAACCATCGGTCTGCGGGAACCGGACGGCGAGGTCATCGACGTCCGCATCCCGGCCGGCATCAAGGACGGGCAGAAGGTCCGCGTCCGCGGCAAGGGCCAGTACGCGCCGGCAGGCAACGGCGACCTCATGGTCACAGTTTCCGTGAAGCCGCACGATTTTTACGTCCGCGACGGCGACAACCTCCGCATCCATGTGCCGGTCTCCTTCCCGGAGGCCGCCCTGGGCGCGGACATCGAGGTTCCGACGGTCGACGGCGACACGGTCAAAGTCAGGGTGCCTGCAGGCACCCCGTCGGGCCGCACGCTGCGCGTCAAGGGCCGGGGCATCAAGCACGCCAAGGCCACCGGCGACCTGCTCGTGACGATCGACGTCGCCGTCCCGCGGCGGTTGAACAAGGAAGCGGAGGAAGCCGTGAAGGCGTTCGCCGCGGCCACGGACGGCGAGGACGTCCGCTCGGGCCTGGCAGCCAAGGCCCGGCTCTAGGAACGGGGTCCAGCCATGGCTATTGACTTCGATCAGCCGATCTTCGTCATCTCCGTTGCGGCTGAGCTGGCGGACATGCACCCGCAGACACTGCGCCAGTACGACCGGCTGGGCATCGTCTCGCCCAGCCGGGCGCCGGGCAAGTCGCGGCGCTACTCGCAGCGGGACGTGAACATGCTCCGCGAAGTCCAGCGGCTCTCCCATGAGGGCGTCTCGTTGGAAGGCATCAAGCGGATCCTGCAGCTGGAGAACCAGGTGGCCGCCCTGCAGCGCCGGGTCGGTGAGCTGACCGAGGAGCTGGGCCGGCGCCGCCAGGCGACCGATGCGCGGATCTTCGCGGCCGGAACGGCCGGCGACGTCGTCAGTTTGGCCCGCGGGAAGCGACCCCAGGCGAGGTCCCAGGCCTTGGTGGTGTGGCGGCCCCGCGGGATCGACTGAGACAACCGCGACATCTGCGGGATTCGGATAAGACAAACAGCTGTGCCCGGGACCGCTGGTCCCGGGCACAGCTGTTGGGAGGCGGGGTCGCCGCCGTTGCTTGGTCGTCCTTATTTGCCCGAGGCGATGAGCTGGTCGACGGCGCCGCGTTCGCGCCGGCTCCACGTTTCGCGGGTGGCCAGGGCGGCGACAAGACCGATCGCGCCGCAGCCCATGTAAACGATGGACACCCCGCCCCAGCCCCAGGCCGCTGCCGTGGCCGCGGCGATCAGGGGGATGAAGCCGGAGATGGCGGCGGAGAACTGGTAGCCGATCGAGGCGCCCGAGGTCCGGGTGTTGGCGTGGAACAACTCGGAGAACCAGGCGCCCTGGGCGCCTGCCAGCATGTCGTGGAGGATCGGCAGTCCGATGATGTACACGAGGACGATCAGGAACGGGACGCCCGTGTTGACCAAGAGGAACAGCGGAACGCCGAACAGGATGATCCCGGCCGAGCCCGCAATGTACACCTTGCGGCGGCCGACGTTGTCGGTGAACCGGCCCCAGAGGATGGTGGTGACGACGCCCAGTGCCGCGGCGAGGACGAGGCCCGTCAGGCCGGTCTGGCGGTCGGCGATTTTGTTGCTGGTGATGTAGGACAGCAGGTAGGTCACGATCACGTAGAAGCCGCCTGATTCGGCCAGCCGCAGGCCGATGACACGCAGGATGTTGCGCCAGTCGTCCCTGATCACGGTCAGCAGCGGGTTCTTGACGAGCTCGCCCTTGGCCTTGGTTTCCTCGAACTCGGGCGATTCGCTGACCTTGAGGCGGATGATGATGCCGGCAATGATAAGGATGGAGCTGGCCAGGAACGGTACCCGCCAGGACCATTCATTGTTCCAGCCGGTGGTGGCCAGGAAGACAAGGTTGGCCAGCAGCAGTCCGAGCGGGACGCCGGCCTGGGGGATGCCGGTGTACCGGCCGCGCTGGCGCCACGGGGCGTGCTCAAAGGTCATCATGATCGCGCCGCCCCACTCCGCGCCGAAGGCAAGGCCCTGGATGATGCGGATGGCAACGAGCAGGATCGGAGCCAGAACGCCCACCTGCTGGTAGGTGGGCAGGACACCGATAAGGAAGGTGGCACCGCCCATGACCAGGAGCGCACCGACGAGGACCGGTTTCCGGCCGTACTTATCCCCGAGGTAGCCGCCGATGAGCCCGCCCAGCGGCCGCATCGCAAAGCCCACGGCCAGCGTGGCGAACGCGAGCAAGGTGGCGGCCAGGGGGTCCTGGCCAGGGAAAAACGCGCTGCCGAAGTACAGTGCAGCGGCTGTGCCGTAGGCCAGGAAGTCGTAGTTTTCGATCGTTGTGCCGACGGCACTGCCGATCGCAACCTTGAGCTTGTCCGGTGAACCGTATTCAGCCTGGCGGCTTTGTGCTTGTGTGAGCGTACTCATCAGCGTCCATATCTCCTTCGATATGGGACGGGGGCATTTTCCCCGGTCCCGGGTGCCGCGGTCCTGCACCAGTGACGCCGACTGCGGCGTCAGCTCGGGTGGTTCAGGCCCTTGACGTTTCCAATGTTGTAAAAACTGCGGATGTGGTCGCCCACAGCGCGCCTGGCTGCATCCGCGTCCCGTCGCCGGATGGCATCGAGGATGTCGCGGTGTTCGCTCCGGACCACCTTGGCGGTCGTCTTCCAGTCCTCCAGCCGCGCGTAGGCTTCGATCATTTGGCGGTTGATGGCGGTCCGGAGCGACCCCATCAAGTGGGACGACAGTGCGTTGCCGGTTGATTCAGCGATCCGGACGTGGAACGCGGCATCCAAGCGGTTGAACTCGGCGGTTGAAATGTCCGGGTCATCCATTGCATCGAGGATCAGCTCGAGGTCGCGGTGGTCCTGTTCACTGGCCCGGACCGCGGCTTCCTCGCAGCACCAGGTCTCCAGGGCGATCCGGGTTTCCAGGACATCGTTCTGGTCGAATTGGCCCAGAGCGAGCTGCAGCTTGAGCAGGTTGACGAAGGCGGATCCCGGCTCGCCGACCAGGACAGCCCCTCCTTCAGCCCCGCCGCCGGGACGGATGTCCACGATGCCCAAGGCTTCCAAGACCCTGAGCGACTCCCGGAGTGATGGCCGGGAAACGCCCAGTAGTACGGCGAGCTCCCGTTCGCTCGGCAGCTTGTCGCCTGCCTTGAGTCGGCCGTCGAGGATCCTGTCCTCGATCTGGGACATGACCTGTTCGTAGGTGCGGACCCTTTGGACGGGTTCCCATGCGTCTGCTGTCATTTTCGATCACCTTGTTGATTGCCGTGCCGCCGGCCGACCGCCGGCGGCACCTCCATCGTAATCGCGGCCTGACGGTCTGACCTATGCGCGCTGCAGCAGCTCTGCCCGGAATTCCTTCTCCAGCTGTCGCCTGATCTGGACTGCCAGAAGCGTCTCGTCGGCGTCGACGTCGTCCCACGTGACGGTTCCGTCCTTGGGCACGTCGCGCTTCAGTTTCATGCCGTGCGCCAGTCCCAGCGGCAGGGCGTTACGCTCCAGCGAGATCCGCGCCGGGGCCAGCTTGCCGAAGGCCGTATAGCCACCCTCGCCGTCCAGGATTTCTCCCGCCTTGAGGTCCTTCTTGGCGGTCGTCGTGACGTCGCCGCGGAAGCCGGTGGGCGAGCCGGTTGCCTCGCCGCGCAGTACTGCCGAGGCGATGCTGACGCCCAGCTCGAGTCCGATCATGTGGTACGGCCGGTATAGCGAGCCGTAGCGGCCGGTCGAATCGGTCTTCACCCCGTACTCGGCGAAGCACTGGACTGCGTAGTCGGTCTTGGCCTCAAAGGTGACGTAGACGCCCCAGCGCAAGTCGCGGTCGACCTCAGTGCCGTCCCGGTTCAGGCTGGAGGCGATCTCCACTGTCCCGCGGCGGGTGAGGACGCCGCCGACGGAATTCTCGCGGTATACGTTCGGCAGGTCATCGACACCGGCCGGGGGGAAGAAGAGCCCCTCGTCCTGCGGGGTGAGCCCGGTGCCGTTGGCGACTGCCGCCATTTCGATGGCCGACTTCGTCCCGTCCAGGAAGGAATTGAACATCTTGGGGTTGAAGTCACCGGACGCCAGCTGCTCGTCGCTGAAGCCGTAGTAGTTCCACACCGTGTCTGGCGTGGAGTAGTTGTATTCGGGGAGGTACTTGGTGCCCTTGCCGGCGGCGACGATGTCGAATCCGACGGTGCGGCACCAGTCCACCATTTCGCAGATCAGTGCAGGCTGGTCGCCGTAGGCCATCGAGTAGACCACTCCGGCGGCTTCAGCGCGGCGCTGGAGGATCGGACCCACCATGCAGTCGGCCTCGACGTTGACCATGATGATGTGCTTGCCGTTGTCGATGCTCTGCACGGCATGGGCGGTGCCCACAATCGGGTTGCCGGTGACTTCCAGGATGACTTCAATCTGGGGGAGCTGGATCAGGTCGGCGGAGCTGTCCGTGACGAAGGTGGTGCCCGTGCTGAGCGCTTCGCTGAAGTTCTTGGCGGCGTACCGTTCGGCCGGCCAGCCCGTCCGCTGCAGGGCTCCGCGGGCTTTCGGAACGTCGATGTCGGCGACGCCGACAACGTGGATCCCCTCCGTGTTGAGCGCCTGCGTCAGGAACATGGACGCGAACTTCCCGGCGCCGATCACGCCGACGCGGATGGGTCCTTCCGTCGCCGTTCGCTTTTGCATGAGCGAGTACAGATTCATGGTGCTACTTCCTCGTAGTGGTGCCGAGCTTCAATATTCCGCTGCTGGTTAGTTGGTCTGACCATCTGATGCACTAACCATGGCATATCGCATTTGCGTGTGTCAACCGTCACCTTTCTGGTGCTCGACCCGCAGGCTGTCCAAGTAGCGGGCCCGTCCGGAGCGAGTGCGCCGGGCGGCGGGCAGGTAGCCGGGCATCCGATAGTCAGGTACCTGATAACCGTGACTTCCTGCCCGAGCGCGGGTTGAATCGGAGTGTCAGAAAGGTCTGGTCCGCTGTCGCCGGTTCCTCGGGGAATCAGCGACGCGGGACCAGCGGGGCAGCGTAGACGCCGGGGGCATCGCATGCAGAATTCAGCCGAATTTGATCCGCCGGGGGTCGATTCCGGGGGAGCGTGGGCAGATCAGGGTCGGTTCCTCGCGGCCGTCCTTGTTCCGGCCGCGGCCGCAATATTGACCGGCGCGCTGTGAGCCCGGGACTGCAGGCGGTCGCGGCATTTGGCGGCTCCCTGCCCGGGAACATCCTGATGTCCCTCGGCCAGGCCCTCGTCGTCGTGTGCCTCTGCTTTGACTTTGTCCGGGCGGTTTCCGTGCCGCGGTCCCACCGCCGGTATGTGGCCAACACCGTGTTCCGGACCCTTGCGCTGCCGTCCATCCTGGCCATGGCGTTCAGCGTGCTCATCGATGCCGCCTCCGGCTCCTGGTCGGACGTCGCCGGAGGGGTATTCGTTCTGGTTGCCGTGATCTTCCGGTGGCACCACGACGCCGATGAAGACAGCTGGTGGAAGGGCAAAGGCAAGGCCCTGGGCCGCTGGCTCCGGAACCGGGTGGCGTCCGGATCCTTCAGCGTTCCTGCCACTGCCTGAAAAAGCCCTTGCTGTCCGGGCGTCCCAGGGTGTCCAATCCTTTAACAACAAGGCCCTTCAGGGCACGAGTGGATGCGACGTCGGGAGGTTTCCATGCCGTCGAAAGGCGCCAAGACTCCGTCGAGGGGTCCGGTCCGGGGCACGTCTGACCTCCGGCGGGCTGAAGCCAACGGCGCCGCGCCGCCGGAGCAGCCGGACAAGATTCGCAATGTGGCGCTCGTGGGACATTCCGGTTCCGGAAAAACGATGCTCACGGAGGCCCTGCTGGCTGCCAGCGGGGCCATCACGCGCAAAGGTTCGATCGCCGAAGGCACCACGGTGAGCGACTCGGACCCCTCCGCCATTGCCCAGCAACGTTCCGTGGCGCTGGCGGTAGTGCCCGTGATGGTCGGCGACATCAAGGTGAACCTGCTGGACACGCCGGGCTATACGGATTTCATCGGCGAACTGCGCGCGGGGCTGCGTGCGGCGGATGCCGTGCTGTTTGTCGTGTCAGCTACTGACGACGTGGATGCCGCCACCACGGCGCTGTGGAGCGAGTGTCAGCGGCTCGGGATGCCGAGGGCTGTGGTCATCAGCCGCCTGGACCATCCACGCGCAGACTTCGATGCCGCCGTCGCCCGCTGCCGGCTCGCGTTCGGCGACTCCATCCTCCCGCTCTACCTTCCGGTGGGCGCGGAGGGCGGCGCCACCGGCCTGCTGGGGCTGCTGGCCGGAACGGTTTCGCTGGAGGGCCCGGAAGGACAGGAACCCGGCACGCGCGCCGCGTCCGACGTCGAACTCGCCGCCGCGGAGTCCGCGCGGGGCGCGCTGATCGAAGGGATCATTGCCGAGAGCGAGGACGAGTCGCTCATGGACCGCTACCTCGAAGGCGAGCAGATCGACGCCGGAGTCCTGATCGCCGATCTGGAGACGGCCGTGGCCCGCGGGTCCTTCCACCCGGTGCTGCCGACGTCAGCGGAGTCCGGGCTCGGTCTGGCGGAACTGCTGGACGTCCTGGTGCGCGCTTTCCCCACCCCGGCGGAGCATGGCGTCCCCGCGGCGACGGACCTTGCCGGGGCCGCCGCCGGCCAGCTGGAGTGCGACCCCGAGGGGCCGCTGCTTGGCGAGGTGGTGCGCACAACCATCGATCCGTTCCTTGGCCGGGTGTGCCTGGTGCGCGTCTTTTCCGGCACCGTACGGGAGGACGCCGCCATCCACGTGGGCGGCCGCGGGATGGCGGACCGCGGCCACGAGGACCACGACAGCGACGAGCGGATCACGCACCTCTACTCGCCGCTGGGGTCCGGACTGCGGCCGGTGCCGTTCTGCGTTGCCGGGGACATCTGCGCCCTGAGCAAACTGGGCACCGCCGAGACCGGCGACACGATTTCCGCCAAGGAGCTGCCGCTCCTGGTGGCGCCCTGGGACATGCCGGATCCGCTCATGCCGGTTGCCGTCGAGGCGGCCACGCACGGGGATGAGGACGCGCTGGCCAGAAACCTGGGCAAGGTCACAGCCGGTGACCCGACGCTGCGGGTGGAACGGAACTCCGAAACCCACCAGCTGATCCTGTGGTGCATGGGCGAGGCACACGCCGACGTCGTTCTGGGCAGGCTGCGGGACCAGGGCGTCAACCTGCAGACGGTCCCCGTTGTCACACCGCTCCGGGAGACCTTCGCCGCGCCGGCCGCCGGGCACGGGCGGTACGTCAAACAATCCGGCGGCCACGGCCAGTACGCCGTCTGCGACATCGAGGTCGAACCTCTCGACCGGGGCGCCGGCTTCGAGTTCGCCGACAAGACGGTGGGCGGCGTGATCCCCGGGCCGTACATTGTCTCTGTGGAAAAAGGGGTGCGGTCCCAGATGCAGAAAGGCGTCTCGGCCGGTTTTCCGGTGGTGGACATCAAGGTCACGCTGATCGGCGGCAAGACCCACAGCGTGGATTCATCGGACGCCGCCTTCCAGGCCGCGGGCGCCCTGGCCCTCCGCGAAGCCGCGGCGGCGACCCGCATACAGCTCCTGGAACCGGTCTCGGCCGTGACCATCAGCGTGTCTGAGGACCACGTGGGCGCCGTGATGAGCGACCTCTCCTCCCGCCGTGCGAGGCTGACCGGAACGGCATCGGCCGGGGCCGACGGCACCGAAATCAGCGCCGAGGTGCCGGACCAGGAACTGCTCAAATACGCGCTGGAGCTGCGTGCCCTGACCGCCGGCAGCGGCCGGTTCCGGCGCAGTTACCTGCGCCATGAACCGGTGCCCGCCACCGCTGGCTTCATAACCCCTAATAAAAGCGGTCCTAGCCGTTGATGATCTGGGGTACGCCGAGGGCTTTGAGGCCTTCGACGCCGAATTCGAGGCCGTAGCCGGACTGTTTGGCGCCGCCGAAGGGCACGCGGGGGTCCACGGCGCCGTGTTTGTTGATCCAGACGGTGCCGGCTTCGATGCGTGCCGCGACTTCGCGGGCCGCGGCCAGGTCGGAGGACCAGACAGAGGCGCCGAGCCCGACGTCGAGCCCGTTGGCCATGGCGACCGCCTGGTCCACGGTGCTGTAGCGGACGATCGGCAGGGCGGGGCCGAACTGTTCCTCGGTGACGAGGGGGTTGTTGTTGTCGATGTCGGCCACGAGGGTGGCGGGGTAGAAGTAGCCGGGCTGGTCGGAGTCGGGGTTGCCGCCGGTCAGGATCCGGCCGCCGGCGTCGCGGGCGGCGTCGACGAGCTGGGCCACGATATCGTACTGGGCCTTGTTTTGCAGCGGTCCCAGGACGTTGTTCTCGTCGAGGCCGACGCCCATGGGCATGGCTTTGGCGACGGCGGTGAGTTCGGTGCAGACGGCGTCGTAGATGTCGTCGTGGACGTAGAGGCGTTTGAGGGCGGCGCAGGTCTGGCCGGTGTTGATGAAGGCGCCCCAGAACAGGTCTTGGGCGATGGCCTTGGGGTCGGCGTCGGGCAGCACGATGCCGGCGTCGTTGCCGCCGAGTTCCAGGGTGAGGCGCTTGACGGTGTCCGCGGAGGCTTTGATGATCGCCTTGCCGGCGGCGGTGGAGCCGGTGAACATGACCTTGCCGACGGCGGGGTGTTCGGCCAGCCGGGCCCCGACTCCGCGGTCCCCGGCGACAACGTGGAGGACGCCGTCGGGGAGTTCCTCGTTGAGGACCTGGATCAGGGCCAGGACGGAGAGCGGGGTGTATTCGGAGGGTTTGACCACGGCGGTGTTGCCCATGCGCAGGGCTGGGGCGATCTGCCAGATGGTGATCATCATGGGCCAGTTCCACGGGCCGACTGCGCCGACGACGCCGATGGGCTTGTAGCGCAGTTCGGCGTAGGTTTCGCCGTCGTCCACCACGGTTTCGGGGGTGAGTTCGGTGGTGGCGGTGGCGCGCAGCCAGGCGGCGCAGGCGCCGACCTCGAAGCGGGCGTTGGGGCCGTTGAGCGGTTTGCCCTGCTCGCGGGAGAGCAGCCGGGCGAGTTCCTCGGCGGAGCGTTCGACGGCGTCGGCGGCCTTGAGCAGCGCGGCGGACCGGGCGTCGTGACCCGCCGCGGCCCACGCGGGCTGCGCGGCGGCGGCGGCGGCGACCGCGCGTTCCAGGTCTTCAACGGTGTGGACAGGGGCCTCCCCGACCGGCCGCCCGGTCGCGGGATCAAGGATGGTCCGGCTGTCGTGGCCGTTGGTCGGGGCGATCGCGGCGAGAAGGGCGTCGTAGGTTTCCATGGGAGCACTCCACATCGAGTAGTTGAGGAACGGACAGATTGAGAAACGCAGGTAGTGCGGCGCAGGATGGTTCCAGAACGGCCGGACTGTCATCTCCGAGTGTCCTCCGGGGCCGGACATGAAGTCTTGTCATTGGGCGAACTGCAGTTGACCCGCCGCGAACGACTGCGCGGGTCCCGGGCGCCGTTGCGCTGAAGAACAACAACCCATCGCTGATCGACAAGGAGGTGACGGGGGTCACCTGCAATGCTGGATTTCACGGTGCAACACACCAACACGTGCGTCTCTCCGCGCATCCCCACCGTGCACTTCCCCCACACTCATGACCGTTAAGAAGGATCCGATGAGTATTTCAAATTCCGAGTCCAGGACGGCAGAAGCCAGTCCCCGCAAGGAGCATTCCACCGCGCTGCGTGCCGGCAGCGTCGGAGTTCTGGGCATTCTCTTCTTTGTCTTGTCCGCCCAGGCGCCGTTGACCGGAATCGTCGGCGCGTCACCGCTGGCCGCAGCGCTCGGCAACGGCCCCGGCGCCCCCGGAGCGTATCTGGTGGTGGGTATCGTTATCGTGATCTTCGCCGTCGGGTTCGTCGCGATGAGCCGCAAAATCCAGGCCGAGGGTGCGTTCTATGCCTACGTGACCGCCGCGTTCGGGCGTAAGACCGGAGCTGGAGCGGCGTGGCTCGCGCTCCTTGCCTACAGCACTGTCCAGGCCGCGATGTACGGGCTGTACGGCGCCGCCTTCTCCGGCGTCCTCGGCTCCGCCGGGATTGTGGTGCCCTGGTGGCTGTTGGCCTTGGTCACCATGGCCGGCGTCCAGGTGCTCGGATCACTTAACATCGAACTTGGGGCACGGGTTCTGGCGTTGCTCGTAGGCCTGGAAGTCGCGATCCTGCTCATGTTCGGGTTCACCGTGCTGCTGCACGGAGGAGGGCCGGAGGGGCTCAGCCTGGCGGCATCCTTCTCGCCCCAAGCGATCGCCACCGGCGCCCCGGGTGTGGCCATCATGTTCGCCGTCGCGTCCATGTTCGGCTTCGAATCCACGGCCATCTACTCGGCCGAGGCCAAGGACGCCCACCGCACGGTGGCTCGCGCCACGTATCTCTCCGTAGGGGTCATTGCCGTGTTCTTCTCCTTCATTTCCTGGATGCTGGTCAGCTACTACGGCCCCTCGCGCGTCATGGATGCTGCGGGCGCGGCCCTCGAATCCGGCGACTCCACCTCCTTCGTGTTGACGCCGATGGTGGAGCTGTTCGGGCCCTGGGCCGGAACGGTCACCGGCATCCTGCTCGTGACGTCCCTGCTGGCCGGCATCATCGCCTTCCACAACGGCATCAACCGCTATCTCCATTCCCTGGCTCTGCGCGGGTCGATGCCCGGCGCCCTGGCCCGGACCAACCGGCACCGCGCTCCCGCCGTCGCCGCGCGGGTCCAGACCGCGATCGCCTTCCTGCTCGTGGCGCCGTTCGCCGTGCTGTCCATGGACCCTGTCCTGACCCTCTTTTCGTGGTTCAGTGGGCTGGCCGTGGCGGCGCTCCTGGTGCTGTACATGCTCTCGTCCCTGGCCGTCGTCGCGTTTTTCCGCCGGGAAAGGGTGCCAGGCCAGATCTGGCAGACCGCGGTGGCGCCGGTCTTGGCCACCGTGCTTCTGGGCTGGGTCCTGTACGTCGTGGTCAGCAACTTCACGGCACTGATCGGCGGCAGCACCGAAACCGCCGCGGCCCTGCTGATTGCCGTCCCCCTCGTGTTTGCGGCGGGGGTGTTGGTGGAGATCGCTGTGGAACGCAGGGCCCCGGCTGTGGGGTCCCGCATCTAAACATCGCCACGGAAGGGGGCCGGGCTGCACGCTAGGTTTCGGATTTGGCGCGTGGTTCGCGGACCAGGATGGCTACTGCCATGCCGATGGACGCGCCGACAAGGGTTTCGATTCCCCGGTCCGCCACGAGAACGTGTCGACTGATTGGGTTGGCGAGCTGACTCATGAGCAGGATGGCGGGGGTGAAGAACATCATGGCCAGCCCGTAGTGGCGCATCATGAACAGTTCCGTGGGGAAGAGCAGGACCATGAGCAAGACCGTCAGTGTTGTCCGGTTGAACCCGGGTAGCAGGATGACCGCCGTGAGGAGGACCCCCGCGAAGGTTCCGGCTACCCGGTGGATACCGCGCAGGATGCGGCTTTTCCTGTTCGTTGCCGCGAGGGGTACGGCTGCTCCAGCCATGGTCCAATTGGCATGGCCGGCACCACCGAGAACGCCGAGGGTGCCGGCGGTGGCGACGGCGATGAGATAACGGGATGCGTGCACGCGCATGGCGCGCCGCCGGGTGCTGTCCGCTGTCACCGGCGGTGCCGCGGCGGGGGACCAGTTCCGGTACCGGATCCATCCAGCAACCCCGACCAGCACGGAAAACGCCGCGGAGGCTGCGCAAATGCTTATCGCGAGCCAGAACGGGATGGTTGTCGGCACCGATGCGCAGGCGCCGAGCGCGAAGATCGAGTAGAAGGGCCCCGACGGTTTGAGCCGCATGCTGTCCGCAGCCAGCGATGCGGCCACGGCGAACAGCGACTCGACAGCGACGAGAGTCCAGGGCTGGGCCCGGGCTATGGAGAGCAAAACACCAAGGGCAAGGCCCGAGGTGAGAAGGAAGGCCGCGCGTCCCTGATGGACCAGCCGGGCGCGGTAGGTGTCTTTGCGCCCGTACATGGCGGTGAACCCGCCGAAGACGGCGTAGATGCTCAGGTCCGGGCGGCCGAGGGCGAGTAGAACCAGGAGCGGGATGCTGACGCTGAGTCCGACGCGCAGGGCCGGCAGGTGATCGCCCTGTGCGGGTCCTATCCGGGCGATTTCCTTCGCGTGTTTCAGAACCCTTTGCACCACTCGATTTTAGCGTTGGTCGACAGGGCCTCCATCACCGGGACCGGGTCAGGCTGACCCACGGCCACATCATCCTCCTCAGGCTCCTGGACAGATTCGATGAACGGCGCCGGTCTTGGCCACCGTGCTTCTGGGCTGGGTCCTGTACCGCCCTACCTTGACCGCAGGGCGGGCACTGGAGCCATAATCGGGCTGGGCGCCAGAGCGGTGCCGCAGAGAAGAGCTGACGGATGGCGCCGCCGAAGCAGAGGAGTCCCCGAATGACGAAGTACCTGATCTCGTTCCCCGGTGAGGCCATGGTGTTCCCCGAGGAGGACTTCGAGGCGGTGGTCGAAGCCTCGCATGCCGTCATCGAGGAGGCCAAGGCGGCGGGCGTGTACGTCTTCGGCGGCGGGATCGATGAGGGCGTGGACCCGGTGCTCGTGGCCGGTGACGGCACCGTGACCGAGGGAACGTACCCAGGCCACAAGGTGCCGAACGGCGGCTACACCGTTCTCGAGCTGCCTTCGCGGGAGGCGGCACTCGAGTGGGCCGCGAAGATCGCCGTCGCCTGCCGCTGCTCGCAAGAGGTCCGGCAGTTCCAGTACGATCCGGCCAGCTGAGCAGTCAGCGCCAAAAGTCGGTGAGCCGCCCGGCAAGGTCTCTGCCTTGGTTGTAACCAGCCCGAGCGGCGGGCGGACGCAGCGACAGATCCATCGCATTGGCGCCGAACATGTGCTCGGAGTTGCTTTCCGGGAAGATCGTTTCGACTCTGTTGCCGCGTGCGCGTAGCTCGTCGACCTGTGCTGCGAGATGCATGCCCCACTCCAACGGCGTTCGTGTTCTGCCCCCGAATGGCGACAGCACCAGCACCCGGCTGTATCCGGCTGCCAGATCGGCATTCTCGTTGCGCCGGTAGCCGCCGTCGATATAGCGTTTGTCCCCGATCCCGTAGGCGGATCCACTGGCACAGCTGGCCGCGACGGCGTCCACCAGGTCGACTCCGCTATGTCGGTCGAACACGACCGGTTCACCGGTATGGGCATCGACCGCCGTGACGAGCACGGTTCGTTGCGGCCAGCGCTGACTGGGCAGCCGCGCGGCGACGGTCGCGCGCCACCGCGTTTGCCCGGAACCGTCCGTCGCCGCATCCAGGTCGAGCGCCGCCGCGCCCATTCTGCGGCGCATGTCAGCCGCATCCTCGGCGGCGGCGATGATCTTGCTTGTTCTCTCCATGTGGTCCGCCGTGGGCCGGACGGGAACGCGTCCACCGTCGGCTCCGTCCGGACCTATGCGTTGCGGTGGCGCCGCGGCAAGGATGGCGGCAAGCAGTTCGGTCGGGGCGGCGCCAGCTATCTGGGCCGCGGCCGTCGACCCGGCCGATGTCCCGATGACCAGATCGGCCTCGGTCACATCCAGCCCGGCTTCGGACAGGCCGGCAATGACGCCGATCAGCCACGCGTTGCCTGTCGATCCGCCGCCACCGAGGACCAGCGCTCGCCCGCCCGCGGGGCGCACCCGCTTTGTGGCGTCGATCTGCGGCTGATCTTGGCCGGATCTCGGCCGATCGGAGGCCGCCGTTGAGGTGAAGCACAGAGTTGAAGAGGGTGTTGAAGAAGGTGTCGTGCTCATGGGAGTCGCCTTTCGCGAATTGCCTGGGCGGGCGCTCCCGGTTGCGACTACTTTAGTCGCGTGATCGCGTGATCGCGGACTGCGGGGGAGCACCCATTGCGGATACTGCGTACACGGGTCTCACCTCCTGCCGCTGGGTCACGATTACGGGAATGATCGCACACCGGCGACGCGGTGCGCAATCGGCATCAATCCGGTGGCTCAGGCGCCGCGCCGCCAATCGGTAGGGGATTCGCCGAAGGCATCACGGAAGGAGCGGCTGAAGTGCGCCGCATCCACGAAACCCCAACGCCCGGCCACGGCCCCCACCGGCATGGCCGCCAGCAGCGGATCCCGCAGCTCGCGGCGTGCGCCTTCCAGCCGCTGGGTGCGGATCCAGCTCGCCACGGTGGTGCCGGATTCATGGAAGACGTTGTGCAGGTGGCGCGTGGAGATGAAATGCGCCGCCGCGATGGAAGCGGGCGAGAGCAGCGGATCGGCCAGATTGGCGTCGATGTATTCCCGGACGGATGCCGCCAGCAGGGCCTGCGGGCGCATCCGGTCCGGGGACATGTCCAGTTCCGAATGCAGCATTGTGGACACAAGATCCAAGGCATTTGTGGCGAGACGGGATCCGCTGGGCCCGCTGAGTGCGTCCAGATTCTCCGCCAGGTGGGCGATGAACGGCCCGACGATCGCGGCGAGGCCGCCGTTCGCGGCCATCCGCATGGCCGAAAGCTGGGCGATGCACTCCGGCGGCAGGGACAGTGCATCCCAGGGAAACATCATCACCATGAGCCGCGCGTCGCCCTCGAAGGCGAGTGTGTAGGGGCGGCTGGTGTCGTAAATGGAGAGATCGCCCGGGCGCAGGAGGGCTTCGCGGTTGTCCTGGATGAGGAGCCCGGTGCCCTGAAGCTGGAGGTTGAGCTTAAAGTAGCGCTGGTTGGACTGCGCAATCAGCGCCGGCGTGCGGTGGACCTCATGGCTTGTGGAGGAGACCTCGACGACCGCGACGCGGTCCAGCCGGCGGGCCCGCATGCGCCCGCGGAAGTGGTCCACATTCGTGCTTGAGGCGGACAGGGGGACGAAGGACTCCGCCACGAGGTGCTTCCAGTGGTCGAAGGATTCCGCCGTGCTGGTGCGGACCTCCTGTCCGGCCGGACTGGGGGATGGGCGGGCTGCAACTGCGGTCATATAAGATCCTGACGCCGTCGTATTTCTGGGACTGCCTTATGTGGGCCACTGTCCTAGTTCAAGCACTGTGGCATGGGACACAGTACTTTCAGGTTAGCGACGCAGGGCGCCGATGTCATCTTTTTTCGACAATCGGCGAAAAAAGAAATGGGGACGAGGGCGGCCGGCGTTCTTGCCGCGTCTGCGACGAAATGGAGGCGAGGAACCGGCATCGCCTCCAAGGGTTGTCCGGACGGAGGTGGGAACACTGCCGGTCAGCAGGGCCGAGGCTCATGAGCCGTCGACGGGTCCGTCCCATGACCACTTTTGGAGCGGTAGGCCCTCCGGAACGTCCTCTGCGGAGCGGCTGTAACGGGACATCGTCACGGTGGTTGTCCAGGCGAAATAGTCGTGCAGCACTTTTCGGAGTCGGCTGTCTCCGGCGAGTCCCGCGTCCGTTAGTGCTTGATCGAAGCAGGCGATCGCCCGCCGGTCCATGTCCTCGTGCGGTCCGTTGCCGCTGTGCATCCGCACCACCGATGTCTCGTCGCCGTAGGACTCCGAATATGCCGTCGGCCCGCCCAACGCCTCCGCCCAATAGGCGGCCAGCCGGCGCGTGTGCTCCGGGTGGAACCCGTGGCTGAACGCGTGATTGACCACCTCGTCCGTCGTTGCCCTGGCATGCCATGCGCTGGCCAGCAGCAGGAAAAAGTCGGCGCCGCCCGCAGCCTCGTACACCGTCTGCATGCTGCAACGATTCCATGCACCCCCCGCGCAAAGAAAGGGGGTGGCACCAGGGCTGCGTCTAGCGCCGCGCCTAGCCGGCCACCAGGGTCAGGAATCCTTCCAGTTGCTCGTTCAGTCCGAGCTCCACCTGGCCCTCCGGGGCGAGTGCCGCCGCTATCTGCGCGCCAAGGAGGAGGTTGAGCAGCTGCCCGCCCAGGGCGGCGTCGTTGACGGCGGTGGTTACGGCGCCGGCCTGCCTCGCCTCGGCCAGGTGCTGCTGGATCGCCGCCAGCCACTGCTCCATCGATTCGCGGTGGATCCGGGCCTTGTGGGGATCGTTGATGGCCTTCTGCCAGAACGGGATGACAATCCGGGCCTCGTTGATCCGCTCCTCATCGAGGGGCAGGACCTCGACGCAGAAAGCCCTCAGGGCCGGGAGCCCGGCCAACCCCTCGGTGACCTCCGCAATGCGTTCGTTGGTCCGGTTGAAGACATGGCCGAATGCAAATGTCAGCAGGTCATCCTTCGTCGGGAAGTACGGCTTGAGGGCCCCGTTGGCGAAACCGGCCTCAAGGGCAATCTCCCGCATGGTGGCACTTTCGATGCCGAGCCGGGCGATGATCCGCCACGTGGCGTCGACTAGTTCAAGGCGCCGCTGGTCGTGGTCGACAATCTTTGGCACAGGCAGCTCCCCCAGAATTTTTTTGCTCAGGTCTTGTGACACATCTTACAAATCCGTATTCTCTACAACTATAGAAAATAAATTCCCGGCCCGCCAGGGTCCCGAGCGAAGGCAGCAATAATGGCCGCACAAACCGACACCCGCACCTCGTTTGGCCCGTACAGCCTGGCCACGGACGCGGAAATCACCTCAGTCCAAGGCATCCTGCGCACCGCGGGCCTATTGGGCGAGACCAGGCGCATCGCCTACCTGGGCCTCGTTGACCCGGCCAGGGACGCGCCGGCGGGAAGCGAGGACCGCAGGTTCCGGGTTTTCCTCCACGATGTGTCCGGCGGGCGGCCCACGGACGTGACCGTCTCGGTCTCCAGCGGCGCGGTGGTCTCCGCCGTCGAACTGGACACCGCGGTCACCGGCGAACTGCCGGTCCTGGAGGAGGAGTTCGAAGTCGTCGAACAGCTCCTAGCCGCGGACGCCCGCTGGCTCAAGGCGCTGGCGGACCGGGGCCTGGAGGTAGGCAAAGTCCGGGTCGCCCCGCTCTCAGCCGGCGTCTTCGAATACCCTGAGGAGAAGGGCCGCCGGATCCTCCGCGGGCTGGCCTTTGTGCAGGACTTCCCGGAGGACAGTGCCTGGGCGCACCCCGTCGACGGACTCGTGGCCTACGTGGATGTGGTCAGCAAGGAAGTCACGCAGGTCCTGGATACAGGCGTGGTCCCGGTCCCGGCAGAGCACGGCAACTACACCGATCCGGAGCTCACCGGCCCGTTGCGGACCACACAGAAGCCCATCAACATCACCCAGCCGGACGGGCCCAGCTTCACCGTCACGGGCGGGAACCACATTGAGTGGGAAAAGTGGAGCCTCGACGTCGGCTTTGACGTCCGCGAGGGCGTGGTGCTGCACAACCTGGCCTTCCGGGACGGCGCCCGCCTGCGGCCCGTCATCAACCGTGCCTCCATCGCCGAAATGGTCGTCCCGTACGGCGATCCGTCGCCCATCCGGTCCTGGCAAAACTACTTCGATACCGGCGAATACCTCGTGGGCCAGTACGCCAACTCGCTGGAGCTCGGCTGCGACTGCCTCGGCGAAATCACCTACCTCAGCCCGGTGATCAGCGACGCCTTCGGCAACCCCCGGGAAATCCGCAACGGCATCTGCATGCACGAGGAAGACTGGGGCATTCTGGCCAAGCACAGCGACCTCTGGACCGGCATCAACTACACCCGCCGCAACCGCCGCCTGGTGATCTCCTTCTTCACCACCATCGGCAACTACGACTACGGCTTCTACTGGTACCTCTACCTCGACGGCACCATCGAGTTCGAAGCCAAGGCCACCGGCGTCGTCTTCACCTCCGCCTACCCGGAGGCCGGATCCGCCAACATCTCCCAGCTCGCCCCGGGCCTCGGCGCCCCGTACCACCAGCACCTGTTCAGCGCGCGCCTGGACATGGCAATCGACGGCCTCACCAACCGGGTCGAGGAAGAAGACGTGGTCCGGCAACCGATGGGCGCGGGCAACGAACGCGGCAACGCCTTCTCCCGGAAGCGCACAGTGCTGGCCCGGGAATCCGAGGCGGTCCGGGAAGCCGACGCCCGCAGTGGCAGGACCTGGGTCATCACCAACCCGCAGTCACGGAACCGCCTGGGCGAACCGGTGGGCTACAAGCTCCACGCGCAGGGCCAGCCCACGCTGCTGGCAGACCCGGGTTCCTCCATCGCCCGGCGCGCCGCGTTTGCGGCGAAGGACCTGTGGGTGACCCGCTTCGCGGAAGACGAGCGCTACCCCACCGGAGACTTCGTGAACCAGCACGCCGGGGGAGCGGGTTTGCCGGCTTATGTGGCGCAGGACCGGGACCTGGACGGCCAGGACATCGTTCTCTGGCACACCTTCGGCCTGACCCACTTCCCGCGGCCCGAGGACTGGCCCCTTATGCCGGTGGACACGGTCGGGTTCAAGCTGCGGCCGGAGGGCTTCTTTGACCGCAGCCCTGTGCTCGACGTGCCCGCCAACCCGAACAGGCAGGCCGCTGCCTGCCACAGCGACGCCGGCTCCGGCTGCCACAGCTAGCCGGAAGCTGCCATGACGACTGGAATCGCGGGACGGGGCCTTTCACGCGGCCCCGTCCTGCACCCCCGGACCTGCGCCGCCGTGACGGCGGGGTCATGCCTCGCGCACCTCTGGCTCGTCGCCGGAAACCAGCACGGTACGTGGCTGAACATGCTCATGCTCGCCATGGTGGCGGTGTGCCTGCCGTGCGCGGTGCACATCTGGCGCCGGCCCCGGGCGCGGGCCCTCCGCCGGGTTATGGCCTCGGCGCTGGCCATGACCGGGGTGCATGCTGTCCTGCTGCTGGGGGTCTCTGGCGGCCACGGTCACCACGGTGCCGCAACCGTGGCGGCCGTGGCAGCGCCGTCGGATTCCGGCGCCTTGCTGGTGGTCATCGCCGTGGAATTGACGACGGCGCTGCTCGCCGCGACGCTGCTGGCCCGGCTGCGGGCGCAGTTCCGCTTGGCCGGGTGAGTGCCGGCGGCGGTCATGACGCTCCTGCCCACTTGCTTCCGGCCGCACCTCTGCGTACCCGCAGAATCCCGCGGTTCCCGGACGCGGAGGTGGGGGCAGGCGTCGAGTAACTGGGAGGGATCGTCGGCACCGGGGATCGTCGGCACCGGGAGCGTCACTCCGTGAACAGCCCGGCCAGGTCGTCTGCGGTCAGTGCGCCGCCCGTAAGCGCGTCGCCTTCCATGACGTCGGCGAAGAGCTGGGACTTCTTGGCTTTGAGCGCCATGACCTTCTCCTCAATGGTGTCCTTGGCCACAAGCCGGTAGACCATGACGTTGCGGGCCTGGCCGATCCGGTGGGTCCGGTCCACGGCCTGGGCCTCCGAGGCCGGGTTCCACCACGGGTCGAGCAGGAACACGTAGTCCGCCTCGGTCAGGTTCAGGCCGAAGCCGCCGGCCTTGAGGCTGATGAGGAACACCGGTGCCGCGCCGTTCTTGAACTCATTGACGACGTCGGAGCGGTTCCGTGTGCTGCCGTCCAGGTAGCAGAACTCAATGTTTTCCTGGACCAGCCGCTCGCGCACCTTGCCCAGGAACCCGGTGAACTGGCTGAAGATCAGCGCCCGGTGGCCTTCAGCCACCAGGTCCTCGAGCTGTTCGAACAGAACGTCGAGCTTGCTGGAGCGTACCGCCGAGAGCGAGGGATCGATCAGTGAGGGATCCAGGCTGAGCTGCCGGAGCAGGGTCAGTGACTGGAAAATAGTGAACCGGTTCTTGTTGACGTCGTCAATCAGGCCCAGGATCTTTTGGCGCTCCCGCTGCAGATGCGTCTGGTAGACCTTCTGGTGCCGCGGGTTCAGCACGACTTCCAGGATCTGCTCCTGCTTGGGCGGCAGGTCCCGGATGACCTGCTCCTTGGTGCGCCGCATCATGAGCGGCCGGACCCGGCGCCGGAGCTTGTCCAGCTGGGCCTTGTCGCCGTTCTTCTCCACCGGTTTCTGGTAGTACTCCGCGAACCGTTTGGGGCTGGAAAAGAGCCCGGGGGCCACAATCGAGGTCAGCGCCCAGAACTCCATCAGGTTGTTCTCCAGCGGCGTGCCGGTGATCACGAGCTTGAAGGCGGCCGGCAGTTTGCGGGCGCACTGGTAGGCCTTGGACTGGTGGTTCTTCACGAACTGGGCCTCGTCCAGCACCAGGCCGGCCCAGGCCCGGGAGGCGTAGGCCTCGTAATCGATCCGGAACAGGGCGTACGAGGTGATGATGATGTCCGCGCCGGACATCGCCTCGGCCGGGTCCGAGCCGCTCTTGGCGAAGGTTTCGCCGATGGCGCGCGCCGTCAGCCCCGGTGCGAACCGGGCCGCCTCGGCCTCCCAGTTGCCCACCACGCTGGTGGGGGCCACAACGAGGAAGGGGGCCGTTCCGGCGTCGGGCCCTCCGCCTGCGCGGAACCCGGCAGCCGCTTCAGGGGCGGCTCCGGCAGTGAGTCCGACAGCCGCTTCCTTCGCCGCGCACATCAAGGCCAGCGCCTGCACCGTTTTACCCAGCCCCATGTCGTCGGCCAGTACGCCGCCGAGCCCGTGACGGTACAGGAAGCTCAGCCAGTTGAAGCCCTCCAGCTGGTACGGGCGCAGCTCGGCGTTCAGGGTCCCCGGCAGGGGGAGGCCCTGGATGTCGCCTTCCAGGAGGCCGCCGACGGATGCGCGCCAGGCGGAGGCCTGCTCGTCGACGATGCCCAGGTGGGCCAGCTCATCCCACAGTCCCGCCTGGAAGCGGCTGATCTGCAGCGGCGCGTCCTTGTCGCCCGGGTTGTCCTGCAGCGAGCGGGCCTCGTCGATCAGGGACCGGAGCTGGTGCAGCTCCGGCAGGTCCAGCGAGAAGTACGCTCCGCTGGGCAGCAGCATGCGGGTCTGGCCGGCCGCGAGGGCGGAAAACAGCGCGGCGAAGGACACTGGCTGGCCCTCAAGGGTGATGACGATGCCGAGGTCGAACCAGTCGCGGCTGTCGGTGGCCTTCGTGGAGATCGCCACGACAGGGGCTTCTTCGGCTTCGCGGTAGTCCGCGATCTCACCGGAGGTGTCCACCGAGACGTCGGGGAGTTCGCGGAGCCGGGGAAGGACGTCCTCGGTGAAGGCCAGGGTGTCCAGTCCGGCGAGTTCCGCCGTGGCCGCGAGGCGCGGGGTTCCCCAGCCGCCGGTCGCGGATTCGCCCAGGGCCGGCACCGCGTTCCAGGGCTGGCCGACCGACTCCAGGATGCGGGACTCGGCGGGGTCGTCCCGGTAGCCGTGATCGCCCGGATGCCGCCACAGCGGCTGCGCCGTGACGAGATTTCCGGACGTGTAGTGCCATTCCCAATGCAGCCGGACCCGGTGGTCCGCCCCGTAGTTGGCCAGCAGGGACAGGGTGGGGACGGCCAGCGCCGGCAGCTCCACGGACTCGTCCGACGCCGTCACTCGGGCCGCCTGCTTGAGCTTGGGGTAGAAGCCGGTCAGGAAGCGGCCTTCGTCCCGGGCGGGGATGTGCAGTGTGGTCCCGGCGGTGACGAAGGCCAGCAGTTCCTCGCTGAGGCCGTTTTCCAGCGGCGCGAGGGTGATGACGGGGCCGGGCTGAGCCACTCCGGCCGGGCCGACTCCGGGCAGGGCGCCGCCGTCGGACGTCAGGAAGATCCCGTGCGCCGGGCGGCCGATGGTCCCGACCGACGCCGGCTCAACCACTTCGCCTTCGACCGTGATGGTCGGTGCCAGCGCCAGGCCGCCGTCGTCACCGCCGGTGCCGAACCGGGCCAGGTTCAGCCCGACGGCGGCCGGCTCCTCCGTGAGCCGCACCGGCTCCGTGCCCTGGCTGTGGACCAGGGCGAGGCCGATCTTCCGGGCCTGGGCCAGCAGGCTCCACAGGTTCTTGCCGGCGTAGGTGTTGAGCCCCAGCCACATCGCGGTGCCGGAGTGCTGGCGGTTCGCCACGGAGGTGTGCGAGGCGAGGAACTCCTGCATCCACTCCACATGCGCCTCATTGCATTCGCGCCGGTAGTTCAGGTAGCTCAGCGTGCTCCAGGAGACGTCGCCACGGATCCACTTGCCCTTGGCGCCCATGATCACCGGCCGTGCCTTGAGCTGGCGGACGCTGCGGAGCGGGTCGCGGCGGCCGGTGTAGGAAAAGTGCGGGGCGGCTTCCTCGACGTCGAACTGGAGCGCCAGCGGGGTGCCGCCGGTCGGCGGGGCACTGCCCGGGCGGGCGATGAGCGGGCTGAGTGCCTGCTCCCAGTCGGCCAGCTCAGGGGCCGCGCTCTGGCGGGACAACCGCGCGGACTCGGCGGGGGCCAGCAGCTGCAGCCGCGTGGCCGGGTTGTCCTCGGCGGCGAAGAGCAGGGCCGCGACGTGCTTGCAGTCCTTGCGCACCGGGCAGCTGCAGACGCCCACGGTGCAGCTCCAGCCGCCCGATTTCCGGACCAGCTTCGCCGTCGTGGAATAGGGCACGTCCGGGCCGCCACGCACTTTGCCCAGCAGCAGGCCGGTGGCGGCATCGAAGGAGATCCCCGAAACGCGGCTGCCCATGGCGTAGGCGAGCCCGGCCGCCAGGGAGCGGTCGTTGATCGCGGGAGTTTGGATTGCCAGTGCCGCACTCTCGTCCGGATGGGATGGCATGTGCGGGCTACTTTCGGCAGGTGGTCATCTGATCCATCTTACCGAGCCCGCAGGGGCCGGTGGACTTCGCGGGCCCGCCGGAACGTCCGCTCAAACTTCGCCTGCCGTTCAACTGGGGCTCGGTTGCCGGCCGGGAAGAGGGGCCACCGTGGAAGGGTCCGGAGTATCAGCAGCCCCAGCAGTAAGGATTCCGAATGACCAACGGTGCGCCCGCCACCCCGTCTGCCCACAGCTACCCGACCGTGCTGACCGCGGAAAGCCTCAAAGGCGGAAATGACGACGTCGTTGACGCCAACGTCGACGTCGTCAATGCCATGTTCGAGGAGCTGCTAAATGCGGACGAAATCTCACCGACCGCACTGCGCAGCTACTACGTGGATTTCTACCTGACGCAGGCGCTGGCCGGCGGCTTCGCGCAGTATGTGTTCACGGCCCCGGAACGCGAGGAAATCGATCCGTACGTCCGCGAAGGACTGGCAGGCATGGGAGCCGCCGCCCACCTGGACCTCTTCAACCGCACCGTGGCGTCCTTCAGCGCCCTGTCCGACACCGACGTCGACACCTACCTCGACGGCGGCAGCGGCTGGGACGGCGCTGCGGACGATGCGGACGGCGCGGAAGTCTCTGGCGCCGTGCTGCGTCTCGAAGAACTCGACGGCGAGTTCGAGTCGGTCCTCGAAACCGAGGACATCGTGGCGCTGAACGCGGCGTGGCTGCGCGGCCAGGAGGACCTGCTGGTCCTCGCGGACGACGACCTCGACGCCCACATCGCCGGACGGGTGGCCCGGATTCCCGACCTCGACGAGCGCCAGGCGGCCGCAGCGCAGGAAGCCCTGCTGGACGCACCCGAGTTCGAGCAGATCATCCGGGAGTTGTGCGACCTTGCCGGGCACAGCCTGGAACGGATCACCATGGGCGACCCCAATTATGAGCACAACGGCGAAACCACCCTGGCGTGGCACTTCACCACGGAGCACGGGGAGTTCCTCATGGTGGAGGACGGCGACGAGGCATTCATGCTGGACCCCCGGACCAGGGAAATCCTCGCGGCTGTTGAATTCGAGGAAGTTGATTCCGAGGAGATCGACGCTTAGGCGGCCCCGCCGCGCGGCAACGGCACCTCAGTGCGCTGTTGCCCCGCCGGCGGAGCCCGCCGCGACGCCGTGTCTGCGACCTAGTAGCCGCCGCTGCTGCTCGGTGCGGACTTGATCAACTCGCCGGCTGGTGACACGAGGTACCAGACCCCGCCGACGCCCTGGCCCAGGATGTCGCCCGCGGCCTGGTCCTTGGCGTAGTAATAGATCGGCATCCCGTTGATGGTCACCTGCATCTTTCCGTCGGCGGTGGGAATCGTGCCGACCTTGCCGGTGACGCCGCTAACGGTCGGGGTGGCCGTCGTCGAGGTGACCGCTGGCCACGTCGTCAGGCACGCGGCGGTACACGCGCTGGTCCCGGCGTCCTTGGTGTCCTTGGTCCATGCATAAACGCTCAGCCCTTTATCCCCGACCACGATCTCGCCGGCCGAGGATTGGGCCACCGACAACACCGCACCGGACATGGATGCCGACGCCGAAGCGGTCCCGCTGGCCGACTCCGCCGGTGTGGACGCGGCCGCAGAGGACGTGGCCGGCGCGGCCGCCGTCGTCGTCGTTGTGGTGGCGCCGCCGCCACAGCCGGATAGCAGCGCGGCGAGGGCGAAAGCGGACAAGCCAATGCTGAGGTGCTTCTTCATTGCTGCTCCTTGACTTGAGCCGGCCAACTCGGAGGTCCGGCGCTAACGAATATGACGCCACAGCCGGGCGAACGGTTCACTTCACCGGCGGGAAAAGTGCGGGACACTGAACTGTTGGACCAGCCTGTACGTCCTACAAGGTCAGAGCAACAATTCCGGGGAGGTGGCACCATGCCGCTGGACGAAGACGTCGTGGCCGCGATTTACCGCGACCACGGGGCGGCCCTGAAGCGCTTCGTCCTCAGCGCCTCCCGGGGGGACCCGCACCTCGCCGACGACGTCGTCCAGGAGACGGTCCTGCGGGTCTGGCAGCAGGCGCCGCAGATCACGGGCAGCCTGCGCAGCTACCTGTTCCGCACGGCGCGCAATGTCATGATCGACAACTACCGCAAAGCCCAGCGGCGCCCCCAGGAAGCCGGCGGACGTGACGTCCCGGACCAGGCGGACGCTGCAGGGCACATCGACGACCTGCTCAACAAGGTCTTGATGGAGGAGGCGCTGCTCCGACTCAGCGCGGAGCACCGCGAGGTCCTCGTGGCGCTCCACTACCGCCGCCACACCGTCCAGGAGGCATCAGCCCATTTGAAGATCCCCGCCGGCACAGTGAAGTCAAGGGCTTTCTACGCAGTGCGTGCCCTGCGGACAATCCTCGACGAGATGGGGGTGCAGCGGTGAACGGGACTGAACTGCATCAACTCCTGGGCGCGTATCTGCTCGGCGGTCTGGAGCCGGCCGAGGCGGTGGCCTTCGAGCAGCACCTGGCCGTGTGCGCGGACTGCAGCCGGGAGCTCGACGAGCTCGCCAGCATC
The DNA here is from genome assembly GCF_042883665.1 of Arthrobacter sp. NPDC058192. NCBI lineage: Bacteria > Bacillati > Actinomycetota > Actinomycetes > Micrococcales > Micrococcaceae > Arthrobacter > Arthrobacter sp. NPDC058192. The sequence continues at coordinate 329,445 of NZ_JBHVVJ010000001.1, read as the reverse complement.
CCCGCGCTGCTGGACGCGATCCCGGTGCCCGACGCCGTCGCGCTGACCGCGGCTGCAGCGGCCGTCCGGGAACGGGAGCTCGGTCCGCCGCAACCGGCCCCGGTCCCCGTCCCGCGCCGGCTCCTCGACGAGCTCGCCGCCCGGCGCCGGAGAGTGCGACGGCGGTGGACGGCGGCGGTGGGCGCCGCGGCCGCCGCGTGCCTGGGGCTGGGGATCCTGGCCGGACCATGGGTGTTCCAGCCGGCCAAACCGGACGCGAGCTACTCCGTGGCGGCGAGCAGCGGGCTGCAGGTCACCGTGGGCTTCGTGAAGAAAACCTGGGGCACCGAGCTGGCAGTGGACGGCCGGAGCCTGCCAGTCGAAGGGACCCTCTCGCTGTGGGTGAAGGACCGCGACGGCGGCGAGGACCGCGCCTGCGCGTGGTCGGCCACGCCCACGGGCAGGGTCCGGGTTACCGGGGCGACGCCGGTGCAACTGGCCAGGATCGCCAGCGTCGAGATGCGCAACGCGGAGCAGCACACCGTGGCGGTCATCGCCGTGCCGCAGGGTTAACGACTTTGGGGGCGGCACGGCGGCGGCCCCGGCGCCGAAGCTACATCTTCGCGAGCCGGGCCCGCACCACCATGTAAATGCCGTAACAGATCAGGCCGGCGCCCACGGCTGCCAGCAGGTATGGGCCCATGGGCTGCTCCCGCAGGGCCTTCAGGCTGCCGTCGAGCCCGGTTGATTCCTGGGGGTGTGCCGTCACCGTGGCAATGATGATGAGCAAGCCCACCAGCAGCAGGGCAAATCCCTTGGCGACGTACCCCACGACGCCGACGGCAGTCAGCGCGGTGCGCGCCTGCGGCCGGGAAGGCGTGCGGAGGTACTTGAGGAAGGATTTTTTGATCCCGCGGATCCCGTAGACGATCCCCGTGACGGCTATCGCGGCGCCAATGACCACCAGCAGGGCCACGCCGCCCGGCGCCTTCATGAGGCGCACGGTGAAATCGCTGGTTGACTCGCGCTGGTTGGCACCCGCACCGGTGGCCACCGCGGCCAGGGTCAGGGCGAATGCCGTGTACACCACGGCCTGCAGGCCGGCCTTGAGCTTCTTTGCAAGCTTCTTCTTGGTCGGCAGGTGCTCAAAGTCGAAAATCGCGTCACTGGCCTGCCAGATGGCCAGCGCCACGCAGGCGGCAAAGGAAGTCCAGAGCAGCAGCGGCCCGGCTGGCTGCTTGGCGAGTTCCTCCACCGCGCCGCTCACGTCGGCCTGGCCCTTGCCGCCCATGGCGATTCGGATCGCGATCAGCCCGATGAGTAGGTGCAAGAGCCCCGACACGGCGAACCCGGCCCGCGCCACCATTTCGAGCGGCTTCGAATTGGTGACGTTCTCGGCGGCGTTTGCCGCTTCCTTCATTTCCCGTTTGATGATCGTTTCCTTAGTGCTGCCCCAGCATGTCCGTTCCGTAATCGTGCCACGCGAAGCGGCTCAGGAACAGAGGTCCGCGAAACCCCGGGGTGCCTAGAGCCGGCGGTAGCTGAGGTCGAAGATCAGGCGTCCGGCTTCGTGTGCCTTGTTCTCGAAACTCGTGCGAATCCGGCCCTCAAACCGCGGCGCCCAGCCGCCGGTTCCGTCGATGCCTTCGTTGGGTCCGGTGTGTTCGGTGCTGACCGGCGCCCGGCCTTCCTTGACGGGCGCCCCGCCCACGCGGGACTCGACGCCGGATTCCCACACCTGGGTCAGGGGGCTTTCGGTACCGGCACGCTCGCCCTCGTGCAGGTTCTCGAATTCCGCGGAAGCGGCCATGACCTCGCGGACATGGACGGCGTAGTTGGACCAGTCGGTCGCGATCCGGAACGTGCCGCCGGGCTTGATGGCCCGGGCGGCGAGATCTGCAAAGGCTGGCTGGATGAGGCGGCGCTTATGGTGGCGGGACTTGTGCCACGGGTCCGGGAAGAACACCCACAGTTCCGTGACGGAGCCGGCAGGGAGCATCGTTGCGAGGACCTCCGGGGCGTTCGCCTCCACCACCCGGACGTTGCGCAGTTTGCGGCTGTTGATCTTGATCAGCGTGTTGGCCAGGCCCGGGGTGTAGACCTCCACGGCCAGGAAGTCCTTGTCCGGGTTTTCTTCGGCGGCGTGGCACACGGCATCGCCCAGCCCCGAGCCGATCTCCACGATCAACGGAGCCTTCCGGCCGAACTCGGCCTCGGCGTCGAAAACGTAGTCCGGGTGCACGGAGGTGTTGGCGACATGGCGGGGGACCTCGAGCGCCCAGCGCTCGGCGTGCTCCTCCCAGGCAGCCTGGCGGCGGCCCTGCAGGCGTGTGCCGCGGCGGACGAAGCTCACCGGACGGCCTCCGTACGTGCCGAACGAGGCCTGGCTGCCCGGCGTTACGGGGCGCGGCGGGCGGGTCTCGTCGGGGGCGCCGGATTCCGGGGTCGCCGGCGGGCCGGGGGATTCTGGGGATTCACTCATCCCTTCCAGAATAGTTGAGTTTGCGGTTCGGGTCTCCGCGGGCGGATCGGCTCCGAGGGGACGGCTGACCACCCAGGCAACTCGCAGCAGGGGCTGTTCTGAACATCAGAACAGCCCCTGCTGCGAAGTAGGTGGGAAGGTGCGCGGGTTAGTGCGTCAGGTCCTTGCCCTTGGTTTCCGGGATGGTGAAGACGAAGACCGCGGACACGGCGAGGAGAAGCACGGCGTACACGTTGAACAGCTGCGGCATCTGCACGGTGGTTCCCAGCCACTGCTGCAGGTAGGGCGCGGTTCCGCCGAAGAGTGCCACACAGATGGAGTAAGGCACGCCCACGCCCACAGTGCGGATGCTCGTGGGGAACAGCTCGGCGTAGACGGCGGGGACGATCGCCGCGCTCGCGGCGATGAAGATCAGCATGACGGACATGCTGACGGCCAGCTGCCAGGCCGAATCCTTGAGCAGGGCGGTCATCGGAAAGTGCAGGAGGCCTGCGCCGATCGCCCCGGACCACAGCACCTTCTTGCGGCCGATGCGGTCCGCCAGCTTGCCCCAGAAGGGCAGCGCCGCGATGAACACGATGTTGCCGATCACGCCGGCCCACAGGGCCTCGCCGCGGTCAATCTTCAGCGCCGTGGTGGCGTAGCTGGGGGCGACGACACCCCAGATGTAGTAGATCACCGTCAGGCCGACGGTCAGGCCGATCACCTGGAGGGCCTGCTTGCGGTGGCGGACGATCTGCGGCCAGATCGGCGCGCGCTTCTGCGCCGCGGCTTCCCCCTGGAAAACGTCCGTTTCGTGCAGCCGGGACCGCATGATCAGCGCGTAAAGACCCATGGCCGCGCCGATCAGGAACGGGATGCGCCAGCCCCACGCATTCATGGCCTCGGTGCTTAGTGCCATGTTGAGCACCGCGCCCAGGAGTGTTCCGAACAGGATGCCCACGGTGCCGGAGGTGTAGATCAGGGTGGCCCAGAAGCCGCGGTGTTCCTTCGGCGCCATTTCGGACAGGTACGTTTGCGACGACGGCAGCTCGCCGCCGTGCGCCAGGCCCTGGATCAGGCGCGCCACGAGCAGAAGCAGGGAGGCCAGGGCACCCACGGCGGCGAAGGTCGGCGCGACGCCGATCAGCAGGCTGCCCAGCGACGCGAGCCCCACGGCCAGCGTCATGGAAGCCTTGCGGCCGATCCGGTCACCGATCCAGCCAAACAGGAAGCCGCCGAAGGGCCGGGCCACGAAGCCGACGGCGAAAATCGCCAGCGTGGACAGCACCGCGGACGCGGGGTCCGCCTTGCTGAAGAGCTGGCTCGCGATGAAGGGCGTGAACGTCGCGTAGATGGCCCAGTCGTACCATTCGACGGCGTTGCCGATGCCGGTGCCGATGAGGGTCTTGCGGGTAGAGGTCCGGGTTGCCGGCTGTGTGGACGCGGTGATTGTCATGGTCTTCTCCAAGGGAGGGCGGGCTAGGAAAGGGCGGAGGCGGCGGCAGCGGTGGCAGCGCCGGGAGCGGGCGCTGCCGCAAGCGCGGCCAGCCTTGAAACGGCGAGTTCCGCGTACAGCGCGGCGCCGTCGGCCAGCACGCCGTCGTCAAACGTGGCGTACGGGGAGTGATTGAACGCGGAGGCGGCGTGGTCGGCATCCCGGGGGACGGCGCTGAGCCCGATGAACGTGCCGGGGACCTCCGCGAGCACCCGGGAGAAGTCTTCGGAGCCGCTCAGCGGGGTGGCCCAGCGGGAGAGCCGGGACTCGCCGAACAGCTCCGCAATGACAGTCTCCGCGGTGTGCGTCTCGTCCTCGTCCGTGATGGTGAGCGGGTACTCCTGCTGGTAGTCGACGTCGACCTCGAGCCCGTGCGCCGCCGCGATCCCCTTCAGCAGGCGCGGCACGGCGTCCATCATCTTCTGCCGGGATTCCTCGGAGAAGGTCCTGACCGTGGCCTCGATGCGCGCCGTTTCCGGAATGATGTTGCGCTTGGTGCCGGCCTGCAGGACCCCCACGGAGAGGACCACGGGATCGAACATGTTGAACTGGCGGGTGACCATGACCTGCAGGGCGGTGACCATTTCGGCGGCCACCGTCACGGGGTCCTTGGCCGAATGCGGGGCCGAACCATGCCCCCCAGCGCCGAGCACGGTGACCATCAGGCCGTCGGAGGAGCTGAGCATGACGCCGGGCTTGGTGCAGAACGTGCCGTGCGGTTCCAGGGCGGAGAAGACGTGCATGCCGTACGCGGCGTCCACGCGGCGGCCGGCGGCATCCAGCACGCCTTCGCGGATCATGTGGCTGGCGCCGTCGAAGCCTTCCTCGCCCGGCTGGAACATCAGGACGACGTCGCCGGCCAGTTGGTGCCGGCGTTCGGCCAGGAGGGTGGCGGCTCCTGCCAGCATGGACGTGTGGAGGTCGTGGCCGCAGGCGTGCATGGCGCCGTCGATCCGGGATGTGTAGTCCGCCCCTGTTTTCTCCTGCACCGGCAGTCCGTCCATGTCCGCGCGCAGCAACACGGCGGGCCGGTCGGCCGCCCCGGCGCCGGACGCCTGGCCGCGCAGTACGGCGGTGACCGAAGTGGTGTCCCGGCCCAGCGTGATCTCGTAGGGAAGCCCGTCCAGGGCCTTGAGCACCTTCTCCTGGGTGCGGGGCAGCGTCAGGCCGATCTCGGGCTCCCGATGCAGGTCATGGCGGAACCGGGCAAGGTCCGCCTGCATTTCCCGGGCGTCTGCGGTGATCGGCACGTGTTCTCCTCGTTCGTCGAAACTGCTTGGTGGGTGCTTCAGCCAGGTTTGGGTTGGCTGGTGTCCGGAAGGACTTCCTGCGTCTATTCTGAAGTGACATGACTCACATGCATCTGAAGCGCTGAAAAAATGCATGAAAGGGCTGCTAGCGCACGTTTCGTGCATCGAAGGCAAGGAGACTGATGGAGCTCAGCGAGGAGGACCTCGCCCTGATCAACGTCCTGCAGATTGCTCCGCGCCTGAGCTGGGCGGATGCGGCCCAGGTGCTGGGCGTGCACGCCACCACGCTCGCTGCCCGGTGGGAACGGCTGCTGGCCTCTGGCGTCTCCTGGATCACCGCCCATCTGATCGGCGACCCGCATCAGATGTGCCTGGCGTTCGTCGCCGTGGATTGCGAAATGCACCGGCGCGAGGAAGTCACAGCCAGGCTCGCCGAGATGCCCGAAATCGTCACGGTGGAGGAGGCGGCCAGCCACCGGGACCTCATGCTGACCGTCATCACGCCCTCCCTGGACGATTTCAGCATGAAGGTCATCTCGCGGCTGAAGGAGATCGACGGCCTCCTGAAATATCAGACCGCCCTGTGCACGAGGCTGCACGCGAGTGGCGGCTCATGGCGGCTCAACGTGCTGAGCCGGGCGCAGCAGGCTGCCGTGCGGGAATTGGCCGGGACCGAGGCCACCGGCGCTGCCCAGGCCGCCGCCCGGGAGGCGCTGCCGGAAAGCCATCTGGCGCTCCTGCCGTTCCTGGCCAAGGACGGACGGGCCACGGCGGCGGACATCGCCCGCCAGCTGGGCAGGCATCCCGCCACCGTCCAGCGGCAGCTCAACCGCGTGCTTGCCAGCGGCATCCTGTCGTTCCGGTGCGAGGTGGCCCAGAAGTTCTCGGCCTTCCCCGTGACCTGCCAATGGTTTGTCAACGTCCCCGCCGGCCGGCACGACGCGGCCGCCGCCGAGCTGAGGACCATGCGGAATGTGCGGCTCAGCGCCTCCACCACGGGACCCACGAACTTCGTGATCATCATGTGGCTGCAGTCCCTGGCGGACGTCATGAACATCGAGCTGGCACTGCAGCAGAAGGTGCCCGGGATCGAACTCGTGGAAAGCGTGGTCATGCTGAGCACCGTGAAGCGCGTGGGCTGGATGCTGAACGCGGACTCGAGGGCAAGCGGCGCCGTCGTGGTGCCGGCCCAGGGGCTCGAAGCGGACGCCTGAACCGTCCGGGCTCGCCACGGTGCGCGACCGCCGCCTGCTGTGGGATGCTTCCCCCTAGGCTTCAACCACGACGACTGATCAGGCCCCGCCCGTGCCCCATACCGACCCGCCTGCCCGCCCGGAATCCGTCCCGGAACCGGCCGGCATCTTCCACCGCAGCTACCTGCTGGTGACGCTCGGTGCCTGCGCCTTGGTGTTCCTGGCGGCCTTCGAATCCCTGGCCGTGACCACCATCATGCCGCTCGTCAGCAGGGAGCTGGACGGCGCCGGCCTCTATGCGCTGGCCTTTGCCGGCCCGCTCGCCACCGGGGTGATCGGGATGGTGGCCGCGGGGAACTGGTCCGACCGCCGGGGCCCGGTGGGACCGCTCCTGGCTGCAGTAGCCATGTTCGTCCTGGGCCTGCTCATCGCCGGAACTGCCGCGGCCATGCCGGTCCTGGTGTCCGGACGGCTCGTACAGGGACTCGGCGGGGGAGCGCTCACCGTGGCCCTGTATGTCGTGATCGCCAGGGTCTACCCGCCGGTCCTGCACGCGAAGATCTTCGCCGCCTTTTCCGCCGCGTGGGTCATTCCCTCGCTCGTGGGCCCGTTCGCGGCCGGCATGGTGGCGCAACTGGCCAGCTGGCACTGGGTCTTCCTCGGCGTCGTGGGCCTCGTGGTTCCTGCCCTGCTCATGACCGTCCCGGCCCTTCGCGGCCTGCGCGCAACGCCCAGACCAGCCGCCACGGCCCTCCCGGAGGTGCCCCCAGACCCGGCCTCCGACCCGGCCGCCGACCCGGCTCCCCGAGCGCGCGGAACCGCGGGAAGCGCGGGGGACGCCGGCCGCGTCCGGCCGGCGGGCGGGGCGGCCCGGCTGGCGTGGGCCGTGCTGGCCGCCGTCGCGGTGTTGGGACTGAACCTCTCCGCCCAGATCCCGTCCGCCGAAGTCCCGGGGGCCAGCGGAACGCTCGCCGCGGCGGCGGTCGGCGTCGCGCTCGTGGCCGTGCGTCCCCTCACGCCGCGCGGAACCTTGACCGCCCGGCGCGGCCTGCCGAGCGTCATCCTCGTCCGCGGGCTCGTTGCCGCCGCCTTTTTCGGCGCGGAGGTCTATCTGCCGTACCTGCTCGTGGAGCGCTACGACTTCGCCCCCACCCTGGCGGGCCTGACGCTGACGGGTGGGGCCATCGCGTGGGCGGCGGCGTCGGCCATCCAGGGCCGGCTCGGGCCGCGGCTGGGGCACCGAAGGGCGGTACGGATCGGCTCGGCGCTGGTGCTCGGCGCCATCGTCCTTGCCCTGGTGACCACGGTCCTGGCCTGGCCGGCCGGCGTCGCGATCATGGGCTGGATCTTTGCCGGCGGCGGCATGGGGCTGATGTACCCGCGGCTGAGCGTCGTGACCCTGGCACTGTCCACCGAGGAAACGGAAGGCTTCAACAGCTCGGCCATGTCGATCTCCGACTCCCTGGGCGGTGCGCTGGCCCTGGCAGCCACAGCGATCGTCTTCACCGCTGCCACGACGACGGCGGCCTCGTTTGCGGGGGTGTTCGCGCTGACGGCGGCGATCGGCGTCGCCGCCGTCGCCGTGGCACCGCGCGTCGGCTCCGCATCGCGGGGCGCGGCGGCCCAGCAGCCTGCGGACCGGACGCAGCCCTAGCACCTTCCGCAGCCGGACGCTGGCGCGCAGAAGCCCCGGCCGGAAAAACCGGCCGGGGCTTGCGGCGGAGGCGGCAGGGAGGGGGTGTCAGACGCCCGCGCGGGCTTCCTCCTGCGAGCGGGTGGCCTTCCACTCGACAATCCGCGCCTGCTGCAACGGAGTCTGCCGGTTGAAGTACCAGGCGCCGCCGAGCAGCAGGAACCACACCGGGGCCACCACGAGTGCCAGGCGGGTGTCATCGGCCTGGGCCAGCGCCACGAGCATGAAGACGAAGAACGCGAGCACCACGTAGGGCATGAAGGCGGAGCCGGGCATCTTGAAGGCAGACGCGGCGTGCAGGGCCGGCCGGCGGCGGCGGAACGCGATGTAGCTGACCAGGATCATGGACCACACGAACATCGTCAGCACGGAGGCCACGGAGGTGACGATCGTGAAGGCGCCGATCACCGAGTCTCCGGCGTACAGCAGGACAAGGCCGGCCAGCAGGAACATGCAGGAGAAGAGCAGGGCGTTCTGCGGGACCTTGCGGACGCTCAGCTTTCCGAACGCTTTCGGCGCGTTCCCGTCCTGGGCAAGGCCGTACACCATGCGGGACGTGGAGTAGATCCCGGAGTTGGCGCTGGAGGCAGCGGAGGTCAGGACCACGAGGTTGATGACGACGGCGGCGATCCCCAACCCGGCCAGGGTGAACATGCCGATGAACGGGCTGCTGGCCGGATCGATGGTGCGCCACGGGTTGACGGCCATGATGACCACCAGGGCGCCGACATAGAAGAGCAGGACGCGGACCGGAATGGAGTTGATGGCACGCGGAAGGTTCTTTTCCGGGTCCTTGGTCTCCGCGGCGGCGGTGCCGACCAGTTCGATCCCGGCGAAGGCGAAGATGGCGATCTGGAAGCCGAGGATGAAGCCGAACATCCCGTGCGGGAACATGCCGCCGTCGTTCCACATGTTGGCGAGGTTTGCTTCTGCACCGGACGGCGATGTGAAGTGCGTGGCAATCATGATCGCGCCCGTGATGATCAGGGCAACGATGGCGACCACCTTGATGATGGCGAACCAGAATTCCGCTTCACCGAAGGCCTTCACGGTGGGCAGGTTGAGCAGGATTAGGACCACGGGCGTGAGCAGCGCCGGGATCCACAGCGGGGTTCCGGGTGCGAGCTTGTCCACGTACCCGGCGATGGCGACGATGTCCGCGACCCCGGTGACGACCCAGAAGAACCAGTAGGACCAGCCGGTGAAGAATCCGGCCCAGGGGCCCAGCAGGTCGCCGGCGAAGTCGCTGAAGGACTTGTAGGACAGGTTCGAGAGCAGGATTTCGCCCATGGCCCGCATGACGAAGAACAGCATGAAGCCGATGATCATGTAGACGAAGATGACGGAGGGGCCGGCGAGGGAGATGGTCTTGCCGGAGCCCATGAACAGGCCGGTGCCGATGGCCCCGCCGATGGCGAGCAACTGGATGTGGCGGTTGCCGAGGGCGCGGGCCAGATGGGGTTCGCGGTTCCCGGGGCCGGAGTTGGTGCCGGCGGAGACTGCAGTGTCAGGTTCTGAAATGGCCGGAGTGGCCGCGGTGGTGCGTTCAGGCATGAGGCTTCTTCCTTGTCACAGGCGGGCGCAGCGGTCGGGTGTACCGCGATGCCGTCCGCGCAAACCGTCAGGGTGTGACGGAGATAACAATTTTGCGGGCAAATCCAGATTAGGGCCGTTAATTCACGGCCGCTGATACCGGGGCGGGCCACGAACGCGGCCCGCCGGTCGGCAACGTGCCGTTGTGCTCCCGTAGGTCAGGGTGCTCCCGCACGGTGCGGGAGCGGGCTCGGGGACCGCGTCCTGCGCGGGCCCTAAGGGAAAAGCGACGCCAGCCAGCCCGTCCCGTTGGCCCGCCGCCGCCGCGTTTCCGCGAACCTCCCGATCGAGGGAGCGTTCGACAACTGTCGATCATCTTAGCCTCAGTTGTCGTCCCTTGTCTTTTGTCACATATTTTTCTTGATGGTGCCGCGGGCATCGGCTGGGCCCGCTGCCGCTTCGCCGGCGTTGGCCCGGTCGCCGGCGTCGGCGGGGCCATCTCTAAGACCGCCAGGGCCGGCCCCGTCGTCAGTCGGGTCGCCAGCGTCCTGCACGTGCCGGCCGCCGCGCTCGTTGTCTCCGTTGCCCGTCATCTTGCCGGCGCCGTCCGCGCCCGGACCGATGTGATGGATGACGGTGAGGTTGGCCTTGTGGTCGGATCCCATGATGGTCCCTTCAGTGATTGCCGGGTCCTGCGCCATGTCCCCCGGGCCCGCGGGTGGCCAGGCGTGCGGCCCGCAGCACCGCGTCGGTGATGGATGCCTCCTCGCCGTCGGGGCCGGTGACGCTGCGATGGCGGCTGTCGAGCACCTCAAGGCGCCAAACGGGCTCCTCGATCCGGAGCTCGCGGGCCAGATCCTCGGCGGTAAAGAATTTCTCATGATTATGGTGCGCGCCCCATGGTGGCAGGCCCTCAGGGTGGTGGCCGACGATCAGCAGGGTGCCACCGGTGCGCACCGCGGCCGCGGCGAGCTGCAGCGCCTGCTGCCAGGGCATCAGGGTGGAATGCAGAAACTGGGCCGTGACCAAGTCGAACTGCCGGTCCGGGACCCACGTGGCAAGGTCCTGCTGCACCCACTCGATGGTGGTGGCCTGGCCCTGTTCCGCGGCGTGGGCGGCCGCACGTTCAAGCGCGACGGCGGAGACGTCCAGGGCAGTCACGGCCCATCCGCGGGCGGCAAGCCAGATGGCGTCCGCGCCTTCGCCGCAGCCCAGGTCCAAAGCCTCCCCGGGCGGCAGCTGCGCCGCCTCCGCGACCAGCTGCGGGTTTGGCTGCCCGCTCCACATTTTGGTGCGGCTGCTGTACTTTTCATCCCACATTTGGGCCGCGCTACCGGGCTCCTTCTGAGCGCCGGCTTCGTGGTCGTGGCCTTGTGTCATGGTTTCCCCTCGTTATGCTGCTCCGCCGGGTTCGTCACCGCGGGGGGCACGACGGCGGTAACGAACCCGGCGGGCGCGGACCGCCGTCGGGTCTCCCGGCCGAAATTCCTATGCTCCTCGAGGACCAGCCCGAAGGACCCGACAAAGTCGGCCGCGCTTTTCCTCGCCGGGGGAGCGTTGTCGATTCCAAAGGTCAGCGGTTCGCGGACAAACCTGGTCGCCGCCCGGGCGTAGCGCATGTAGGGCGACCGGGAGGTGACGATTTCCTTGGAGAAATAATCGAAGGCAACGGCGCTGCCGGGGGACGCTGCGGCGATCCTGCGCAGCGTCGCCTCGACCGAGCCGCGGTCCAGGTACATGGTCACAGCCTCCCAGATAAAGAGCGCGGGCCGGGCGGGGTCGAAGCCGGCGGCCACAAGCTTCTCCATCCAGTCCTCGATTTCGAAATCGGCGGAGACGTAGGTGGCCAGCCCGGCCGGCAGGCCGGCCTTTTCAAGCATCCTGAGCTTGTAGGCCTGGGTCCGGGGCATGTCGACTTCGAAGCAGCGCACTCCGCCCGCCGGCGGCAGCCTGAACGCCCGGGTGTCGAATCCGGCCCCGAGCACCACGAACTGGTCGACCCCGGAGAGGTGCCGCTGCACGGCGGCATCGTAGAAGCTGGTCCGTGCCGTCGCCTGGTGGACCATTGGGGCCGGGCCCTGGTACGGGTAGCGGTAGATCCTGGGCACGTAGCCGGTCAGCAGGTGGCCCACGAGCGTGGGCGCGGTCTCCAACCGGAACGCTGCCATGGACACGTTTGGCATGACCGCCATGAGCCTGGCCGCCGGGTCATCGGGCCTGGTCTCCAGCCGGTGCTGCATGTAGCGCGTGTAGAGGGAGGCCAGGGCCGTGGCCGAGGCGCCCGTACGCCGGCTGTAGGCCAGCAATCGCGGGACGGCCGCGACGTATCCGGCCACCCCCAGGGGCAGCAGCACCAGCTGGATGAGTCGAAAGAAGCCAGCGGCGGCTGTTCTTGACATCGTGCCCCTTCTTCTCTCGTTGTCCCGCCACCATGGTCCTCCGAGGCGCAGCAGCGGTCAACGAAGGAATTGCACTGCATTGCCCTCGTTTTAACTGGCGTGCTAACTGGCGTGCTTTCAAGCGCTGCCGCGCCAGTGCATCGATACATGGAAATCACGCTCCGGAAACCATTCCGAAACCTGCGCCGTGAATGCTGGGCACAAGGCGTTGAACCACGGGGGAAGGCAACAGTCATGAACGTTGAAGAGGCACGGCACATCCGCAGCTCCAGTGAACTGAACGTGGGGGACCAGATCGAGGCTTGGCATAACGGCAAGCTCTTCCACCGGGGCACGGTCACCCAGACGGTCGCGGCCATGGATCTGTTCTGGATCCTGGATTCCCGGACCGGAACGCGGCGCCTGATCGACGTCGAGGCCCTCGTCATCCTGCGGGCCGCGGAGCCGGGACCGGCCAGGGCGGCGACCCGGGCGCCCGCCCGCACGCCGTCCCAGCCGCCGCACATGCCGCTGTTTCAGGCCCCCAGCCTCTCGGGCTAGGAGTCGCGCCGCCGGGGCCGAAGGGGCGCCGAATCGGGCGGCGCCCCGGTAGATGGTAGAGTGGTCACACTTGATGTGCAGTGATGCCCACTTATATCCGGTCGAGCAGGTTCGGGCGGTCAGCTTTGTCTGGCCGGTTTCGGTCCCTCAGCCGGATGGCCTGCCGGAATCCTTCGGGAAACCGTTCGCAGGCAGTGGGTTATTTTCATGTGTGAGGCACATCCTGCGTCGATGAACGCGTTCCATTTGGTCCCGGCCGTTGCCTGCTGAGGTTTGGCAGCAGCCCGGTTGACCACCTGACTTTTCTTCGGCGAACCCCTGGGCCAACCGGCGCCGGGGGCCGATATCCGTACGGATGCCGCCTGAAAGACCTTTGAACTTTATGACTACTTTTGCTGCCCTCGGCACGCCCAAGGCCCTCGCTGACACCCTCACCGCGCAGGGAATTGTTGAGCCGTTCCCCATCCAGGTCAAGACCCTGCCGGACACCCTCGCCGGACGCGACGTCCTGGGCCGTGGCCGCACCGGCTCCGGCAAGACCATCGCCTTCGCCATCCCGCTGGTGGCCCGGCTCGCCGAGCGCGAGGCCGGCTACTTCCGCAAGCCCGGCCGTCCCATGGGCCTGGTCCTCGCCCCCACCCGCGAGCTTGCCACCCAGATCAACGCGACGATCGAACCGCTGGCCAAGGCCGCGGGCCTGACCACCACCGTCATCTACGGCGGCATCTCGCAGGCCCGTCAGGAAAAGGCCCTGCGCGCCGGCGTCGACATCGTCATCGCCTGCCCGGGCCGCCTGGAGGACCTGATCCGCCAGCGCATCCTGACCCTCGAAGCCGTCGAGATCACCGTCCTGGACGAGGCCGACCACATGGCCGACCTCGGCTTCCTGCCCGTGGTCAAGAAGCTCATGGACATGACCCCCAGCCAGGGCCAGCGGCTGCTCTTCTCCGCCACGTTGGACAACGGCGTGGACAAGATCGTCCAGCGCTACCTGTCCAACCCGCTGACCCACTCCGTGGACGATCCGCAGGCCGCGGTGACCACCATGGAACACCACGTGCTGGTGGTCAACGACCAGACCGTCAAGAAGCAGCTGATCGTCGAGCTCGCATCGGGCGCCGGCCGCCGGGTGCTCTTCATGCGCACCAAGCACCACGCCCGCAAGCTGGCCAAAACCCTCACCGACGCCGGCATCCCCGCCGTCGATCTGCACGGCAACCTTTCCCAGAACGCCCGCGACCGCAACCTGGCCGAGTTCTCCTCCGGCGACGTTCGCGTCCTGGTGGCCACCGACGTCGCGGCCCGCGGCGTCCACGTCGACGACGTCGAACTGGTCATCCACGTCGACCCGCCCACGGAGCACAAGGCGTACCTGCACCGCTCCGGCCGTACGGCCCGCGCCGGTTCCGACGGCACCGTGGTCACGCTGACCCTGCCCGAGCAGCAGTCCGACGTCAAGAAGCTCATGAAGGCGGCCGGCGTCGAGGTCAACTTCGAGCGCGTGACGGCCAATTCCCCGCTCGTGGCCGAGCTCGTCGGTGAAATGGCCGAGAAGATCGATCCGCGCACCCGTGCCGCACTGCTGGCCGCCAAGGCCGCACAGCACGGCGGCGGCACCTCGACCGGCGCGAATGCCGAACGCAAGCGCGCCCGCCGCCAGGCTTCGCCCACTGCCGGTGGCCGCGGCGGCCGGGGCGGACGCGGTCGCGTTTCCGCCGAGGCGCCGCGCACCGATCTGCCGCGCGCCGAGCGCCGAGCCGCCGCCTACGAGGGCAAGGCCGCTGCGCGCAACGCCGCAGACCGCCTCGCCGAGCAGAACCAGGACCGCGCAGACGCCGAGCGCGCCGAACGGCGGAATGCGCGCGGCCGCGGCCGCGCCACCGCCTACGCGCACCACAACGACGTCCCCGCCGCCGGCGGCCGTGCCGCGGCCGGCCGTGGGTCGGACGGTCGCGCCGCCGAGGGGCGTGCCGACGCCAGGGGCGCCTCTGCCCCCCGCACCGGCGCGGCACGGTCCGGCGCACCCCGCGCCGGGGCCTCGACCGGCGGCCAGCGCAACGGCCGTCCGGCCACGGGCCAGCGTGCGGCAGCGGGCGCCAAGTCCGGCGGCGGCAGGACCGGAGCCAATGCGCCGGTCTGGTCCTCCAACACCGGCGGCACCTCGGGCGGTTCCTACGCCGGCGGCGGTAACGGCCGCTCCGGCGACGGCCGCCCGGCCCGCAGCGGCCCCCGCCGCGCTTCCGCCCCGGCCTCGAACGAGCGCCGCGGCCGCTAAGGTTTCGGGTATTCGCTACTCAAAGTAGCTGGCGATACGCATAATGCCGGCCGCCACGGGGATCCCCGCAGCGGCCGGCATTATGCGCAGCGCAAATCACGAAGCGGAGCGAAAGCTACCAGCCCCGGGCGCGCCACTCGTCCAAGTGCGGGCGTTCGGCGCCCAGCGTGGTGGGCTTGCCGTGGCCCGGATGGACCACGGTGTCGTCCGGGTAAACGTCGAACAGCCGCTCGCTCACATCGGTGATCAGCCGGGCAAACCGTTCCGGATCCTTCTGGGTGTTGCCCACGCCGCCAGGAAACAGCGAGTCGCCGGAGAAGATGTGGGCCGGCCCGTCCGGGTCCTGGTACACCAGGGCCACCGAACCCGGCGTATGTCCGCGCAGATGCACCGCGGTCACGTCGAAGCCGTCGAAATTTCCGACGTCCCCGTGATCCAGGAGCACGTCGACCTTCACCGGCAGCTCGGCGGCGTCCTCGGTGCCCGCCGCCGTCTTGGCGCCGGTTGCCTCCACCAGTCCCGGCAGCGCACGGACGTGGTCCCAGTGCTGGTGGGTGGTGGCAATCAGCGACAGCTTCGGCGTCGCGGAGGTATCCGCCGCCGCGTCCGCGAGCAGCCCCTGGATGGCATCCAGATCATCGGCAGCATCGATGAGCAGCTGCGCGCCGGAGGCCTTGGCCGTGAGCAGGTACACGTTGTTGTCCATCTCGCTGACCGAAATCCTGCGGATGGTGATGTCACGGAGCGAGTGAATAAGTGAGTCCATGGGCTTCAGTCTAGGACCCGCTATTCCCGGCCCTGGGAGACCCAGTTGGGGTCTGCGGAACGGGAGCCGACGACGGCGTCCGCGGCGTCGTCGAGCGCCCCGAGTTGCGCAGGGGTCAGATTGAGCGTCAGGGCGCCGAGGTTCTCGTCGATCCGGTCCGCCTTGCGGGTGCCGGGGATGGGGACCACCGGCAGCCCGAGCCGGGCGCCCTGGACGAGGAGCCAGGCCAGCGCCACCTGGGCGGGTGTCGCCGGGTTCCCGGCGGTGGTGAGCTCGGCGGCAACGGCCCGCACGGCGGCCACGACGCCCTGGTTGGCCGCTGCGGCATTCTCGGCGAAGCGCGGAATGTTGCGGCGGAAGTCGTTGCTGCCCAGCGTCGAGACGTCCACGGTGCCGGTCAGGAACCCCCGGCCCAGCGGGGAATATGGCACGAAACCAACGCCCAGGCCGGCCGCGGCCGGAACAACGTTGCGTTCCACGTCCCGGCACCAGATGGACCACTCGCTCTGGACTGCGGCGATCGGATGGACGGTGCTGGCCTCACGCAGCTCCTCGGCCGTCACTTCGGACAGGCCCAGATGCCGCACCTTGCCGGCCTGCACCAGCTCCGCCATGGCCTCCACGGTTTCCACAATCGGAACGCGGAGGTCACGGCGGTGCAGGTAGTACAGGTCGATGGTGTCGGTGCCGAGCCGCTGGAGGCTGCGGTCCACCGCCTGTTTCACGTACGCAGCGTCGCCACGGATATCCGTGTAGCCCGCCGATGGGGTCCCCACGAGGCCGAACTTGGTGGCCAGCTGGACCTCGTCCCGCCGCTCCTTCAGTAGCCGCGCGATCAGCTCCTCGTTGCTGCCGCCGCCGTAGATGTCCGCCGTGTCCAAAAACGTCATGCCGGCGTCGACAGCGTGGTGCAGGGTCTTCAGGGCCTCAGCGGGGTCCACGTCCCCGTAGACCGGGGTCAGGGCCATACCGCCGAATCCCAGGGGGCTGACCGTGAGGCCATCGCCGAGCTGGACTGGTGCTGCATTCTTCGTTGAATTCATAGGGTCTCCATTCGTTGTATTTACCCCCAACCCCGGCCCGCACCGGTGTATTCCAGCGCTCCTCCCCGGTTGCTGCGGGTGGACTGGCCGCAGCCACGGCGTGTCGGGCGGGACTTCCCGTTTCGGCGCGGACTAACTGGGAGGGAGTGCCGGGGACGCCTCGGACTTCCCGGCCGGCAGCAGCTTCAGGCCCGCCGCGCAGCCGACAATCCCGGCGATGAACAGCAGCTTGAGCGGGCTGGCGGGTTCGACGCCGGTTGCTATCGCCCAGCCGACCGTCAGTGCTGCACCGATTCCCACCCAGACGGCGTAGGCGGTGCCGAGCGGGATGCGCTTCACGGCCAGGCCAAGGCCCACCATGCTGAGCGTGGCCGCCACCGCGAATACGAGCGTGGCCGATGGTTGGGTGAGCCCGTCGGACAGGCCCAGGGCTGTGGCCCAGACCGCCTCCAGCACGGCGGAAGCGAGCAGGATCAGCCAAGCGAGGGCCGCGGTTGGACGGGCTTCCCGCCGGTGGTTCGTTGCCATCCTCACGCCGCCAGCTTCAGGCCGACCACACTGGCAGCGATCCCGGCAAGCAGCAGCACCCTGGCCGCCGTCGGGCGTTCCACCCGGGTGATGATCGAGTACGCGGAGGTCAGTACAACGCCCACGCCAACCCAGACGGCGTAGGCGGTGCCGGCCGGGATGGACTGCATGGCGACGGCGAGGCCCCCGGTGCTGGCCAGGACTGAGACGAGGAAGACCAGGCCGGGAAGCAGCCGACGCCGGCCCCTAGCCTGCGCAGCGCGGTGCAGGGCGGCGGCCCAGACCGCCTCCAGCGCTCCGGAAAGGATGAGTATTAGCCACGCCATGACAGCTCCTGTGGCCAGTCTTGTCGCGTGCCGGGTACTGAACCGTCGTCCGGAGGCTCCGGGAAAGGGGCCTTGGAACCAAATTCTAGCGAGCTGCGGGTTGGAGCCTGCCTTAGAGCCCTGAGGTGTCGCTCCAGACGGTGAAGGTGCGTCCCACGGCGTAGTGCCGGCACGGCTCGTTCGGCGCGGTAAGGTCGCCGGCGTCGACGTCGGACGCGGCCGACACGACGGCCCGGCCGTCGGCGTTGACCAGGGTTGCGCGGGCGCCGATCCGCCGCAGGGCAGCCATGGCCCCGCGTTCGATCCGCTGAACCGTGACGTCGATGCCCACGATTCCCACCACTGGGCCGTCCGGGCGTGTGAAAACCGGGTGGGTGAAGGTCAGGACGTACTCGTCGGTGCAGAGGAAGTCCACATAGGGCCCGGTGACGTGCGCCTGTCCTGTCTCCACGGGGATCCGGAACCACTCGGCCTTCACGTAGCGGCTGATGGAGTTGGGGCTGAAGTTGGCCAGGGCGTCCACGGGCTCCAGGTCCGCCCCCTGCCACCAGGCGATGTAGCTGCGCTCGGGTCCGAGCAGGCCGCTGTTTGCGATGAAGCCTGCGCCAGCCGCGTAGCCGCCGGGCAGCTGCACCAGTTCCGCAACCACCGGCCGGATGAGCTTGTCCACGGCTGTTCCCGTGACCTTGCCGGACAGGGCGCCCAGGGCGGCCCCGGTCTCAGCGGCCCACATTGCCAGCCGGTGCTCGATTCCGGCGATGGTGGCGTGGAGGTCTGCGGCCGCGCGCCCGGCAGGATCGGGGTCGACCGGCGCTGCCAGGGGGCCGGCGGCGGAGGTGGTTTCGGACATGATTGCGGCCTTAGCTCGAAGGTACGGGGACGGTGCGGTCAGTGGTGCCGGTCAGTAGCGTTTGGCCTGCTCGGCCAGGAGCCAGTCAGTGGTGGCGGAGATGAGGGCTTTGACCCCCGTTTCAGCGGCCCGGGGCTCGTGCGCCTCAATGGCGGCCGCCACGTCCGCCAGGATCAGGGTGGTGCATGCGCGGTAGTCCGAGTCGGCACAGGGCAGCAGGGTGAGGGTGCCCAGATCGGCCTGCAGCCGGATCAGTTCCCGGGCGAGCCGGGCGGAGCGGGCAATGGCTGCGACTTCGAGCAGGAACTCGGACAGTGCCAAGCGCCAGCTCAGGGAGTCGTCGTCCGCGGCGGGGATGAACGAGCGCAGCGTGGCAATGTCAGCGGCGTCGGACCGCCGGGCGGCAACTCCCGCGCAGGCAGCGGCAATCGCTTCATAGTGCAGCGCCAGGTCCCGGATCTGCAGCCGGCTCAATTCGTGCAACTGCGCCAGGGCCCGTTCCCTGGAGGGCAGCACGTTATCGGCAATGAAGCTTCCGCCGCTGCGGCCGCGGGCTGTCCGGATGATTCCCGAGGCACGCAGCTGGGACAGCGCCTCCCGTGCCGTCACCGCGGACACTCCGAGCGCCGCGGCGAGCTCGGTCTCGTTGGGCAGCCGCTGCCCGCTGGTCAGCAACCCGGTCTCCACTGCCTGCTCGATCCGGCCGCACACCTCGTCCACGAGGCCACGGGATTTGATCGGGGTGAACACGGCCGCCAGGCTCCGGGAGGCGCCCTCAGGCGATAGCAACATCAGGGCCTCCCATCCCTCCGGCGGTATCCGGGCTGATGTCATCCTAAACCGGACTTTGCCGGAGGGTCTATACACAAAACCTATGAAGTAATAGCATTTTGGCCAGCAGCCCGATGTGGCGCGGCTCACATTCTGCTGCGCGGCTTTTTTGGTGCACCACACGGCAACGGAGTAAGGGGCAGCGCATGACCGAAACACTGGCCGCCGGCACCTCGACCGGAACGGAAGAGGTTCCGGCGATCCGCCTGCGCAAGCTCACGAAGGTTTTCGGGGACACTGTCGCGGTTAACGCCGTGGACCTGGATATCCGCCATGGGGAGTTCTTCTCCATGCTCGGCCCGTCCGGATCCGGCAAGACCACGGTCCTGCGGCTGATCGCCGGCTTTGAGCTGCCGACGTCCGGCAGCATCGAGCTCGAGGGCAGGGATGTCACGGCGATGGCGCCCTTCCAGCGGGACGTCAACACCGTCTTCCAGGACTACGCCTTGTTCCCACACATGTCCCTCGTGGACAACGTCGCCTACGGGCTGAGGGTGCGGGGCATGCCCGGGAACCAACGCCGGGAACGGGCCCGGGAGGCCTTGGATCGCGTGCAGCTGGGGAAGTTTGTCGGACGCAAGCCCGCCCAGCTCTCCGGCGGCCAGCGGCAGCGGGTTGCCTTGGCCCGGGCGCTGGTCGTGGAGCCGAAGGTCCTGCTGCTCGACGAGCCGCTCGGTGCCCTGGACCTGAAGCTCCGCCAGCAGATGCAGGTCGAACTCAAGGAACTGCAGCGCTCGCTGGGCATCACCTTCATCTTCGTCACCCACGACCAGGAGGAGGCACTGACCATGAGCGACAGGATCGGCGTCTTCAACAACGGCAGCATCGAACAGATCGGCACCGCGCACGAAATCTACGAGCGCCCCGGCGGCACCTTCGTGGCTAATTTCGTCGGTACCTCCAACATTTTCGACGCCGGCCAGGCCGCTGCAGTCTACGGCCGGGCGGAACCCCTTTGCATCCGTCCCGAGCGGCTGCGCGTTGCCTGGACCGGCGACCCGGAGCACCGTTCGGGCACCAGCTCCTGGCCGGGAACAGTGGCGTCGTTCGTGTATGTCGGGCACGCCACCCAGGTGCGCGTGCAGCTCGACGGCGGGCCCGCCGTCGTCGCCCTCGTGCCGGAAAAGCTTCCCGGCAGCGACGCCGAACTGGTGGACCGGGCCGTCACCGTCAGCTGGGACGACGACGCCGTCGTGTGGCTTCCGGACCACGGCTCCTGACTCCCGCATCTTTTCACCCCACACCGAAAGGCAAGGATTATGGCACCAAGAACAAAGGCGTTCCGCGTGGCCGGGGCGGTCGCCGCGGCGGCGCTGGCGCTGTCCGGCTGTGGAACCAGCGGCGGACCGGGTTCGTCACCGTCGGCGCAGGCGACCAAGACCGAGATCGGCGCAGGTGAAGGCCAGCTCTCCATCCTTGGCTGGCCGGGGTATGTCGAGGACGGTAGCAACGACCCGGCGGTCGACTGGGTGCATCCGTTCGAAAAGGAGACCGGGTGCAAGGTCAGCTTCAAACCGTTCGGCACCTCGGACGAAGCCGTGACCCTCATGCGCACCGGCCAGTACGACGTCATTTCCGCCTCCGGGGACGCGTCGCTGCGCCTGATCGCCGGCCATGATGTGCAGCCGGTCAATATGAGCCTGCTGAAGAACTATCCGGACATCTATCCGTTCCTGAAGGACAAAGCCTGGAACACCGTCAACGGCGTTAACTACGGGATGCCCCACGGCTGGGGCGCCAACCTGCTGATGTACTCCACGGACAAGGTCACCCCGGCGCCCGCCTCCTGGAGCGCGGTGTTTGACGACGCCGCCAAGCACACCGGCAAGGTCACGGCCTACGATTCGCCCATCTACATCGCCGATGCCGCCATGTACCTCATGGCCCATAAGCCGGAGCTGGGCATCAAGAACCCTTATGCCCTCGATAAGGACCAGCTGGCCGCCGCCGTTGACCTGCTCAAGCAGCAGCGCACGCATATCGGCGAGTACTGGAGCGACGTGGTCAAGGAGGTCCAGGCCTTTACGTCCGGGAGCACCGTGGTTGGCACCACCTGGCAGGTGGGGGCCAACATCGCGACGGGCGAGGGCGCCAAGGTTGCAACACTTCTCCCCGAAGAGGGTGCCACCGGCTGGTCGGATACCTGGATGATCGGGTCCAAGACCAAGAATCCGAACTGCGCCTACAAGTGGCTCGACTACATCGCCAGCCCCAAGGCAAACGCCCAGGTGGCGGAGTACTTTGGTGAATCCCCGGCCAACGCCAAATCCTGCGAGCTGACCAAGGATCCCAAACACTGCGAGACGTACCACTCCGGTGATACGGCCTACGCCGAAAAGATCTGGTACTGGACCACCCCGGTGGCCGAGTGCCTCGATGGCCGCAAGGACGTCAAGTGCACCGACTATTCGGAATGGACCAAGGCCTGGACGGAAATCAAGGGCTGATGACGGCTGTACCCCGCGCGAAAGCCAACACCTTCTCGGCCCTGCTTCACCGCTCACCCCGGCTGAGGCTTGCTGCGCTGCTCACCGCGCCGGCGGGCTGGCTGGTGCTGGTCTATATCGCCGCGCTGGCGGCACTGCTGGTCACCGCTTTCTGGACGGTGGACACCTTTACCGGCCAGGTGTCCACGGTCTGGACCACCGAGAACATCGTCACGGTCCTGACCGATCCGGTGTATCAGCGGATCACCCTGCGGACCGTGTGGATTGCTGTCGCGGTCACCGTGATCGACATGATCCTTGCCCTGCCCATCGCGTTCTTCATCGCGAAGGTGGCCGATGCCCGGTGGGAGAAACTGCTTGTCGTGGCCGTGCTGATGCCGCTGTGGGCCAGCTACCTGGTGAAGGCCTACGCCTGGCGGAATGTCCTGGCCGAGGGCGGACTGCTGGAGTGGCTGGGAGCTCCGATCGGTTTGTCCTCGCCGGGCTACGGCGAGACAGCCGTCATCCTGACCCTGTCCTACATCTGGCTGCCGTACATGATCCTGCCGATCTACGCGGGCTTTGACCGGGTTCCCGATTCCCTGCTGGAAGCCTCCGGGGACCTGGGCGCGAAGCCGCTGACCACCATGCGTCTTGTCATGCTTCCGCTGCTGGTCCCCTCCATCATCGCCGGCACCATCTTCACGTTCTCCCTGTCCCTGGGCGACTACATCACCGCCCAGATCGTCGGCGGGACCACCCAGATGCTGGGCACTGTGGTCTACGCGAACGTCGGTGCCGCGAACAACCTGCCCTTTGCCGCAGCGGTATCGCTGGTGCCGATCGCGATCATCATGTTCTACCTCTTCATCGTCCGCCGCACCGGCGCCCTGAATAACCTCTAGTGCGAGGAGCGTCATGAGACTTTCCCGAGGCGCCAAGGCGGTCCTGGGCGCCATTACCGCGCTGGTGCTGTTGTTCATCTACACGCCGCTGCTGCTGGTGGTAGTGAACTCGTTCAACGCGGACCGGACTTTCGGCTGGCCGCCGAAGGGTTTCACGCTGGAGTGGTGGGGGAAGGCCTTTGATTCTCCCGGTGTCCGGGAGGCCATCATCTCCTCCCTCTGGGTGGCGGTGGTGTCGACCACCATCTCGCTGCTGCTGGGGACGCTGCTGGCGCTGTCACTGCAGCGCTACGACTTTTTCGGCCGCGACGCCATCAACCTGCTGGTGATCCTGCCGATCGCGCTGCCCGGGGTGGTCACGGGGATTGCGCTGAACAACATGTTCACCACCATCATGGGCGTCCCGCTGAGCCTGTGGACGGTGGTGATCGCCCACGCGACGTTCTGCATGGTGACCGTGTTCAACAATGCCATCGCGCGGCTCCGGCGAATGAGCGGCGGCCTTGAGGAAGCCTCCGCCGACCTTGGCGCCGGCGTCTTCACCACCTTCAACCTCGTGACCTTCCCGCAGTTGCGCTCCGCCCTGCTGGCCGGCGGCCTGCTGGCCTTCGCGCTGAGCTTCGACGAGATCATCGTCACCACGTTCACCATCGGGGCCGGGGAGACCACGCTGCCGATCTGGATCCTGCAGAACCTGTTCCGCCCGAACCAGGCACCCGTGGTCAACGTCGTGGCCGTCGTGCTGATCGTGGTCTCGATCGTGCCCATTTGGCTCGCGCAGCGGCTCTCGGGGGACTCGGTCCGCGTCAGCCAGGCCCGCGTGAAGGCGGACCGGCGCTAGAGGGTGCCCGGCTCCGCCGGGTCGATGGAGACGACCGCCAGGAAGCCGCGGCCGAGGATTTCCGGCGTCGCCCGGTCAGCGCCGACGACGGCGTCATAACGGTTCAGTTCGACCGGTCCCGGCGCTCCGCCGTCGGCGCCCGGCTCGGCGGCCACTCCGCCGTCGGCGGCCGGCTCGGCGGCCACTCCGCCGTCGGCGGCCGGACCCCCTTCAGTGCCGGGGCTGACTGTCGCCTGGCCCTGCAGCAGGATGCCGAACTGGCCTGCAAACACCGGGTGGGCGCGCTTCTTGGACAGCTCGACAATGGAGGTGTAGCCCTTAAACAAGCCGTTGCGGGTGATGACGTTCAAGTCCCGGATGTCGCCGGTGGGCAATGCTCCGGCCGAGTCCGCGTCACCGGAGAACCGGAACGGGCGGTACTTCTCGAGCGGGTGCTCGGAGCCGTCCACGCTCAGAAGCAACAAGTCGCCGTCGATCACGGTCAGCACGCGGTCCATCCCGGCGAAGGCCGAGAACGCCCCTGCCTTGGTCACCTCGGCTATGCTGACCCGCCAGTCCCACTCAGTGTCGTCCGTGCCGTTCTGCGCGGACGGGGTGCGGGGATGGCGTGCCAGTTCACGGGTCGCCCCGCCGCCGTTGCGCCAGGGTTGTGCTTTGAGCTCGGCATAGCGGATGATCTCCATGCCCTCAGCCTATCGGCCTGCCGGCCGCCGTTCGGGCCGCCATCCGGGCGCTGACGCAAAGTCGGCGGCGGCGGCCCGGCCTTGCTAACGTCAGAGGGAGGAAGCGTCCCGAAGGAGCCCGAATGTTTGTCAAAGTCTGCGGTCTCAGCACCCCGGAGTCGATCCGTTCCGCCGCCGAGGCCGGCGCGGACGCGGTCGGCTTCGTCCTGACCCGCAGCGCGCGGGAGGTCATGCCGGACCAGGTCAGGGGGCTGCTCTCCCACGTCCCGCCGGGGCTGGCCGCGGTGGGAGTGTTCCGGCACGAACCGGCCGCCGACGCCGTCAAGCGTGCCCGGGAGGCGGGCCTGACCTGGATTCAGCTCCACGGGGACCGCTCACCGGCTGACGTCCGGGCGGTGCACGACGCCGGAATGAAGCTGATCCGGGCCGTCACCATGGGCGCCGACCCGGAGGCCTTCGACCACTGGGGTGAGGAACTGCTCTTGATCGACGCCGCCGTCCCCGGCTCCGGTGAAGCCTGGGACTACGGCTCCGTCCGGGCCAAGGCGCTCGCCGGCAGGAAGTGGCTCCTTGCCGGCGGCCTGGAGCCCGCCAATGTGGCACGGGCCGCTGCGGAGGCCCGGGCGTGGGGCGTGGACGTCTCCTCCGGCGTCGAGTCGGCGCGCGGCGTCAAGGACCTCGCCAAAATCACGGACTTCGTCCTCGCCGCCAAGTCAGCGGAATGAGTCCAGGCGCGGCGCACGGACGAAGGCCAGGGGTCGCAGAACCAAAATGGCAATAAGGGCGGCAGGGGAGACTTCCCCTGCCGCCCTTCGCCCTTATGAGCGTTTGATGATGACGTTGTCGATGTATTCGTCGCCCTTTTGCCGGTTGTGCTCGGCGCCGAGCTGAACTTTGCTCAGACTGCTGCCGAGCATGTTGACGCTTGTGCTGCTGTATTTCTGCACGCCGTCGAACCACACCTGGATTGTTGATGAACTGCCGTTGGCTGTCACGCGCATGGACACGTGGTGCCAGGCACTCAACGTGATGCTTGAGGAGATCAGCTTCGTGTAGACGAAGGCGCCGCTCGGCGAGGTCACCCGGAGCCACAGCTGTCCGTTGCTGTTGTAGCGGTAGATGTCGGCGACGCGGGTGGAACCGGAGAAGAACCGGAAATACGGCACGTCATTGCCGGAAACACCGGCCACGGTGATGTTGAACCAGCCGTCTGCGTACGAGGTCTTGGTTCCCGAGGCGAACGCCGGGGAGGAAAGGTTTGCCAGCGAACCGGAATCCGTGGTCACATGCAGCTTGGCTGAATGAGTCCCGGTGCTGGCCCGTGAACTGGACATTGTTGCCGTTCCCGTTCCGGAGACCTGCGGGGTGAGTTCGCAGAAACCGCCCTTTTCGAAACCAGTGGCGACTACGGCGGTGCCTGGAAAGGAGTTCGATGGGCGGGTACCGCAGTCTAGGACCGCGGCGGTAGCTGCCGGGGCGGATCCGAAGACAAGGGAACCGGCTACGAGCAGTCCGAGCGTCCCCACCGTGCTGAGTGCTTTGAGTCTTTTCATTGAAGAAACTTTCCGTGCATGGTTCGACTTGTTCAAGAGGGCTCGTGCCGCGGCACGGAGCGTGCTGGCGTCCATCACACCAGGTGCGCCAGCTGTACCAGCTGTACGACCGCCGAGATGCCGACTACTGCCAGCAGGGCTGCAGTGATGGCCACCAAGGCCCGGGGGAGAGTCTTGTCCGGCTGCAAAGTGCGCAACACATCGCAGCTCACGAGCGCTGATACGGTGGCCAGGCCAACCAGGAAGACGATCATTTCGCACGCACCAGGACATGCTTTGGCTTCTTGAGGTCAAGGGCCAGGAACGCGAGTGTGATGACCGACAGGATGCAGACGCTGACCGGAGGCGACCAGAGCCGTGCGTAGATCATCGCCGTCGCTACGAGGGTGGACATCGCGAGGCTGAAGGCAACTGCAATGGCGATGCTGAGGGGGAGCGCGCCAGTGGCCTGCGCCGAGTGCGGGCGGCTGAAGTGGAGGAGCCGGACCAGTGCTGTTCCAGGACCGGCCAGCATCAACAGGCCCACTACCGCCAGGCGCAGGCCTTCGGGCCCGGCGAACGAGAGCGGTATAGCGGCTAGGGCGACGGCCGCCGTCGCATAGCTTACATAGCTGCGTTCAGTTGCCATTGCTGACTCCTTCGATGTGGAAAATCACGCCGCCGGCGTTTTCAAATACCTTCGTCCAGCCCGGGCTGGTGGCGCATGCGGCGGTGAATCGTTGTAGGTCGTTCGCGGGAGTCGAGCCACGAAGTTCGGCCGCCTCCAGCTGGCTTTCGGTGATGATGAGGTACGCGCCCGCCCTGTGGGCGATCTGGTTGGCCGTGTCGCAGCTGAGCGGCGCGGCGCCGGGAAGGGGCTCGGCAGCGACGAGCGTCCGATAGTCATAATCCGCGTAGTGCTGGAATCTCCACGGTGTGTTGTGAACAGCCTCGATGAGGATGGCGCCGGCAGGCGCAGTCGAATAGAGATGGTTGACGACGGTGATCTCGTCGTCGTTGAAGCTCTCCATGCCGTCATTTCCGTAGCGGGAGACGACCGTCCCCGTGGCTAGCACCGCACCCATCAGCAGCAGGCCAAGGGACCGCCGCAAGCTCAGCCCGGCGGTCTTGTCTGACGTCAGGGGCAGCACCACCAGGCAAACGGCAAACGGCAGGCTGAACAGGTACAGGCGCAGAAGCAGTTCCCCGCCGTACGACTGGAGGGGAATCAGTAGCAGCGGAGCCAGTGCACCGGCCGCGGCCGCGAGCCATGGGGTCTTCCGCCGGTAGCCCGCCCAGGCGCCGACGGCGGCGAGCATCCAGACCAGCGCAACTTCGGCGATGCGGGTATAGACGACGAACATATGGTCATCGCTGCCCGAGACCCTGGTGTTCAGGGCACCAAAACTGTTGGCTCCGATGTCACCGAGCGAGCCCAGCAGCTGTCCGAAGTGCCCCTGCAGGAAGGTCGACGCAGCGAAGAGCAGCCACCCCACGGGCAGGACTACGGCCAGTACCGGCAGGAAGCGCAGCCGGAGACGGCCGGTCAGCAGCATCGCCGCCAGGATTGGGATCAAGGCGAAGGGGCTCAGCTGGTGTGACGCTGTCATGGTCACCAGGATCAGCCCGCAGACCACAACCAGCACTGCTGCATCCGCGCGGGGCGGCTCCAAGACGCCTTGGCGGGGAACAGCCCCGTCGAGCCTGCTGACGATCCTGGCAAGCCACCGGGAGATCCGGCTGCGCTCCGTGGGCCACGCCCATCCGCCAAAGACGCTCAGCAGGCAGGCAACCAGGGTCAGCAGGAGGACGAATGAATAGGCCTGTGGCGCCAGATAGTCCTGTCCGATCCAGCTGGCCAGATAGAACATCCAGACAGCAGCCCAGGCGTGGCGCGGATTTGCCGTCAGTCTCCGTGCCAGGGCCAGCAGCGGTGCCAGCATGAGAATGTTGATTCCCACCGGCGCCCACGTCGCGATGCCCATGAGGTCCCTGGCCCCGGTCGCTCCGGAGAGCATTCCCAGCAGGTCGAAGAACCCGGGCCAGTTGAAGTACGCGTCCACGGTCGGATCCAACTGGCCTGTCTGGGCGATGTTGTCGGCAATGCCCAGGTGACGGAAGCTCGCTTCAAGCCGGGGGAGGCCGTGGATGACGGGATCAGCACCATTGAGGACAACCATCGTTACCAGAAGCTGCCAGGTCAGGAGGGCGGGAACGAGACGGCGGAGGCCCAACGAGGCTACGAATCCCGCCAGGCTGAGCGCGAGGGCAACGAAATAGGCCGGCGGAAGGACGCCAATAAGTCCGGCCCCGCCGATCCGGAGGGGGTCTACTTGCGTCATGCTCCAGACGCCGAGGACGAGGGCGATCGCGGCCGCGGCCGCGAGGGCAGCAACGTGCCACCAGGGTGTCAGGCCGAGGTTGCGGTGGGTGGGCGGCTTGGCGCGGCCGTCCGGTACCCGCGCGGTGTGTTCGGGGAGGCTTGTTGCCGTTTCGTGTGTCATGATTTCTCGATTCAGGTCGGCTGGTGGCGCGCCGCTGAAGGAATCTCGCCTTCGGTGGGGGCGGGTTTCATTCGGGTCAGGATGACCAGACGCCGAGCGGCGATCGACGCGGCCGTGGCCTGGGCAACGGCCCAGAGCACGGAGACGCCGGTGAGGCCGTATTGCTGGGCCACGGCGGCGGCGGGCGCCACGACCAGGATGGCTGCCAGGATGGCGACTACCGTGGATTCGAAAAGCCGCCCTCGGGCCCGGCACAATCCGTAGTAAACCTGCGTCACGCAGCTCAGGAGCAGCGCCGGGACGAGTACGGGAAGAAGGACCCACGCGGACGCATACTGCGATCCGAGGAAGCCCAGGAGCGCGGGCCCTGCAAACATCAGGATCAGCCCGGCGCCAAGAGTCAACAAGAGGCTGGCCCGGAGCGCGGACGAGACCAGGCCCGGCCGCGCCCGGGTTTCCGCGAGGGCTGTTTGCAGGGTAAACCCGGCGGACTGCGGCACGAAGAACACTGCTGACGCCATCATCCACACCACGTACCAGGCGGCAGTGGAGGAGGGGCCGAGGGCGGCGGCAACGATGAGCGGCAGCAGGTAGCCGGGCGCGCGGTCGGCGAGCATGAGGGCATGGTTGGGAAGCCCAGGCTTTAGGAGGCCCAGGGCCGGCCGGAGACGGAGGCCGTGGCGCCAGTCGGGGGATACCTGGGCCCGACTAAGCTGGCGCAGGCCCACGAGGACGCTGGCCAGCGCCCCGGCCGCGACGGCGGCCACAATCACCGCCAGGTCCCGGCTTCCGACCGCAAATGCCGCGGCCAGGAATGCGAGCTGCACGAGGCTTTGCGCCACGCTCCTGGCCAAAGTGCGGTCGGCGCGTTCCTGCGCCACGCCCACATGATCGAGTTGGTAGGCACTGGCGGCCAAGAGCGCCGTGGCAAGGAACAGGACGGTGACCAGGGGGTCGTTCCAGGCCTCGCCCACCCCTGTGCCGAGCAAGCCCGTGATGAGGACCAGCAGGCCCGCGCCGAGCAGGGAGAACGTGGCCACGGTAAGCAGGCTAGTGGCCATCAGTCGGCGGCCGCCGTCGGCTTCGGCGGGAAGAAGCGTCAGCGTGGCGGGCCCGACGCCGAGCATCCCCAGCTGCACGGTCAGGAGCGCGGCAGCAACCACCGCCGAACCGAGACCTATTTGCTCCGGCGGGAGCACGAGGGCAGCGAGCGCCCAGAACAGGAAACCTGTCACCATGGGCGCGATCCTGGCCGCGGCCAGCCAGGCTGCGTTACCGCCGACCGATATGGGCTTGTGGGCAGGCCGCAAGAGTTCGCCGAACATCGCCCGGTAGTTGTAAAGGAAAAAGCCCACCCAATACGGCAGGAAGCGGGGTGCCCGGAGTAGGGACATGCCCATCCCCCGCACGGTGGCCAGCAGGGGCAGCGCGGCCATCCAGCCGGCGCGGCCCGGATGCTTGCGGACGGTTCTGGCCGATCCGGCCCCGTCCTGGAGCCACTGGTCGCGGGCGTAGTCAAACGTGTCCTTGAACCGGTGCCTGACGACCACCGAGTCGGAGACTCCGAGCCGGTACCCCGCCTGCTCCAGACGGATTCTCAACTCCACATCTTCTCCGGAGCGGAAGTCGTCGTCGAAGCCGACAGCGAGGAGCACGTCGCGGCGCATGAGTGTGGCGCTGACGCCGAACCAGTGGCGTACCCGGCTGTGGTTGTGGTGCCAGGCCAATGCAGCACCCCAGTACCCGGGGCCGTCGGCTTCACTGGCCAGCCCGAACTGCAGGCCGTCATAGCCGCCGGACTCGAATTCGGCCAGCAGTCCCCGGAGGCTTTCCGGCGGAAGGACGACGTCGGCGTCGATCAGGGCGACGACCTCACCGGAGGCATTTCGGGCGCCGAGCATCCGTGCCGCCGGCAGGCCGCGGCCCTCGTCGGAGACGACGGTCGCTCCGCATTCGCGGGCGATGGCAGCGCTGTCATCCGTCGAACAGCCGTCGACAACGATCATTTCGTGCGGGTGCTGATCGCGGATGGACTCGAGGCATTCGCCCAGCCAGGCCGCGGCATTGCGTGCAGGAACGACAACCGACACGTTCAGATCGTTCACTTGGGCTCGCCTCACTCATCCAGTTTTGAGCGGACCAGGTTTGCGATGAAGTCAGAGGCCTGGTCCGCGGACCAGGCGGCGGGCAGCCGCAGCAGCCAGCAGGGAACGTCCTCCAGGGCCCGGCGCACCACCGCTGATTTTTGGCCGAAGTGGTCTTCCAAGGGAACAAGGCTGGTGGCGCCGAGGGCCTCGACAAGCCGCCGCGAGACCATGGGCAGTTCCGAATGGAAATTGCCGACGATCCGGGACGTCATCCACTCCGCGCTGCGTGCTTCCAGGCGCGCGTCCGCGCCGTCAAAGCGCTCGAGGAAAATGGCCAGCTGGGTCGGCGCCGCGGACGAGATCCGCTGCGCCCCGAAGACGTGTTCCGGCTGCACCATGCGGTGCTCGGGGGACCAGCGCCGGGTGAAGGCGGCCGTCCTCGGATAGCGGACAATGACCGGATGGACGGCCGTGGCCAGATGCGCCACGGGAGTTGTCAGCCACCCGGGGGCCAGCGGTTTGCGGGCGCCGTGGAACATGTCCGGGTAGATGGCGCGGTGGTGGGGCTTGATGAACATCGGTTTGGCGTAGCCCATGAGCATCCCGCCGGCGCCCATGAAGGCCCAGTCGTCGGCCATGAACCGCACGTCGCCCATGGCGACGAGCTTGGCCACCGTGCTCGTTTTCCCGACGCCGCCCCAGGCCGGCAGGAGAACGCCGGAGCCGCGGAAGTCCACCACCGCGGCATGGATCATCGCCGTGTCCTCCTGGACGCACAAGCGGTCCAGCATCGGGATCACCGAGGTCAGGAGCTCACCGGGGCCTTCGATCCGGTACCCGTCCGGCGTCTCGATAATCTGGACGCGGTCCGTCGGGATGTAGAGCGAGTCCCCCGTGAAACGGTAGGCATCTTCCGCATGCGACTGGCTGGAAATCAGCGATATCCTGCCGCTGATGGTTATCCTCCGTGGCGCGCGGGAACGCCCCAGGAACGGGGCGAGCATATCCCGCAGCTGCGGCTCGCCGGGCGTGCCGGCCTCCACCTCGATCCCCACGATCCCGTGTACGTCGAAGGAGGCTCCGGCAGATGCAC
This sequence comes from Arthrobacter sp. NPDC058192, assembly GCF_042883665.1. Taxonomy (NCBI): domain Bacteria; kingdom Bacillati; phylum Actinomycetota; class Actinomycetes; order Micrococcales; family Micrococcaceae; genus Arthrobacter; species Arthrobacter sp. NPDC058192. The sequence goes on along the minus strand of NZ_JBHVVJ010000001.1, from coordinate 298,209 downwards.
TAATCGGCTGTTTCACGTCGCGTTCAGACTGGCTCATCATCCAAGCTTTCTGGGTTTGGGTATCCGCGGTCAGGTGGTTCCGGGTGCAGAAGCTGTGTCGGGCGGCGCGCGGTGGCTGCGGCGCGGGCCCGGCTCACTGGACCTCCCTCCAGGGCTCTTCCGCCGAGGCCGGGTCCGGTTTCTGCGGCACGGGCGCGGCAGGCAAGCGGCGGCCGCGGACATAGCCAGTCGCGGTGGCCGCGAGCACAGCGATGATGGTTGCGGCCCGGCCGAGTCCGGCCCGGTCCTGACCGCCAACCCAGCCGCGGATTCCGGCAAACACCGCCCGGGGCAGGACCTGCCGGACGTAGCGCCGTTCGGGGCCCAGCGCCCGCTTGTGCCCGACCACCCGGCTGACCTGCGCCTTGGAAATTCCTTCGGCCCACGAGCGGGCAAGCATGTAGCGCAACGTGCCCCGCTCAGCCGAAACGTTGTGTTGCACCAGGGCCGCCGGCTCGTAGACCACCCGGGATCCGGGCGCTCCGATGACGGCGCGGATGCACAGTTCGGTCTCCTCGCAGCCGAGCGGGACCGCATCCTGGCGTCCGAGCGAGGTGTTGAAACCGCCGACACGGTCCAGCACATCGGCACGGAAGGACATGTTCGCGCCAATGACGTTGCGGACCTCAGTGGCGACCTTGGGCATCCCCCGGTACGTGCAGCCCACAATCCAGTCGAGCTCTTTGGCGAAATAACCGGGCCTCCCCGCTTCCCACAGCGGTTCCACAAGGCCGCCCACCGCCAGAACGTCGGGATCGTCGTACAGGACCGCGAGCCGCTCGAGCCAGTCGGGCGCGGCCTCGGCGTCGTCGTCCAGAAACGCCACAATCTCGGCCTTGGCGACGGCGGTTCCGGTGTTCCGGGCGCCGGAGAGGCCCTTGGGGCCGGCGTTCTCAACGATTACCGCGTCCGGCACGGTGAAGATCAGCCGCTTGTACAGGTCCACGTTGTAGTCGACGACGACGATCGTCTGCTTGGGCGGAACGGTCTGGGTACGGACCGAATCCAAGGCGCCCATCAGCATGTCCCACCGGTCCTCCGAGTAGGAGCAAATGACCACCGACACCGCCGGCAGGCTGGAGTGCTCTGACATCTTATTCACCTGCCCTTACGCCTAGGACGCTGCTGGGATCGGTCGGAACGTGGGGGAACACGGCGTTGGGGTACTTGTACTTGACTCTTCGCAGCGCCTCGGGACGGGCTCCCGCGGTTGGGGCCTCCCAGCTCAGGCGTTCGCGGGCAAGCGTGCGCAGGACCCGCCAGCCGTCCCGGAAGGTGTGCAGGTTTGACTGGCCGGAGATGCGGGACAGTTCGTGGCTGGGAACCTCGGCGATCCGCAGGCCCGCCCTGGAGGCCCGCACGATCAGTTCCGTTTCGATCTCGAAGCCGTCAGACTCCAGTTCCAGGATGTCAACGCATTCGCGGCGGAGGGCGATGTAGCCGTAGCAAAGGTCGGAATAGTCGCTGTGGAGGACGGCATTGGCAAGCCCGGTGAGCATCCTGTTTCCCCCGCTGCGGAGCCAGGTGAGATCGTCCGAGCCGCCGCCAGTCACGTAGCGGGAGCCTTTGACGAAGTCGTATTCGTGCTGGAGCGGAGTCACCAGCCAGCCGATCTCCTGCGGGTCCATGCTGCCGTCGCCGTCCAGCATGACGATGATGTCGCCGGAGGCCGCGGCAAAGCCGGCCCGCACTGCGTTTCCTTTGCCGGGGCGGGGTTCTGCCACGACCACGACGTCGAGGCGCAAGGCCCGGGCGACATCGACTGTCGCGTCCAGGGAGCGGCCATCGACGATTACCACCTCATCGACATATGAGGGCATGCGCCGCAGTACCCACGGCAGGTTCATTGCCTCGTTCAAGGTGGGAATCACCACGCTGACGGAGGGATTTGCCGGCGGAGGCGTCGTTTGGGGGCGCGCGTTCGGCTTGAGATTAGGGATGGACACTGGCCTCACCACTCAATGACGTATTCTGCTCGCCGAAACTACAGCGCTCCCCGGTCCCTCCAGCCGGAAACTCGACCAACGCTCACGCTGAACAGTTGTCGACAATTTCCTGATTACCCCAGGGTTAAATTCTGGTGACGGCACCTTGCATTAACCTTGGATTAACTTGATGTCACAACTAAAACCGGCGGAAGTCGGTTGATGGGTCGTTGCTGCCGTGCGAAACTGGCCGGATGCGGACACCCGTTCACGGGGGGCACGTGCCGATAAGCGTCCGGTGTCCCCTTTCTTTGCGGTTCGTTCTGGTTCCGGCAGTGGTTCTGGTACTGGTCCTGGCGGGATGCGGCGCGGATGCTGCCCCCCAAGGTGAGCGCCCGATGTTCACGTCCGGTTCGGCGGTGCCGGCCGAACCGCCGACTGCCCCGGCCTCTGCTTCCCAACCCGCCGGTTCCCAGCCGTGGGCGCCGACGTCGAATGCAGATGCCGGTGCCGCGACGCAGCTGGCCCCGGCGCAACCGACCCCGGCCCCGCTCCGCAGGCCAGCGCCCCAGGCGGGAGCCGTCGCGGCACTGACTCCGCCCCGGACCACCGATGTGACCATGACAGGTGATCTGCCCGGCTGGAAGCACGTGTTTGTCGAGGATTTCTCCGCGGGTGATGTCCCGCTCGGCGGGTTCCCCGGCCCGCTCTACAGGGCACGGTGGAGTGCCGGCTACAAGGACGGGACACCGGACACCGCCGGGCAGAAAAACGGTGGAAAGACCGGCTATTACCCGTCCAAAGTTCTCAGCGTCCGCAACGGCACGCTTGACTGGTACCTGCATTCGGAAAACGGCATCGCGATGGGCGCGGCGCCGATGCCCAAGATCCGCAACGCCAGCTCCAACCCGCCGCGGGCCAACAGTCTGCTCTACGGCCGGTACTCGGTCAGATACCGGGCCGACGCGCTGCCCGGGTTCAAGACAGCCTGGCTCTTGTGGCCGGACAGCGGGGTATGGCCACGGGATGGCGAGGTTGATTACCCCGAAGGGGATCTGGCCACGGTAATCTACGGCGCTGTCCATTACGACCGGAACAGCCGGGACGCCTTCGAGAAGCTCGATTCGGACCAGTTCGTGACGTCGTGGCATGTGGCCACGATGGAATGGAGCCCAGGCCGGGTTGAGTTCTTTCTGGACGGCCGTTCGCTGGGGTTCAGCAACAAGGGCCCCACGGTGCCCATGCACCTGATCCTGCAGACCGAGTCCTGCCTCACGGGCTGCCCGGCCCCAACGGCGCAGGGCCACGTCTCCCTTGACTGGATCAGCATCTGGGTGCCGGCCTGAGCCCTTGTGCCCGGCCGGGGCCCTGGGTCGGCCCCGGTCTGACTGCTGGCGCTGCGGGGCCCTATCTGCGGCGGAGGGTGAAGGAATCCGAGAACGTGTAGCCCTCTGCCGGAACGAAGCGGGCGGCCAGTTCCTCCGCCGTGGCCCTGACATCCAGTGTGCCAAAGGCGGGATTCTGGTTCTTGCCGGACGTAGTCGCGAAATAGGGCATCTCCGGGTCCCCGGATTTCACGTTGTAGAGTCCGACGCCGCCAACCCCGACCGTGGCGAACACGGTTCCCGAGCCCTGGACCATGGAGCCGTCGGTATCGGCCAGGCATCCGGCCGTGAAGCTGGCGGGAACCAGTTCCGGGCAGGCCCCGGCCCGGGCCAGCTGGTGGGTCCGCTGGTAGATGTGGTCGTGGCCGGACAGGACGAGGTCCACATTCTTTTCGATCAGCATGTTCGTGAAGTCCTGCCCCGCCTGGCAATCGTAGTTGCCCACGCTCAGGCAGGGGGTGTGCATGCCCACCACCGTCCACGGGATGTTCTGCGCTTTGGCCTCGTCGATGGCGTCCGCGGTCCAGCGCCAGCGTTCGCTGCCCTTTGAATAGTCCAGCGGTTCACCGTCACGGAAGTCGATTCCCGGGGAAACCAGGATGAAGCGGACCACGGGGTTCTGCTCGGGAACATCCACGCGCCACTGGACGCCGTACTCGCCCTGAAGACCGGGCAGCCTGTTGGGCAGGCACTCAACAAATTTCTCTATGTCGCCTTCGCTGCCGTCGCTCTCGTGGTTTCCGGTCACCAGTTGGTACGGAAAGTCGGCGCCGAGCCGGGTGGTGACCATGTCGCAGAACTGCTGTTCAATCCCGGCCTTGTACGTAAGGTCACCGAGCGCGAGGTTCAGGTGCGGGTTGAGCCCGGCCACGACGTCGAGCACCTTTTTGGCGCCCGTACCGACGCCGATGTCCCCTTGGGCGGTGAAATGCACGGCTTCGCCGGGCGGCGGCCCGGACGCCGAAGGGGTGCCCGTGCCCGGGCCGGGGCTCGGTGCGGAACTCGACGACGGCGTGCCAGGGCTGGGGCTCGGGGCGGGTTCCGGCGGCTCGGGCTGGCAACCGGAGAGCAGCAGGCCCACGCCAAGCAAGCAAGCGACCAGACCCGCCTTGCCACGTTTCCCCAGGGACCCGGCCACGATTCCTCACATCACTTGGTTGGACAGGATGGTGCGAAACAGCTCTGAAAAACAGTTCTGACAACGGGGTGGTTGCCCGGCATTTATAGGCCAGAGTAACCGGGGAGCGGAGCGATGGCCAGAGAATGCGTGAGCCGCGGATCGCTGCAGCAGCATCGGAATGCCGGACTACACAATGCCGGGCGTCGTAGGCCGGAGGGACCTAGCCCGGAATGGGGCTTCGTCGTTAACATGCAGGGAGGGGCTAATACCCCGACCGGCCTGGCGGGACAGGCCCGCCCCGCTCAAAGGAGACTGTTGTGACCCTGCCCGAAGGTTTGACCCCTGGAGTGTGGACGCTGGACATGTCCCACAGCGAAATCGGATTCAGCGTCCGCCATGCGGGCATCAGCAAAGTTCGCGGCCGGTTCAACGAAGCCACCGCCGAGGCCAGGGTGCACGATTCCCTCGCGGACGCGAGCCTGCACGCTACTGTCAAGACCGCCAGCTTCGATTCGGGGGACGCCAACCGAGACGGCCACGTCCGCGGCGCCGACTTCTTCGACGTCGAAAAATACCCGGAGATGACGTTCCGCGCGACCGGCATTCGCGGTGACGGGGAAGACTACGTGCTGACCGGCGACCTCACGATCCGGGACGTCACCAAGCCCGTGGAGCTTGAAGTGGAGTACACGGGCGTCGCGGTGGACCCGTTCGGCGCCACCCGGGCCGGCTTCAGCGCCGAGGCCGACATCAGCCGGAAGGCATTCGGTCTGACCTGGAACGCGGCCCTCGAAGCCGGCGGCGTCCTGGTCAGCGACAAGGTCAAAATCAGCGTCGAGGCCGCCATGGTCAAGCAGGCCGACACCTAGACGACCGATTGTCACTCCCAACGGCGAGAATGGACCCATGAAGACACTCCTGAACATCATCTGGCTGGTCTTTGGCGGCCTTTTGCTGGCACTCGGATACTTCGTTGCCGGCGTCATCTGCTGCATGTTGATCGTCACCATTCCTTGGGGGCTGGCCGCGTTCCGCATCGCTTCCTACGCGATGTGGCCATTCGGCCGAATGGTGGTGGACAAGCCCGGCGGAGAAGGCATGTTCGTCTTGCTGGGTAACGTCATTTGGCTGGTCGTGGCAGGCATCTGGATCGCGATCGCGCATGTAGTCACGGCCTTCGCCATGGCCATCACGATCGTCGGCATTCCGCTGGCCATCGCCAATCTGAAGCTCATTCCGGTCTCGCTCATGCCGCTGGGCAAACAGATCGTCCCGAGCCATTCGGCCTACGTAACCACCTACAGTCCCGGCGGTCGCTAGCCCGGGAGGGGCAGTGCGGCCGACGGGGGCCGAGGGGCACCGCCGCCGTCAGTCCAAGGAAACCGAGGGAGAGGATCATGAGCGAACTGGCGTCCGAAGGCTCGGACCTCATGCTGGTTATCGTCCGCGAGTTCAGGGCCCCCATCGGGGTCGTCTGGAACGCGCTGACGGATCCGGACCAGGCTCCCCAGTGGTGGGGCCCGCGGGGCTTTCACGTCCCGCGGGAGAGTATCGAGGCGGACCTCGAGGTCGGCGGCCTGTACCGGGCCTGCATGATTCAGGAGGGTACTGGAGAGGAATTCTGGTGGAGCGGGGTGCGCACCGACGTCGAGCCGCCGCACCTGTTCGTGTTCACCCATGCCTGGGACAAGCCGGACGGCACCCGTGGCTTTGAGACCGAAGTGACCATCCGGCTGGAGGAGGTGGACGGCGGGACGCAGATGACCTTCACCCAGGGCCCCTTCGACTCAGCTGGCAGCCGCGACCGGCACGGCGAAGGGTGGCGTGAGTCGTTCGACCGGCTGGCAAACCACCTCAGCGTTGCCGCCTGAGCGTCACACCCTGCGCGCCCGACAGACTTCACGCCAGTTCGCCGTGCAGGTTCCGGCGCGCGGCCTGCAGCCACAGCGCGCGGCCGCGGTCGGTGTGGAAGAGCGGATCAAGCGCCAGCAGATGGCGGACGACGGCGGCGCGGCCGGCGGCGAAGTCGGCATCGCCAATGTGGGCGAAATCTTCCCTGACGGCGGTCAGGTAGCGGGCGTAGGCCTCCGGGTCCCCGCCCAGGACGGAGAGGTCGGCATCGCTGAGGAGGGCGCCGGCGTGGTCCCCGGGCTCTGGGCGGTGGTCCGCCGTCAGCAGCACCAGGCGCACCACCTCGTTCACCTCGTCGGCCGGGAGGCCGGCCTGCCGGAGTCGGACTTCGGCCAGCTGTGCTGATTCTTCCTCGTCCTGGCCGGCGACGCCGCGGTAGACGGCGTCGTGGAACCAGGCCGCCAGCGCGACGGCGCGGGGCGGATCGGCCGGGTGGCAGAGCACGTCCAGGGCCTCCAGTACGGCCAGCAGGTGGGTGCGGCCGTGGTATTTCCGGTGCTCCTCGCCCCAGCGGTCCAGCAGATCCAGGAAGAGGGCGTCGTGGCCCGGCAGCACCTCGTTCCAGCGGTTCAGCAGCGGGAGCCGGAGGGCCTTGCCCCGCTGGCGGGCCGGAATCCGCAGCCCGCTGGCGATCAGCTTGCGGACCAGGACCCGGCCTTCCACCGGGACGGCCCCGGCCGCCACCAGGGCCGCGTACCGGTCTTCGGCGACGTCATAGTGGTCGCCGTCGAACGCGCGCCCGGGGATGCCGGCGGCCGCGGCGAAGGCGTGCAGCTCCTCCAGCGAGGTGTCCGAGACCAGGTGGGAGAAGCGGGTTCCGTGGGCAGGCCAGAGCGGCGGATCAACGTAGACGGCCATGGGGGAAGTCTAGCGCCGGTGGTTCGGGCCGCCGGCGTTCCATCCCCTGCGGCGCAGCTGGTGGATCAATTCAATCGGGTGCCTGGTGGCTGTGCTCAGGTGGCAGGCAGGATGTTCTGGTTGCCGCGGAAGGTGTTGTCGGGATCAAACTGGCGCTTCACCTGCGCCAGCCGGTTGTAGTTTTCGTCGCCGTAGGCCGCGCGGATCCGGGCCTGTCCTTCGTTGCCTATGAAGTTTAGCCACACGCCTCCGGTCGCGTAGGGGGAGATGTCCTGGCGGAACCGTTTGACCCAGGCTTTCGCGTCCTGCCCGCCTTGCGGAGTGTCGCCCAGGCCGAAGGGGTGGCTCACCCAGTTGGCGCTTCGGTTCAGCAGCGGGGTGGCCGCGGCGGCAGGTCCGCTTACGGCTCCGCCCCAATGGGCTATCAGCTGCTGGGAACTTGGTCCCGGGAGGTTCCGGGCCGATTCGATGATGACGTCCAGGGCGTCGTCGGAGAGTTCGTCGTGATAGTCCGCGCTCCAGTAGTTGTACTTGCCCGGCGGGTCATCGAGGGAGCACTGGAAGTCCGCGTAGTTTGTATCCTCTACCAGGTCCACAACGGGGCCAAGGTCCCTGTAGGCCTTAGCGTGTTCCCTCCCTTCCTCGGCGTCGCCGGCGAACGCGTACACCACGAAGGCTGCCATCTTGCCGACCATGTCCGCGGGGACAACAGGTTCCGCTGGCGCGATCCCGTAGACGAGGGTGGCGGACTCTGCGTCGGGAGCCGCCTCGGCCAGTTTCCGGTAATCGCGGCCGAGTTCTGTGGCCGCGTCTCCCGGCCACATCAGCACTCCGGCATGTACCTTTGGCCCCAGTTGGTGCAGCCCGAAGGTGAACGACGTGGCGACGCCGAAGTTCCCGCCGCCTCCGTGCAGGGCCCAGAACAACTCGGGGTTCTCCTCGGCGCTGGCGGTCACTTGCTCACCGGCCGCCGTGACCAGATCCACGGAGATGAGATCGTCACAGGCGAAGCCGAAGGCCCGCTCCAGCCAGCCGGAGCCGCCCCCGAGCGTGAATCCGGCGAGACCCGTCGTCGAGACCCGCCCGCCGGTGATGGCGAGCCCGTGTTCCTGGGTGGCGCGGTCAAACTCCCCGCAGGTGAGGCCCGCCCCCACCGTTGCGGTGCGGGCCTCGGGGTCCACCCGGGCGGATTTCATCGGGCGGACGTCCACCACCAGGCCGCCCTCGTTGGTGGACATTCCGGCCACCGAATGGCCGCCGGCCCGGACAGCGACATGCAGGCCGTGTGTCCGCGCGTAGGCCAACGCTTCGGCCACGTCGGAAGGGCCGGCGCACTGGGCTATCACGGCCGGATGGCGGTCGATCATCGCGTTGAAGAGTTTTCGGGTTTCGTCGTATTCCGGGTGACCCGGCCTGACCATTTTCACGGCAGTGCTCCCTCGGCGACCGCGGCTCCGCCCCACCCCCACAGCCTACGACTGTGGGCCTTCGGAGGCTACGGCCAGTTGACCCCGCCGGCGGGGGGGGGCGGGGACTGCGGTGGCGGTTGGCGACCGCGGCGCGGGGCTTGGGGCGGGTCAGTCGCGGGCGGCGCGGACCGGGTGTTGGCTAACGATGGAGACCCGGTTGAACGCGTTCATGGTAATCGCAAGCCAGCTGACTGCGGAGAATTCCTCGGCCGTCAGGTGCTTTCGGGCCTGGGCGCCTTCATGGTCGCGGCTGTGAGCGTCGGAGATGGTGGTGATGGCCTCGGCCAGGGTGAGGGCTGCGCGTTCTTTCTCGGAGAACAGGGTGGTGTCGCGCCAAGCGGAGAGGACAGCCAGCCGCTGGGCCGACTCGCCGTTCTTGACGGCGTCGCCCACATGCATATCCAGGCAGTAGGCGCACCCGTTGATCTGCGAAATGCGGACGTTCAGTAGCTCGATCAGGGTCCCGTCCAGGCCCGTCTCGGCGGCGGCTTCCTTGGCTTTCAGGCCCAGCCCGTTGAGCGCACGCCAGGCAGCCGGGTGCTCCTTGTCGAGAAAAACACTCCTGTGCTCGGGATTCTGCGGTGCGGCCGTCTCGTTCATGGACTCCACAATACCGACGAGCTTCCAGACCGCCCGGAGCGTCGTGTGACAAATTTGTCAAACGTGTGACAAGCTGTGGGGGTGGGAGTGATGGGTTCGATGGCCGGCTCCTTGGGGGACCCGGCCATCGAACCGCCCCTCCCGGCCTGGACCTCGAGCCGCTGCTCCCGTTACGGGCGTCGAGCCGCTGAGCGCCGCCAACCGAACTTCCCCGCACTAGCTGCCGGGACATGTCCAGTTTCCCGCCCCAAGCGCGGACATGTCCCGAGGTCAGCCCCGGCAACAGAGGACATGTCCAGTTTTCAGGCCCAGGCGTGGACATGTCCCGAAGTCAGACCTGCCGGCAAGGGACATGTCCAGCCTTCGTGCCCGGGAGTGGGCACAAGGGGATTATGTCCGCTGGTGCGGGCTCGTGGTGGGCATGTCCGGCGGCGGGCTCCTGCGCGGGGGGACATGTCCACCCGTGAGGGTCAGGACAGGGCATGTCCGGCGGCCAGGGAAGCACGCGGAGCAGGGCAAGCCGGGGAAGCACCGGAACCCGCCCAGGAACGGCCCAGTTCCTCGCCGGCCGCGTGCATGGCCTCCGGATTTCCGGCCACGATGATGCCGGCAAAACTGTCGGAGGCCTCGCCAAGGTCCGGATCCACCGAGCCCACCACGGCGTACACCGGCTTGGCGCCGGCACGGGCCAGAATGGCGGCAATGATCTTCCCCTGTTCGGTCTGGGAATCCAGCCGCCCCTCGCCGACCACAACCGCGCTGCTGGCGGCCAGCTGCGCGTCGAAGCCCAGCAGGTCCAGCACATAGTCGGCGCCGGAGACCAGACTGGCGCCGTAACGTGCCCACATGCCGCCGGAGAAGCCACCCGCCGCGCCGGTGCGGTCCACCAGTCGGGGATCGCGGCCGCAGTCGGCAGCAAATCCCGCGGCCTGCAGGTCGAGCCGGCGGGTCAGATCCGCCACCACGGCCGGGCCGGCGCCCTTCTGCGGCGCAAACACCCGTGCGGCGTCGGAAAAGCGCGTCGTGACGTCGCTCAGGATCACCAGCTCCGCCCCACCTAGGCCGCCGCGCTCCTCGATCGCCGCAATGGCGCCGGCACCGCCGTCGGTCGTGGCGGACCCGCCGGCCGCCACCAGCAGCCGGCGGGCACCGAGCCGGACGGCCTCCGCCATGAGCACCCCGGTCCCGTAGGTGCTCGCCGCTACCGGATCCCGGTCCCCGGAGGCCGGCAGGTTGAGCCCGCTGGCGAAGGCCAGTTCGACGACGGCGGTGCCGTCGCCGGTCAGGGCGATGGCGGCGTCGACCGCGTCACCCCACGGACCCACGGTGCGGATCCGCACCGGCCGCGCGTCCAGGCCCCGGGCCAGGGCCTCGAAGGTTCCCTCGCGCCGTCGGCCACGGGCAGTTCGACGGCGGCGCCGCCGGCGGAGCGGATCCCCGAGGCAATGTGTGCCGCGACCTCGGGTGCGGTGAAGGTGCCCTTGACTCCGGGGCGACGAGAAAGCTCATTCGCTCAGAAACCGACCTTGTCGCGGCCCTTGAGCTGCAGCATCTGGCGCGCCTCGTCGGGGGTGGCGACCTCAAAGTTGAGCGCTTCGAGAATGGTGCGGATCCGGGTGACCTGTTCCGCGTTGGACGCGGCGAGCTGTCCCGGCCCGATCCACAGGGAGTCCTCCAGGCCCACCCGGACGTGCGAGCCCATGGCGGCACCGATCGTGGCGAGCGGCATCTGGTTCCTGCCGGCGCCGAGGATGGACCACTCGTAGTCCTCGCCCAGCAAGCGGTCTGCGGTACGGCGCATGTGCATGAGGTCCTCGGGGTGGGCCCCGATGCCGCCGAGCAGGCCGAAGACCGACTGGACGAACAACGGGCCCCGGGCCAGTCCGCGCGCGTGGAAGTGGGCGAGATTGTTCAGGTGCGAGATGTCGTAGCACTCGAACTCGAAGCGGGTGCCGTTCTCGTTGCCGATGCCCAGGATGGTCTCGATGTCCTGGAAGGTGTTCTTGAAGACCAGGTCGCGGCTCTTTTCGAGACCTTCGCGCTCCCACTCGTGGCCGAAATCGCTGAAACGGTCCAGCATGGGGTAGAGGCCGAAGTTCATCGAGCCCATGTTGAGCGAGGCGAGTTCGGGCTTGAAGAGCGCTGCAGGCTGCATGCGCTCTTCGACGCTCATGTGCGGGGAGCCGCCCGTGGTGATGTTGATGACGGCGTCGGTGTTGCGCTTGAGCTTTTCCAGGATCGGGGCAAAGTGCTCCGGGTCCTGCGAGGGCCGGCCGTCCCGCGGATCGCGGGCGTGCATGTGCACGATCGCGGCGCCGGCCTCGGCGGCGCCAATCGCGGCGTCGGCTATCTCATCCGGGGTTACGGGCAGGTGCGGGGACATCGACGGGGTGTGGATGGCGCCGGTGACGGCGCTGGTGATGATGACCTTGCGGGCAACAGCCATGGGAATGTCTCCTTGGTGGGACGGGCTTGGCGGACAGGCTTGGTGGGACTGGCTTCGGGACGGCTTGCCGGCGGCGGCGTGGAGGCTCTGGCGCCGGAACGCGGCCGGGGGGCCGGTCCCCGGGGGTCAGTAAAGCTTTTCGGTGTTGCCGTCGACGGCGAGGGCCTGGCCGTTGACGTTGCGGGCCAGGTCGCTGGCCACGAACGCGGCCATGTTGGCGATGTCCTCGGCCTCGATCAGCCGGCCCAGCGAGGACTGGTTGCGGTAGAGCGCGGACACCTCGTCCGCCGGCCGGTCCAGCATCCGGGCCTTGGCGCCGATGACGGCGTCGATGCGGGGGCCGTTGACGGCGCCGGGGCAGATGGCGTTGACGCGGATGCCGTCCGGGCCGAGTTCGATCGCCAGGGTCTTGGTCAGCCCGACGACGGCCCACTTCGACGCGGAATAGGCGCTGCGGCCGGCCATGCCCAGCCGCCCCGCGGCCGAGGACAGGTTCACGATGGAGGCGCTGGTCCCTTCGCGGAGCAGCGGCAGCGCGTGTTTGATGCAGAAGAACTGGCCATGGATGTTGACGTCGAAGGTCGTCTTCCACGCCCCGGCATCCAGGGTTTCCAGTGGCCCGGTGGGTCCGGCGATCCCGGCGTTGTTGACCAGGACGTCAAGGCCGCCCAGTTCCTCCCGGACAGTGGTCATGAGCGCGCGGACCTGGTCCTCGTCCGAGACGTCGCTGACCGCGGCCAGGAGCCCGTCGACCCGGGCCTTGTCGACGGCGTCGGGGTCAATGTCGGTGACGAAGACGGTGGCGCCGAGTTCCCGGAACCTGTTGGCGATGGCCAGGCCGATGCCGTTGGCCCCGGCGGTGACCAGAACGCGCTTGGCGGTGAAATCCATGAGTAGTTCCTTGCAGTGAGTGGGTTTTCGGGCCGGGTCCGGGCGGCAGCGGCGCGTCCGGACCTGGCGAGGTCGGTTGTGGGTCAGTGGGCCGCTGGGACGGTCGCGGGCTTCTCGGTGCCGCGCTTGAGCAGCAGGGACAGCAGCGCGCCGATGATGCACATGGCCACGATGAACCACAGGCCGGAAAGTTTGGAGCCGGTGGCGTCCTGCATGAAGCCCATGACGTAGGGGCCCAGGAAGCCGCCGCAAAGTCCGACGGTGTTCACGAATGCGATGCCGCCGGCAAGGGCTGCGCCGCTGAGGCGGGTGGCAGGGTAGGTGAAGAGGATGGGCTGCAGGGCGAAGAAATTGAAGGCGGCGAGGCAGAACCCGATCATGCCGAGCAGCGGGCCGCCGACGGCGCCGAGGGCGAAGCCGGCGACGATGCCGGTCATGGTGCCGGTGACCAGCAGCCGGGAACGGCGGCCATCAGTTGCGAAGCGCGGGACCAGCAGGGCCCCCACAGCCGAGAAAATCCACGGGATGGCTGTCAGCAGGCCGATCTGCAGCGGGCCGAGCTTGCCGTACGTGCCGATGATTGAGGGCAGGAAGTAGGACAGCGCGTAGACGGCGATCTGGTGCGTGAAGTAGACGCCGACGACGAGGAGGATCTGCTTGTCTTTCAGGGCATCGCGCAGCCGGTGGTTGCCGGAGGCCTCGGCGCCGGCGGTTTCCTCGGCTGCGATGCGGGCCTCGAGATCGGCGGCTTCCTCAGCGGTGAGGAACGTTGCCTGGCTGGGACGGTCCGGGAGCTTCTTCCACACGACGTAGGCAAGAACGCACGCCGGGAGACCTTCGACCAGGAACATCCACTGCCAGCCGTGCAGGCCGCCAAGCCCGTCCAGGGTCAGGAGCAGGCCACCCAGCGGTGCACCGACGATGTTGGCGATGGAGACGCCGAGCAGGAACATGCCGTTCGCCTTGGCGCGGTCCTTGACCACGAACCACTGGGTCAGGAAGTACATGACGCCCGGGAAGAGCCCGGCCTCGGCGACGCCGAGCAGCATCCGCATGATGTAGAAGGACCATTCGCCCTGGACGAAGGCCATGCCGGCGGAGATGATGCCCCATGTGATCATGATGCGCATGATCCAGAAGCGGGCGCCGACCTTGTGCATGATCAGGTTGGACGGGATCTCGGAGAGTGCGTAGGTCAGGAAGAACAGTCCGGCGCCGATGCCGTACGCGGTGGCTGAGATGCCGAGGTCGATCTCCAGCCTGTCCTTGGCCATGCCGATGTTGGTGCGGTCCAGGAACGCCATGATGTAGGCGCCGATCAGCAGCGGCATGACGCGGCGTAGGATCACGCCGTTGATTTCCTGCGGTGTGCGCATCTTCTTTGGTGCGGTTACAACTGACATGGGTCGTGGTCCTTGGGTAGAGGGGGAAGTCGGAACAGAAAGGGTCTGCGGGATGTGGGCAAACGGGGGCAACGCAGCCGCGAAGCGACGCCCGGCTTTTGTTTCGTCAGGGGTTTGTGGAGCGGAAGGCCCGGCGGCGGCCCGGCGTGCGGTGCCGGGCCTTAGCTGTCCGGCGGCGTGCAGCCACACGTCCGCCCGATATGCAGGCGGTGCCGGCACACTTTCGAGGTGTAGGTGGCGGACGGGGAGTCGATGCGTTTGAGCAGCATGGCGAACGCCTCGTTGGCCATTTCCTGCTGCGGCTGGACAATGCTGGTCAGGTTAATCAGCCCGGAACGGCTGTGGGGCAGGCCGTCGCAGCCGGCGACGGCGACATCGTCCGGGATGCGGAGGCCGCGGGACAGGGCGTATTCCATGACGCCGATGGCAAGTTCGTCGCTGCCGCACACCACTGCCTGGGGCGGAGTGCCCCCGGAGAACAGCCGTTCCGCGGCCAGCCGACCGCCCTCGTTGTTGACTCTCGTGCTGATCTTCCGGTCGCCGCTGATCGTGATGCCTGCCGCGGCGGCGGTGCGGACGAAGGCCTGCTCGCGGGCCAGGGAGGCCGTTGAGAAACGGGGACCAATTACCGTGGCGATCTCAGTGAAGCCATGGCCGAGCATGTGCTGCATCAACGTGGTGGCCGCGGCGTCGTCGTCGATCCCGACGAAGTCCGAGTCGAGGAAGTCCGCCCGGCGGGACAGGCACACGTAGGGAATCCGGGCCGCCCTAAGCGTGCGGAGTGCAGTGGCGTCGTCCCGGAGCGAGGCGGCAAGGATGACGCCGTCCACGTTGCGGTGGGCGAGCGTCGAGGTAACTTGGGCGAGCACCCGCGGATCATCCTGGGTGGTGGCGACGAACACCTCGTAGCCGGACTCCGCCGCGGCCGTGATCACGCCCTGCGCCCAGCGCGGAAACATCGGATTGATGATGTTCGGCAGAATGAGCCCGATGACCCGGGTCCGCTGGGCGTCCGTTGACTGCGAAGGCTTACGCGGCCTGAAGCCGAGCTCGTTCGCCACGTGGATGATGTGGCGGCAGGTCTCCGGTGAGACGCCGCCCTTGCCGTTGAGGACATAGGAGACGGCAGCCGAGGAAACACCCGCGGCCCGGGCCACTGCGGCCGCCGAAACCGGCGGGACGGGGCCTTCCACGGCGACGCTCGTGGCGTGTTCCTTCATGTCAGGCCCTCCTTCGCATCGGTTCGAGTTGCTGTGACCCCAGTTACAGTAAGGAGCCCACTGAGCGTTAAGCAATGTTAAGTGTTTCACGCTGGCTGGGCGGCGCCGATGGTGGGACATGCCCATCCTTGCGTGTCTGTGGGGTGCAGATCCTCGTTTTGCCGTCGATGCGCGTCGGGACATGCTCATTCTTTGGGCCTCGCCCTGGGCATGCTCATCCTCGGCGGCCGGATGGAGGGGACATGTCCAGCTTTTGGCCCCAGGAGTGGACACAACAGGAGTATGTCCACTCCTCGGGCGCGGGGGAGGACATGTCCCAAGTTGTGGCCGGGCCGGGACATGTCCGGGGTTCGGGCCGGCGGTTCGGCGCAGCCCCGGATGCGGGAGGCCGCCGCCCCTAGACAGGCGTTTCGCTGTCGGCAAACATGGAGCCAACGTCCCCCATCTCAAAGTTGAGCGATATAGACTCAACTTTAAAGTCAGGACCATTCCGGAAGGAGCCCTTTTTGGACGCCAAATTCACCACCAAGAGCCAGGAAGCTCTCGCTGCGGCAGCCATGAACGCCTCGACAGCAGGAAACCCGCAGCTCGAGCCCGCCCACCTGCTTAAGGCGCTTATGGACCAGCGGGAGGGCGTCGCCGTCGCGCTGCTCCGGGCCACCGGCGCCGACCCGGACGCCGTCAGCGTCCAGGCCAGCACGGCCATCAAGGCCCTGCCCTCCACTTCCGGCAGTTCCGTGCAGCAGGCGCAGCTGTCCCGCGCCGGGCTGCAGGCGATCCAGAACGCCCAGAACGAGGCCGAGCGGCTCGGGGACAGCTTTGTGTCCACCGAACACCTGCTGCTGGGCCTGGCGGCCGGGAGCGACGGCGTCGGGAAGCTCCTGCGCGAGGCCGGCGCCTCACACGAGGCGCTGCTGGCCGCGCTGCCCGGCGTCCGCGGCGACCGCAAAGTGGACAACGCCGACCCTGAAAACTCCTTCCAGGCGCTCGAAAAGTACGGCACGGACCTCACCGCGGTTGCCCGCTCCGGCAAGCTGGACCCGGTGATCGGCCGCGACGCCGAGATCCGCCGCATCATCCAGGTCCTGAGCCGCCGCACAAAGAACAACCCGGTCATCATCGGCGAGCCCGGTGTCGGCAAGACCGCCGTCGTCGAAGGACTGGCCCAGCGGATCGTGGAAGGTGACGTTCCCGAAAGCCTGCGCGGAAAAACCCTGATCGCGCTCGACCTCGCCTCAATGGTGGCCGGAGCCAAGTACCGCGGCGAATTTGAGGAACGGCTCAAGGCGGTCCTGGAGGAAATCAAGGGCTCCGAAGGGCAGATCGTCACCTTCATTGACGAACTCCACACGGTGGTGGGCGCCGGTGCCTCGGGGGACAGCTCCATGGATGCCGGCAACATGCTCAAGCCCATGCTGGCACGCGGCGAGCTGCGGCTGATCGGTGCCACCACGCTGGATGAGTACCGCGAGAACATCGAAAAGGACCCGGCCCTGGAGCGCCGCTTCCAGCAGGTCTTCGTGGGCGAGCCCAGCGTGGAGGACACCATCGGCATCCTGCGCGGGCTCAAGGAACGCTACGAGGCCCACCACAAGGTCTCCATCGCCGACTCCGCCCTTGTCGCGGCCGCAACCCTCTCCAACCGGTACATCTCCGGCCGGCAGCTGCCGGACAAGGCGATCGACCTCGTGGACGAGGCGGCATCACGGCTGCGCATGGAAATCGACTCCGCCCCGGAGGAAATCGACCAGCTGCGCCGCCAGGTGGACCGGCTGACCATGGAGGAACTCGCCCTGGCGGGCGAGACCGACCCCGCCTCCGTGGAGCGGCTGGCGGCCCTGCGCGCGGACATGGCGGACAAGAAGGAAGAGCTCGCGGGCCTGAACGCCCGCTGGGAGGCCGAGAAGGCGGGCCTGAACCGGGTGGGGGACCTGCGGGCCAAGCTCGACGAGCTCCGCTCCGCGGCGGACAAGGCCCAGCGCGAGGGAGACCTCGAGACGGCATCCAGGGTCCTCTACGGGGAAATCCCGGCCCTGGAGCGGGAACTGAACGCCGCCGCCGCGGCCGAAGCCGCCGTGCCCGACAAGTCCGCGCAGATGGTGGCCGACGAGGTCACCGCCGATGACATCGCCGAGGTGATTTCGGCCTGGACCGGCATCCCGGCCGGGCGCATGCTGCAGGGCGAGAGCCAAAAGCTGCTGAATATGGAACACGTTCTGGGCGAACGGCTGATCGGCCAGAAGAAGGCCGTCGCCGCGGTCTCCGACGCCGTGCGCCGGGCCCGCGCCGGAATCAGCGATCCCAACCGGCCCACCGGCTCCTTCCTGTTCCTCGGCCCCACCGGCGTCGGCAAGACCGAACTCGCCAAGTCCCTCGCCGACTTCCTCTTCGACGACGAGCGCGCGATGGTGCGGATCGACATGTCCGAATACTCGGAAAAGCACTCCGTGGCCCGGCTCGTCGGCGCCCCTCCCGGGTACGTCGGCTACGAGGAAGGCGGCCAGCTGACCGAGGCCGTCCGGCGGCGCCCGTACTCGGTGCTGCTGCTCGACGAGGTGGAAAAGGCCCATCCGGAGGTCTTCGACATCCTCCTGCAGGTGCTCGACGACGGCCGGCTCACCGACGGTCAGGGCCGCACCGTCGACTTCCGCAACGTGATCCTGGTGCTCACCTCGAACCTGGGCAGCCAGTTCCTGGTGGACCCCACCCTCGACGCCGAGGCCAAGCGGAACGCCGTCATGGCCACGGTGAATGCCTCCTTCAAGCCGGAGTTCCTGAACCGGCTGGACGAGGTGGTGCTGTTCGACCCGCTGAACGTGGAAGAGCTGTCCAGGATCGTGGAACTGCAGGTCAAGGAATTGGGCGAGCGCCTCAAGGGCCGCCGGCTGAACCTGGAAGTTACCGAGGGCGCCCGCGCCTGGCTGGCGGTCACCGGATTCGACCCCGCGTACGGCGCCCGGCCGCTGCGCCGACTGGTGCAACGCGAGATCGGCGACCGGCTGGCCAAGGCCATCCTGGCCGGCGAGATCTCGGACGGCGACACGGTTGTGGTGGACACCGCGCCTGATCTGATGGAACTCACCATGGACGGCCGGGAAACCACGGACTGGCCCGACGGCGGCACGTCCACCGGCGCCGGGCTCTCGGTCCGGCGCAAGGAGTAGGGCCCCTCGGGGCCCCGCGGACCGAAAGGCCGCCGGGGCCCGCCGCCGGGCTCCTTCGCCAGCGCCGCCGGGCACGGCGTGAAGAGTAAGTTAAGCAGCACTGGCAGCCGGGATCTTTCCGGCTGCCAGTGCTGTGTGACGCGCCGGGTTAGGGCAGCAGGGATTTCGTGAGGACGTTTCCGGTATTTGCTACGACGTAGCAGTCGACCCGGCGGTCGCCCTTGTTCCAGCTGCTCGAGCTGGGATAGGCCAGTTTGTAGCTCAAGGCGTCACCGGTCTTGTCCGTCAGCGGTGCCGCTCTGCAGACATCACGTGCCTTTTGCTTGAGCGCTTCCCGGCCCGGGTAGGAGTCCCCGGCCGCGTACTTCTCCACGGCGACCAGCTGCGCCGAGTGGCCGGTGGCACAGTCGACGACAGTGGATTGTTGCGCATTCGGATCAAAGTCCTTGAAGCAGTCGCGCAGCTGGAAATCCATGGGGGTGACGCCTTCCAGCGGCAAGGTCCCGCGGCTGGCAGGGGACGAAGCCGACGCCGCTGCGGCGGCCGGACTGTTGTCCGCGGAGGGCTGGCCAGTGCCGGCGACGGACGCCACAGCCCACCAGGCCAGAAGCCCGAGGACGGCTAGCACGGCCGCGGCCACCCCGAGCCGTTTGGAGCCCTGGCGGCGGATCCGGCGGGCGACAGGACGGATCCGCCCCGCGACAGGACGGATCCGGCGGGCCAAGGGGCGCGCACGGTCGGAGAGTGCGGTGATGGCGCCGGCGAAGGCGGTCCCGGGGGCCTTCGCAGCGGGTTTCCCCGCTGGGGGCGCGCCAGGCGCCCCGACCTGCCCGGAAGGCTCGGCGGGTCCGCGTGAGGGCGCCGTCGAAGGTTTTGCGCCCCGTTCCGCATCGACTTCGATGACGGGCAGGGCGGACGTCGGCGGCCTCGAAGGCGGCGGCGGGATTGCCCCGGCGCCGGGCCTTGGATTCTCTTCAGCCAATGAGAAATTCACCACTTCCGTGCGTCTCTTGCGCGGGCTGGAGGCCCGGCGTCGTGGCCCTTTTCTGGGCGCACATCACGAAACTCTATCGAAGATGCACGGCGCGGCGCATACGCCCGGGCCCGCTGCTGCCCGCTGGAGGAGGCGCCGCGCTGTCCACAGGGGGCGGGGCGGCAAGCAGTCGGCGCCGAAAGCATGTAATCTAGGTGTACGACAAATTGACCAAACATTCCGGGGCCTCACCGATCGCCAAAGGTGACCACCTCCGGTCCAAGTACAAAAGGGGGTCACGCCATGGGGCGCGGCCGTCAAAAGGCAAAAGCTACTAAGCAGGCTCGGGACATCAAGTACTACTCCCCGAACACTGACTATTCGGCCCTTCAGCGCGAGCTCACGGGTCCGGGAAGTCGTGCCACGAACCACTTTGCGGATGACCCGGTTGAACCGGATTATTCAGCGTACGTGGATAAGTACGCGGACGATTTGGAAGACGACGACGAGGTAGATTCCCGTCGCATAGGTTAGTCGGCGCTTCGTCCCGGCAACCTTTTCCCGCGGTCGCATCGGCCAGGTCGCACTGGCCAGTTGCATTACAGTTGCACTGTTCAGTGGCCTTGTCCGGTGACAGTGCCCGATGGGATCCTTCCGGCACCGCGCGGTGCCAGTCATTGAACTCCAGGCCGTCGGCCGCGCCTGTCTCAGGCGTGTCCGGCGGCTTTTCTTGCGCCACGCGCTAGGCACCACGCGCTAGGCACCACGCGGTGGGGACCGCGGGTGAGGCACTGCGCTGTGCGGTTGTCACCCACTGTGCCGCGGGCTAGGTTGATCGTGCCGGATTCCTCCGGACAGGACGCCATTGCACCGGAAGGACTGCCATGACCCTACGCACGGGATTCGCCGAGGGCGAGCTCTGCTGGACGGACCTGCAGACCAGGGACGTGGAAGCGGCCAAGGCCTTCTACTCGGCGGTTTTCGGCTGGCGGTATGAGGACCTGCCCACCCCGGACGGACGCAGTTACGCGCAGGCCTTCCTCGGTGACGCCTTGGTGACGGTGCTCGCCCCGCAAAACAGCCAGCAGGAATCCGCGGGTGAACCGGGCCGGTGGAACGTGTACTTCGCGGTCGACGACGCCCGGGACCTGGCTGCCGAGCTGGCCCATTCCTCCGGTCGGCTTGAATTCGGCCCCGAGGAAATCGGTGACACCGGCGTCATGGTCTTTTTCGCCCCGCCCGGCGGCGGAACCACCGGGGCCTGGCAGGCCGGCAGCCATTTCGGTGCCGCCCGGAGCCAGGAAACGGGCGCCTTGACCTGGGCCGAGCTGCTGACCCCGGAACCGCAGGCCGCCGTCGGCTTTTTCCAGCAGATTTTCGGCCACGAGGTGACCGAATACCCCCAGGACGACGGCGGTACTTACACCACGCTCATGGTGGCCGGCACGGAAGTGGCCGGGATCGCGCGGGTGCCCGGCGATGCGCAGGACACCCTCCAGCCCGGTTGGCAGGTGTATTTCGGGGTGTCCGACGTCGCGGAAGCGGTGCAGGCCGCAGTGGCTGCGGGCGGGGTCGTGCTGATTGAACCGGAGGAGGGCGACGAAGCCGGCAGCATCGCCACCCTCCAAGACCCGCAGGGCGGCGTGTTCAACCTGCTGGAGGTCTGAAGCCCCGCCAGGGAACCCTGCCGGCGTGGGCCCAGCCACCGGCCCCCTTGCTAAGGGGCCGATTTGGAGCACCCGGTGCGTGCCTCGCGGGAGACCTCGGGCTTAGGCGTAGGCGTTGACCAGGCGGACAGCGCCGCCGTCGACACCCTTGGCGCCCTGGACGTAATCCGGGCCCGTCTTCACGATGGAATCCGAGTTCTCCTCCACGGTGCCCATGATCCAGGACGGCAGGCCGCGGTCGTTGAGCCGGTTCACCGCGGCGTCCGCGGCTTCCGGGGACACGATGGCGACCATGCCCACGCCCAGATTCAGGGTGCGCTCGAGGTCGGCGAGGGGCACGTTGCCGAGCTCGGAGACCAGCTTGAAGATGGCCGGCAGTTCCCACGTGGCGCGGTCAACGGTGGCCAGCAGGCCCTGCGGAAGGACGCGGGCCAGGTTGGCCGCGAGACCGCCGCCGGTGACGTGGCTGAAGCCGTGGACGGCCTTCCCGCCTGCGCCGGCGTTGACCGGGAAAGTGCGGGCGAGGTCCAAGCAGTCCGCCGCGTAGACGCGGGTGGGTTCGAGGAGTTCCTCGCCCAGGGTGCGGCCGAGTTCGGAGACCTGGCGGTCCAGGGCCCAGCCTGCGTGGTTGATGACGCGGCGGACCAGGGAGTAGCCGTTGGAGTGCAGGCCGGAGGAGGCCATGCCGATCACGACGTCGCCGGCGCGGACACGGTCCGGGCCGAGCAGGGCATCGGCCTCGACGACGCCGGTAGCGGCGCCGGCGACGTCGTACTCGTGCTCACCCAGCAGGCCGGGGTGCTCGGCGGTTTCGCCGCCCACCAGGGCGGTGCCGGCGACCGAGCAGGCGGCCGCGATGCCGCGGACAATGTCAGCGATGCGCTCGGGCACCACCTTGCCGCAGGCGATGTAGTCGGTCATGTAGAGCGGCTCGGCGCCCACCACCACGATGTCGTCGACCACCATGCCGACGAGGTCGTAGCCGATGGTGTCGTGGATGTCCATGGCCTGCGCGATGGCCACCTTGGTGCCGACGCCGTCGGTGGACGTGGCCAGGAGGGGCCGCTTGTAGGTCAGCAGCCTGGAGACGTCGTAGAGGCCGGCGAACCCGCCGACGCCGCCGATCACCGAGGCGTTGTGGGTTGCCTTGACGGCATCCTTCATGAGTTCGACGGCGCGGTCTCCCGCTTCGACGTCGACGCCGGCGGAGGCGTAGGTGATGCCGGAGTTCTGGGCGGCGTTCATGTCAGCGGCCGGGGAGGCGGAAGTCATACTGGCTCTTTCTTGTCGGCTGTGGTGACGCGGTCGGCATCGGTGAGCAGTTCTTCGAATTCCGAGTCCGGCCCCGGGTCGCAGCCCGTGGCGCCGGCCTTCTCGGCCGGATCCTCGTCCGCGGAGATCGCGGCGCCGGGGTCGGCGTCGGAACCGTCAGACGGTGCCGCAGCGGCCTGCGCGGAAGCGGCAGGAGCCGCGCCGGGCACAGCTGCGGTGGGGCCGGGAAGACCGCCGAGGTCCGTGCGCTCCAGCAGGTTCTTGCCGAGTTTGTCGGCGCCGGGCAGCTCGATCGGGTACTTGCCGGTGAAGCAGGCGGTGCAGAGGCGTTCGCGCGGCTGCCGGGTGGCGTCGATCATGCCATCCTCAGAAATGTAGGCGAGCGAGTCGGCGCCGATCGCCTGGGAGATCTCGTCAATCGTGGCGCCGTTGGCGATCAGTTCCGCGCGGGAGGCGAAGTCGATGCCGTAGAAGCACGGCCACTGCACCGGCGGCGAGGAAATTTTCACGTGCACGGATGCGGCCCCGGCCTCCCGGAGCATCCGGACGATGGCACGCTGGGTGTTGCCGCGAACGATTGAGTCGTCCACCACCACTACGCGCTTGCCGCGGATCACGGATTCCAAGGCGTTGAGCTTCAGTCGGATGCCGAGCTGCCGCAGGGTCTGCGACGGCTGGATGAAGGTTCGGCCCACGTAGGCGTTCTTGACGAAGCCGTGCGCGAACGGGATCCCGGATTCCTCGGCGTAACCGACGGCGGCGGGGGTGCCGGATTCCGGCACCGGAATGACGATGTCCGCTTCCTGGGTGTTCTCGCGGGCCAGCTGGCGGCCCATCTCCACACGGGATTCGTAGACCGAACGGCCGGCGATGGCGGCGTCGGGGCGGGCGAGGTACACGTATTCGAAGACGCAGCCGGCCGGGGTGGCCTCGGCGAAGCGCCGGGCTCGGACGCCGTCCTCGTCGATCGCGATGAATTCCCCGGGCTCGATTTCGCGGATGAAGCTCGCACCGACCGTGGCCAGGGCGGACTGCTCGGAGGCGACCACCCAGCCGCGCTCCAGCCGGCCGAGGCACAGCGGGCGGATGCCGTAGGTGTCGCGGGCGGCGTAGAGGGTGCCCTCATCCATGAAGACGAAGCAGAAGCCGCCCTTGATCTTGGGCAGGAGTTCCATGGCGGTCTGCTCGAGGGACTTGCCCTCTTCACCCTCCAGGAGCGCCGTGACCAGCGCAGTGTCCGAGGTGTTGCCCTGCTTCATTTCGCCGCTGAGGTTGCCGCCGTTGCGGTCCGTGATCATGGCCTTGAGTTCGGCCGTGTTCGTCAGGTTGCCGTTGTGGGCCAGCGCCACGGTGCCCGTGGAAGTGGCGCCGAGGGTGGGCTGGGCGTTGGCCCAGTGGCTCGCACCCGTTGTGGAATAGCGGCAGTGGCCGACGGCCAGGTGCCCGGTCAGGGTGTTCAGCGTCGCCTCGTCGAAGACCTGGGATACGAGGCCCATGTCCTTATAGACGTTGATCCGCTTGCCGTCGCTGGTCGCAATGCCAGCCGACTCCTGACCGCGGTGCTGCAGTGCATACAGCCCGTAATAGGTAAGTTTTGCTACTTCTTCACCGGGTGCCCAGACCCCGAAGACGCCGCATGCGTCCTGGGGGCCTTTTTCGCCCGGGAGAAGATCATGAGAAAGTTTTCCATCGCCGCGTGCCACTGGTCGATTATCTCATGATGTGCGCTAAGACTTTTCCGGCGGCCGGATTATGACCTGCCGCCCAACTCAGGCGCGGTTCCCGCCGTCGGCCTCCGGGGTTTCAGGAGCGGAGTCCGGGACGGGCTCGACGACGGCGCGTTCGGCCCGGCGGACACTCATCCGGTCCAGCACCAGGGCCGCCACGGCACCGAGGATGACGCCGCCGGCCGCGCAAAGAACCATGAAGAAGCCGAAGACCGAGCCGCTGTCGTAGCTGGCATCACCGGGGAGCGTGTAGGCGAGAACGGCGGCGACGATTACGCCCACGAGCCCGCCCAGGATCAGGAAAGGCACGTACTTCGGTGCCCGGCGGACGGTGACCTGGCGGCGCTCCGGGACGGTGCCCGGGGCTGGTTCCCGCTGGGGGTCGGTGCCTGCGGAGCCGGGTGTTTCATGGGGAGACATGCTGTTAAGCCTACTGCCCTTCGACTCATTGCCGGGGACTAATTCGCGGGGCAGACTAGGTGTGGGGGAGGGTCAGGTGCAGACGAGCTAAGGAACCGCCATGTTAGCTTCGGCCGGCCGTATTCGCGACGAGCAGCGTTTGATCTGGGATGAGTTCTCGGCGGGCTGGAAGAAGTGGGACGCTGAACTGCTCGGCTGGCATGCCCCCTTCGGCGCGACCCTGCTCCAGGAAGTCCGGCTGCGGCCCGACGCCTGGGTGCTGGATGTGGCGGCGGGCTCGGGGGAACCCGGACTCAACGCGGCCGAGCAGGTACAGGACGGTCGTGTGGTTCTCGCCGACATCTCCGCCGGGATGCTGCGCGTGGCCCGGGAGAAGGCAGCGGCCCGGGGCCTGAACAATGTGGACTTTGAGGTTTGCGATGCAGCCGCGATGCCCTTTGACGAGAGCGCGTTCGACGCCGTGTACTGCCGCTTCGGTTTCATGTTCTTCCCCGTGATGTCCGCGGCCATGCGCGAGATGGTCCGGACCGCCCGGTCTGGCGGCCGGGTTGGCGCCGTCGTCTGGGGACGGGCTGCGGAGAACCCGTGGGCCAGCCTGATCCTGGGCACAATTGCCAGGCACCGCGAGTTGCCCATTCCGCCGGTGGGAAGTCCCGGGCTGTTCCGCTGCGCACCCACCGGGTTCATGACCCGCATGTTCAGGGACGCCGGGCTCGCGGATGTGGCGGAGTACAAGGTCAGCACCGACCTGGTGCACGAATCCCCGGAGAGCTACTGGGAGTTCATGACTGACATCGCGACCACCATGGCGACGGGGCTGGCCAAGGCGGACGAGGAGTCGCGGGCCTTGATCCGCTCGGACGTCTTCCAGTTGCTGGGCCGCTACGAGCACGACGGCGCCATCCGGCTCAGGTCCACGGCCACGGTGGTGGCCGGGACGAAGCCATAAGCGGCGGGGGTTTTCGCGGCGGTGCGGGGCGGAGAAGAAGCCGCCCGGAGAACTAGACGCCGAGCTCTTCCTTCAGCGCGGCGACGTGCCCCTGGGCCTTGACCTGGTACTGCGCCAGCGTCACCTTGCCCTCAGGGTCCAGCACCACCGTGGAGCGGACGATGCCCTCCGTGATCTCGCCCGCGACCAGCTTCTCGCCCCAGGCGCCGTAGGCCAGGGCAACCGCGTGGTCCTCGTCGGCCAGGAGGGGGAAGGTCAGGGCGAAGTCGCCGGTGAAGTGGGCGAGGGCCTCGGGGGCGTCGGGGGAGATGCCCAGGACCTCGTAGCCCGAACCCTGCAGGGAGGACAGGCTGTCGCGGAAGTCGCAGGCTTCGGTGGTGCAGCCCGGGGTCGCGGCCTGCGGGTAGAAGTACACAATGACGTTCTTGCCGCGGTAGTCGGCCAGGGACACGGGCTTGCCTGCAGCGTCGGGCAGGGTGAATTCCGGGGCCGGCGTGCCGGGCTGGAGCTTGACGGTCCGAGTGGCGCTCATGGGGTGATCCTTCAGGGAGGGGACAACGGGTATGTGGTGCACAACACCGGCATCGCAGACTGTATTCCGCCGGCCGAGCCCATCATGACAGCCTTTTCAAAGCTCAGGCATAGCTGCTGCAGTTAAAGTTGAACCACTATGGAACAGCACACGCCACGGCAACGAGCAGTCGGATCCCGGCGCACCCCAGACGGCAGAACCGAGGGCAGCCGGCCCGGCCGGCTGGCCGGGCGGCCGCGTGTCCTGGTTTGGACGGCCTGCGCCGCGGTACTCGCCGTCGCGCTGGCGGGCGGCTTCTTCTCGACCGCGGAGGCGCGAACGACGGCGGCGGCCACCGGTTTCAACCCAGGCAGTCCCGGGGCGGGCGGCAGCGCTTCGCCGTCAGCCGGCCCCAGCGCGTCGGCCCCGGCGACTGCCCCTGCGGCGCCCATCGACGCCGCGCTGGACTCGAAAATCAACGCCATTCTCGAGGCCAACAGCCAGTACCAGATCGGTGTGGCACTGGTGGACGTGTCCTCCGGGGTCAGCTCCGCGAGCGATGTCCACGAGTACGGGGTCCGGGATGCGTTCGTTGCGGCCAGCACCGCCAAAGTCCTGGCCGCCGCAGCCTACTACCACCTGGTGGAAACCGGCGCCGCCACTCTCGATGACCCGTTGGGGGCTTACACATCCGGGTTCCAGCTCCGCGAAATGATCCAGCAAAGCGACAACGACTCGTGGTCGCTGATCATGAACGCTGTGGGCCACGCGGAACTGACCAACTACGCGGCGTCGATCGGTGTCGACTACGACCCGGAAACCAACACGCTGACCCCTGCCGAAATGGCCACCATCCTGGCCGGCGTCTATTCCGGAACACTTCTGAACGCCGAGGACACCGCCCAGCTGCTGTCCTACATGCAGGACACCAACTACGAAACGCTCATTCCCGCCGCTGTGCCGGACGGAATCACGGTCTTCCACAAGTACGGACTGCTGAACGCCGAACTGCACGACGTCGGCATCCTCGCCCAGGGCGGTACCGCCTACGCCTTGGTGATCTATACCAAGGGCGAAGGCCTCACCGACGATCCGGAACGCAGCGAGGTAATCCGTCAGATCACTAAGACGGTAGCCGGCACCCTGTTTTAGCTTGGCCGTGCTAAGTCCGCGCCGTGCACGCTTTGCCGGGGCTTTCCGTTGGCGCCGGGCTCGGGCCGCCCGGGGTTGCCTGGCGCTGACACCCCACGGCGGATCAGCTTGCCGGCCGGCGTCCGGCCGTCGACCAGAGTGCCGCGCACGAACGTCTGCCGGACGACGCCGGACAGCGCCTTGCCGTCATAGGGGGTGACGGGGTTCTTGTGCTTGAGCTTGGAGACATCCACGACGTAGGCCTCGTCGGGAGCGAAGACGGCAAAGTCGGCGTCGGAGCCCAGCGCGAGCTGGCCCTTGTTGGCGAGGCGTGCCAGCGCGGCCGGCTTCTCGGCCATCCAGGACACCACCTGCTCCAGCGGGATCCCGCGGTGCCGGGCCTCGGTCCAGATCAGGGACAGGCCTAGCTGCAGCGAGGAGACGCCGCCCCAGGCCACCGCGAAGTCCCCGTTTTCCAGGTCTTTGAGGTCGAGGGTGGACGGGGAGTGGTCCGAGACGATGCAATCGATGGTGCCGTCCAGCAGGCCGGCCCAGAGCAGCTCACGGTTGGCGGCCTCGCGGATCGGCGGACAGCACTTGTAGGCGGTGGCCCCGTCGGGGATTTCCTCCGCCGTCAGCGTGAGGTAATGCGGGCAGGTCTCCACGGTGAGGTGGACGCCGTCGCGCTTGGCGCCCGCGATCATGGGCAGCGCGTCCGACGAGGACAGGTGCAGAATGTGCGCCCGCGCGCCGGTCCGGCGGGCGCGTTCGATCACCTCGGCGATGGCCTTGTTCTCGGCACCGCGGGGACGGGAGGCCAGAAAAGTGGCGTAGTGGTGCCCACCCGGCCGGGGTGCGTGGTCGATCGTGTGGGCGTCCTCGGCGTGGACGATCATCAGCGAGTCAAAGGACTTGAGCTCGGCCATGTCCTCTTCCATCTCGTCCGCTTCCAGGTGCGGGAACTCGTCCACGCCGGAGTGCAGCAGGAAACACTTGAAACCGAACACTCCCTCGTCGTGCAGGCCGCGCAGCTCGGGCTTGTTCCCGGGCACGGCACCGCCCCAGAACCCGACGTCCACGAACGCCTGGTCCTCGGCCACCTCGCGCTTGAGCTTGAGCCCTTCCACGGTGGTGGTGGGCGGGATGGAGTTCAGCGGCATGTCGATGATGGTGGTGACTCCACCGGCCGCGGCGGCCCGGGTGGCGGACGCGAAGCCCTCCCACTCGGTGCGGCCGGGCTCGTTGACGTGGACGTGCGTGTCCACGAGGCCAGGGAGGAGCGCTTCGTCGTCGGCGAGTTCCAGGACCTCCGTGCCGGTCAGGGCGCCGCCGAGCGGCTCGATGGCGACGACCACGCCGCCGCGCACACCGACTTCACGCGCCGCGATGCCGGCGGTGGTGAGAATGCGCTTGCCCCGGATGACGAGGTCAAAGCTGTCTTCAGGCATTCAGGGACTCCATTTACGGGGACCTGCTTCGACTATGCACATTTCTACTCTGGCCTCCAGCGAGGCCAGCGGGTAGACCCGCCGCAATCCGGAAACCTTCTGCTCTTTTGGGTGTGCTGAAGGAAGCCCTGTGCGGTCCGGGGGGACATTGAGGGTCCTTCGGATGGGAAACGCCGACGGCGGGCCTACTTTTCGTGTCAATGTGCCCCCGGACGGCCCGATGAAGTAGCTACCCGGAGGAAAGGGCCCGGGTGCGGGTGGGGACTAACCGGCGACGTGCGGGCGGATGGCCCAGGCGAAGGCGGTCTCGGCGGGTTCCTTGTATTCGAGGCCGATGTGGCCCGCATAGCCGAGTTCGCGGCTGCGGCTGATCCATTCGCCCAGCGGCAGGTTCCCGGATCCGGGGGCCCCGCGACCCGGGCTGTCGGCGATCTGGATGTGGCCGAAGTCCCTGGCATGGTCCTCGATGACGGCGCCGACGTCCTCGCCGTTGACCGACAGGTGGTAGAAATCAGCAAGGAGCCTGAGGTTCTCCGTGCCAGTTTCGTCCTTGACCCGGGTGATGACGCCGAGCGCGGCCGCCGCGGTCAGCAGCGGGTAGCGGGGTGCGCCGCTGACCGGCTCCAGCAGCACAGTCCCGCCGATCCGGGCGACGCCGGCAGCGGCGGCCGCCAGGTTGGTTACGGCCAGTTCGTCCTGTTCCTCCGGCAAGTGCCCCTCCTGGCGGTTGCCGTAGAGGGCGTTGAAGGCGGTGCAGCCGAGGCGGCCGCCGATCCCGGCGACGACGTCGACGTTGTCCTGAAATTCGGATCCGCGGCCGATCCAGGACACCAGGCCGCGGTCTCCGCCGGGCATGTCGCCGGCATTGAAGTTCAGGCCCGTGAGCTGGACGCCGGCGTCGGTGATGGCGTTCTCAAAGCGGCTGGTCTCCGCGTCGGTGGGGACGGAGGTTTCGAAGGGCCACCAGAATTCGACGGCGTCAAAACCGGCAGCCTTCGCCGCGGCCGGGCGTTCCAGCAGGGGAAGTTCGGTCAGGAGGATGGAGCAGTTCACGGAGTACGTCATTGTGGTTCCTTCGGGCTGGGGCCGGAGCGGCTCCGGGGGTCCGCGGTTGGCGTTGTTTCCCGGGCTGCCGTCGAAGTCACTTTAGCGCTCGGCCGGCTGTCCTCCCCGCGGTTGAAGACCCCGTTCAGGACGGTGAGCCGCCGGGCCAGCGTATCTTGAGGGCAGGTGTAATCGACAAGGAAGGCGGGTCCCCTTATGGCAGGAATGCCACCGGCCACCGTGGAGGTGAGTGCCGCCGTCGTCCGTTCCCTCGTTCGGGACCAACGGCCCGACCTCGCCGGTCGCGCGCCGGTGCGGGTCGCCAACGGCTGGGACAACGCGACGTTCCGGCTCGGGAACGATCTCGCCGTGCGGCTGCCCCGCCGTGCCGAGGCCGTGCCGCTGATCCTGCACGAGCAGCGGTACCTTCCCGGCGTCGCCGAGCGCTCGCCGGTCCCGGTGCCCGTCCCCGTCCATGCCGGCCAGCCGACGCCGGGCTTTCCCTGGCCGTGGAGCATCGTGCGGTGGGTTCCCGGCGCCCCGGCGGCCGACGTCGAACCGGCGGAGCGCGGCCCGGCCGCCGCAGGCCTTGCTGCTTTCCTGATGTCCCTCCATGTGCCCGCCGGCGCAGGCGTCCCGGTGAATCCTTTCCGGGGTGTGCCGCTCACGGACCGTGATGCGGCCGTACGGGAACGGCTCGGGGACAGGGAATGCTACCCGCAGGCAGCGGAACTGCGGGTGCTGTGGGCGCGGGCCTGCGCCGCCGAAGCGTGGGAGGGCCCGGCGATGATGCTCCACGGGGACCTGCATCCGGGCAACATTCTGCTGGGGGCCGACGGATCCCTGGCCGGCGTGATCGATTTCGGCGACGTCGGGGCCGGGGATCCGGCTGTCGATCTCGCCGTGGGATGGCTGATGTTCGACGCCGGCGCCCGCCGACGCTTCATTGGCGCCTTTGGCCCCTCGGTCGACCGGGACACCTGGACGAGGGCCCGGGGCTGGGCTCTGGTCCTGTCGACGGCCATGCTCAGCAATTCCGACGACAATCCGCGGATGTTCGCCGTGGGCGAGTTCGGGATCCGGCAGGTGCTGGAAGGCTGAGCCCGCCCGCGTTCCCCGTGGCCCCGAGCTAGGTTACGGCTGTGGCGTTGGCCGGCGACCCGGTTGCTCCCGTGATGTTCAGCGGCTTGATGGTGACAAGTGCGTCCCAGCTGCCGGCGGCCTTCATGTGACGGCTGAGCGGGCCGAGGTTCCAGAGTTCGCCCAGGGGGAGGCCGAGTTTGGCGAGGAACTGCTGGTGCATCATGCCGTGGTCGTTGGGTGCGGTGAGGTGGTAGGGGCTGGCAGCAACTGGCGGGAGGCATTCGACGGCAAAGTTGTCCGCGGCGAGGACGGCGAGCTGGGTGTCCCAGACCCAGGCGACGAACTCTGCTGATTGTTCAATGCCGGTGGCCCGGCGGCGGTCGCGGAGGGTGTTTTTGTCCTCGGCCGGGAGCGCAAGGAACCATTCGCACCAGCCTGTGTGCAGCATCAGGATGTCGCCCGGCTGGAGGGTGAGGGATTGCGCGCGGGCGGCGGCCTGGATGAGCCCGAGGCTGAGGGGTTGCCCGGCGGCATGGTCTATTGGCGTGCCCTGGTCCCTGCAGTAGCCGTCGACGTCCAGCAGCACGCCGCGGCCGACGATGGGCTGCTCGGCCCACACCTGGATTCCGAGGGCGGCTGTCCCTTCGCGTATTTCCTCGTCCGGCGTGCCGTTGTAGAAGCCGACGTCGTCGGCCCTGCGGTGCCGGAGCCCGTCGATCTGGGTGGATCCCTGGAGGTAGTACCCGTCGAGATAGTCGTCCCGGTGGGCCGGGTGCGCGGAGTAGATAGTGTGCCGGGGCGCCCGTCGTTTCAGGGACATCCCGGGATCGAATGCGTCGGCAGGGTAGTCCAGGCCGAAGACGGTCCCGGTCCGGATGCAGCTGGCGGCCTCCTTGATTGTCCGGGACTGGATGAAGGACGGGGTGCCGCGCTCGGCGTCGGGAAACAGGCCCCAAGAGGTGCCGGCGAGGTGGCCGGGGCGTTCCAGCAGTTTTTGGTGGGACGGGTAGGTTGTGCCCCCGGTGCCGGTGCCGGTGCCCGCGTCGGTGGCCGTCATGGCAGGCGTACTTCCTGCTGCGGCTGGTCCCGTTTCTTTTTTTCTGTCCTCTTTTCTTCCGTGCCGTAGCTGAGCAGGAACCCGGCGATAGCGCAGACGGAGGCGGCGATGCACGCCGGACCCTTGACGGCGTCGTTGAGGATTGCCAGCCAGTCGCCCTGCCCGGTGAGCAGGGCCAGGGCCTGTCCCGCAACGAAAACGATTCCGGCGATGAGGAGCGCCGCCAGGCTGATGACGAAAACGGCGTTGATGGTGCGTCGAAGCTTCGGCATTTTTACTGTTCCTTAGACGGGGAGGACGCCGACGGCAATCAGCACCCCGATGGCGAGCAGCGGCAGGGCATAGAGGGCGAACAGGCGGGCGAAGGTCTTGATCGGGTCCACGTCGGCGATGCCGCACGCGACGTACAAGGGGGCGCCGCCGGGCGGCACTGCTGCCTCGCAGGAGGAGAACACCAGCACCGCGACTGCCGCGGTGGTTGCCGGCACACCGGCGGCGACGAGGGTGGCAACGCCCACGGTTCCGACGGCGGCCATGGTCGCCGTCGCGGAGAGCGGCGCGGCCACCGCAATGACAATCAGTCCGATCAGGATGGCCAGCAGCCACAGCGGCAGGTTGAACTGGTTCAGCAAGGCCGTCATTTGCTTGGGCAGTCCGGTGGCTGCCAGGGCGTTGGCACCGGCGAAGGCGAAAACCACCGTGACGCCGACGACGCCGAAACGTGGCGCGGACTGCTGCAGGAGGTCCCAGTAAGCCTTCCTGCCGCGCGGCAGCCCCCGCCGTCCCAGAATGAGGCCGGTGATGATGAGTACCACGGGGATCCAGACGATGACGCTGACGGATTTGGTCACGTCGGAGCCAGTCCAGCCGGACAGGAAGTCGGCGATGGCCCCGGAGGTAATGATCAGCGGGACGGCCACAACGATGAATAGGAGCATGGTGGCCCAGCCTTGGGCGAACGCCCGGCGGACGGGCGTTCGATCCGCCGAATCAACGGGTGCCATGTTGGACTGGCGGATCAGCACATACGTGATGATCATGCGGTGCAGGAAGCACCAGAGCCCGCCGATCAGGAGCGGAATGACAAGATCGTTGATCTGAAGCAGCGGCCCGACGGTGGCCGATCCGACCAAGACGAACATGGACGCGCTGAACGGGAAGGTAATGCCCATTCCCGCGTTGCCTGCCACGAGCGTTGCCGCGGACGGCTTGTCGAGCCGGGACTTTTCCATCCACGGGATAGTCACTGAACCCACGGTGGCGGCGATCGCCGCCTGGTTGTGGACCACGCCGCCCAGCCCGGCCGAGGCGATGGTGGAAACCCAGGCAGGGCCGCCCTTGACCCCGCCGATCAGGGAGTTCAGCAGTTCGATGAGCCGGTCCAGAACACCGGTCCATTCCAGCAGGTAGCCCATGAAGACGAACGCCATGGTGGCGTAGACGATCTCGTCGGTCACGGCCGCGTAGAGGGCGTTCCAGCCGGTCTGGGCGGCGGCCGCCCCGGTGAACGGAAGGACAACGAGGAACCCGAGGAGCATCGCTTCGCCGACACTGCGTTTGATGACGGTCGTCCACAGCAGGATGACGGCCAGGTAGGCTCCAAGAGCCCAGATGCCGGTCATCGGGCTGCTCCTTCGGGGTTTGGGTTTGTTTTCGGGTTCATCGTTGATTCCCTATTCATAGATTCTGCCTCATGCGCGTCTAGCGCAGGGCAGCCTCCGGGGCCGGCGCTGCCGCGATGCGTGTCAGCGCTGCAGCCGAGGCCTCCGTCATTTCTGCCGGGACGCCGAGTTCGGCAAGGTAGTTTGCCGTGTCCTGCATTTCCCGGGACCTGCGGACGGCGTGCTTGGACGTTCCCGTGATGAGCCGGTCGATGACTGCCTGGCCGTCGCCGGCGAGCTGGCGGGCGATTTGCTCCCGGATCCATTCCTCGAGGCCCGCGGCCCGGCCGGCCGTGACGGCCTCGACAACGATCGAGGCGAGGCCCTTCATCAGGACGCTGCGCAGCAGCTTGTGGGACATCGCGGCCCCCGGACCGCCGTCGGCAATTTCGACGTCGGTGCCCAGCGGCGTCAGCAGCTCTGCCACCGCGGCCGATCCCGGGCCGCTGACCATGATCGGGGTCTTGGCGCCGAGCGCGGCGACGGGACCGAGGATCGCGACGTCGGCGAAGAGCGCCTGGCTGGGCAGCTGGCTGAGTTCCTGCATGACCGCGGGGGAGGACGAGGTGAGGTCGGCGTAGGTGCTGCCTGCCGGAAGTACGGGCAGGCAATCCTGCGCGACGCTGCGGGCAGCGGCCGCGCCGGTGAGCACCAGAACAATCTCGGCGCCCTGGCACGCTTCAGCGGCCGTGGCTGCCCGGACGATTCCAGGGGTGGAGGGGGCCACGGGGTCGAATCCCGTGACCTGATGGCCGGCGGCAGCCAGTGCCTCGGCGTAGGCTGCTCCTGCCTCGCCCAGGCCGATGATGGTGCACTTTGTCATGGTTTTTCTTTCCTTACGTACTGGTTCTGGCTGCCGCCGGACGGCGATTTCTTGCTGGTGGCGGGTTACTGGCCGCGGGCGGCGATGATGGCGGCCCGGCGGTTGGTCTCGTCGGCGAACACGGCTTCCGCCGCTTCCGCCACGGCCGCCGCCTGCTCTAAGGGGATGACCACGACGCCGTCGGAGTCACCGATGATGATGTCGCCGGGTAGGACGGGAACGCCGCCGAAGGCGACGGGGCCACCGATCCGGTGGGGCCCGTTCTTGTAGGGACCGGCGGGGGTGACGGCCCGGGCGAAGACCGGCATGCCGATTTCACCGAGGGCTTCCGCGTCGCGAGCCGCGCCGTCGAGGGCGAATCCGGCGATCCCGAGGTTGATGGCGCGCTCGCCGATCAGCTCGCCCAGGAGGGCGCGGGACTCGTCGCCGCCGCCAGCCACGACGATCACGTCCCCGGGCTGGGCCGTTTTCAGGGCCTCATGGATGCCCTGATTGTCACCTGGGCGGGTCCAGACGGTGAAGGCGGGTCCGGCGATTTTCGCGCCGGGCCAGATGGCCTGGATCGCCGAGTCCGCCACTCCCAGCCGGTCCATGGCATCGCCGATGTTGGCTGCGGGCAGCTTGGCCAGCCGGTCGACGAGTTCCTGGTCCGGGCGGGTGAAGGTTGTGTCAGCGTCCTGAAGGGCGGGGGTTGTCATAGCGGTGTTTTCCCTAAGGGTGTCGGGGTGGAACTGGGCGGGGCAGGCTATGTCCCGGAGGGATTGGTCCTGCTCCGCCCAGTCCTTCTTCGATCAGTCGTTTATCTGGAATCAGTCTTTTTTCTGGACCAGGGGCAGGACCTTCTTGAAGTCCGCTTCCTGTCCGGCCCAGAACTTCTCGTAGTCGCCGCCGGAGAGGTAGCTGGTCTGCAGGCCGAGGGCGCTCATCTTTTCCTTGACGGCCGGGTCCTCGATGGCCTTCTGCAGTGCGGCTTCGAGCTTCTTGGCGACGGCGTCAGGCAGCCCGGCGGGGGCCGAGTATCCGCGGACGGTGCCGGCTTCGACGTCGTAACCGGATTCCTTGAAAGTGGGGACGTCCGGCAGCGAGGCGGCGCGTTCGGAGGTCATGATGCCCAAGACGCGTGCCTTGTTCTGCTTGGTCAGGTCGGTCACGTCGCTGACGTTCGCCACGAGGACATTGACGTGCTTGCCGAGGAAGGCCGTGGTGGCCTGGGAGGCTCCTTCGGAGAAGTGCACGGGTGCGAATTGGGCGCCGGTGGTCTCCTGGATCTGGGCGAGGGCGAAGTGTTCGCCGGTCTGCAGGCCGGTGGTGCTGGCGGTGATGGATTTCGGCTGCGCCTTGGCGGCGTCGAGGAGTTCCTTCAGCGTCTTGTAGGGGCTGTCCGGGCTAACGGCGATCACTGCAGGGTCAATAACCTGGCGTCCGAGGGGCTGGAAGCTGGCGCGGGTGTACTTGGCGCCGCGGGCCGGGTCCAGGGGGGAGACGACGACCGACGGGGAGCCGGTGGCGCCGATGGTGTACCCGTCGGGCTTGGCGCTGGTCAGTGCGGTGTAGCCAATCTGGCCGCCGGCACCGGGCTTGTTGATGACCTCGACGTTGGTGCCGAGTTCCTTCTCCAGGATCGGCTGGACGAGCCGCGCCGCGGTGTCCACGGCTCCGCCGGAGGAGAAGGCGACGATGAGGTCGATGGACTTGCCCTTCTTCGGGAAGTCGTCCCCAGAGGCTGCATTGTTGGCACTGGCGTTGGCGCCGCAGCCGGTGAGGGCGAGCAGGGCAGCTGCGGCGATGGCGGCGGTTATTTTCTTGCGTGACAAGGTCTTCTCCTTTGAAGGGATGTGCGGGCTAAACGGTTGTTTGGTACTCGGATGTGGGGATGAATCGGGTTTAGGCTTCGGGGTCCTCGGTGAGGGCCTTGGGTTTGCGGAACTTGAGCAGGGGGCTGCAGATGATCAGCACGCCCACGCCGATCAGCACGGCGGAGATGGGGCGGCTCGTGAAGACGCTGAAGTCGCCCTGGGAGATTTCCAGGGATTCGCGCAGGGAGCGTTCCATCAGCGGGCCCAGCACCAGGGTGAGGACCATCGGTGCCAGCGGGATGTCCAGGTTCCTCAGGGCCAGGCCGAGGAGGCCGAAGCCGATCATGACGTAGACGTCGAAGACGCTGAAGTTGATGGTGTAGGCGCCGATGACCATGAAGAGCAGGATCAGGGCGGTCAGGATGGGGGCGGGAACGCGCAGGATGGAGGTCCACAGGCCGACGAGGGGGACGTTGAGCAGGAGCAGCAGCACGTTGCCGATGAAGAGGCTGGCGATGATGGCCCAGGCGATCTCGGAGTGGTCGGTGAACAGGGCGGGCCCGGGGGTCAGGCCCTGCTGGAGGAACGCGCCCATCAGCACCGCGATGGTCGGGGATGCCGGGATGCCGAGGGTGAAGAGCGGGATCAGTGCGGCGTTGGCGTGGGCGTTGTTCGCTGTTTCGGGGCCGGCGACGCCTTCCACTGCGCCCTTGCCGAGTTGGTGGCGGAAGCGGGAGAACTTCTTTTCCGCGGCGTAGGACAGCAGGGAGGAGACCGATCCGGTCATGCCCGGAATGAGGCCGAGACCGAAGCCGACACCGGTGCCCCGGGCCATGGCGGGGGCGCTGCGGCGCCATTCCGTCCGGGTCGGGAGCAGGGAGCGCATGCCGGGGGCATGGACCAGCGGGGTCTCCGCGTTCTTGCGGTAGGACAGGATTTCGGAGAGTCCGAAGACGCCGACGATGACGGCGACGAAGCTGACGCCGTCCAGGAGCCGGTCCATGCCGAAGGTGAAGCGCGGCGCGCCGGCCACCGGGTCGATGCCGACCATGGAGATCAGCAGGCCCAGGGCGCCGGAGATGATGGCCTTGACCATGGACTTGCCGGCCAGGGCCACCAGCAGGGAGATCCCGACGACCATGAGCGCGAAGAACTCCGGCGGCCCGACGAGCAGACCCAGTTCACCCAGGGGTTTGGCGGCCGCGACCAGGCCGATGGTGGCGATGGTCCCGCCGACGAAGGATCCCACGGCGGCCAGCGTCAGCGCCGCACCGGCCCTGCCGATCTTGGTCATGGCGTAGCCGTCGATGGTGGTGATCGCCGAGGACGCCTCCCCCGGGGTGTTCAGAAGGACGCTGGTAATGGTGCCGCCGTACTGGGTGCCGTAGAAGATGGCGCACAGCATGATGATCGAGCCGGCGGGATCCAGGTTCAGGGTGAGCGGGATGAGCAGCGCCACGCCGGCCACGGGGCCGACGCCGGGAAGGACTCCGATGATGGTGCCGAGCAGGCAGCCCAGGAAGGCAAAGAGGAGGTTCTGCCAGGTCATGGCGGTGGCGAAGCCGCCGAGCAGTTCGTTGATTGTGTCCACGTCTAGAGTCCGATCAGGTTCAGCGGAGCGAAGGCCGACACGGGAAGGGCGACGTTCAGCCCGTAGTTGAAGGCATAGAACGCGCCGACGCTTCCGGCCAGGGCGATGATCAGCGAGGACACCCAGGTCCGGCGGCCGCGCAGTTTCAGGTGATAGAGCAGGAACAGGAACATGCTCAGCTGGAAGCCCAGCAGGTCCATGACGGACGCCAGGACAACAAGGCTGACCACGACCGAGGTCACCACGCCCCGGTCGATTGCCTCGGCCCGCTCGCTCGGTCGGCGCAGCTCCTGGACCAGCCAGAGTGCGGACATGGCGACCAGCACGCCGCCCATGGCGAACGGGAACAGTCCGGGACCGGGTCCCAGCGAGGTCCACAGGCCCAGGCCGACCGAGCTGACCAGAACATAGACGCCGACGGCGGTAAACGCGCCGATGCCGCAAAGCACCGACGGGGCGATGCGCACGGCGCGCCCGGGCTCTGTCAGTAGTGACTCCGTTGTCATCGTTTCCTTCTTACATTCCGTGATCGTTCATTTCATTCTATGAAAGAACATTTCGTCAGAAGAAATAGTGACACGGCCCACAGGGAGTGTCAAGCGGTCCTCAGCGGACGGGAAGTTACATAGAATGAAAGAATGAC
The DNA here is from genome assembly GCF_042883665.1 of Arthrobacter sp. NPDC058192. NCBI lineage: Bacteria > Bacillati > Actinomycetota > Actinomycetes > Micrococcales > Micrococcaceae > Arthrobacter > Arthrobacter sp. NPDC058192. The sequence goes on along the minus strand of NZ_JBHVVJ010000001.1, from coordinate 259,982 downwards.
GGCCACCAGCACACGATCCGGCGCTGCAGCGGAAGACGGCTCCAAGCCTTCGAACATGCGCTCGCTCTCGCGGGCGATGGAAGTCTTCGCCGAGTTGCAGCGGGCCGACCGGCCCCAGCGGCTGAGCGACCTGGCGAGGACCTGTGGCATGAGCCTGCCGACGACACTGCGGATCCTGCGCGTCCTGCAGGACTTCGGCATGGTCAGCCAGATCGACAAGACCTACCGGGTCGGGCCGGCCGTGCTTCCCGCAGCGCGCAGCTACCTGGAGAACGACCCCCTGGTGACATCATCGCGTCCGGTGCTGCAGCAAGTCGCTGCGCAGACGGGAATGACCGCCTCCCTGTACACCCGCCTTGGTTACGAGCGCATCCTGGTAGCACGCGTCGACGGCGACGCCCCGCTCCGGTACGACATGCCTCTGGGCAAGCGGCTTCCGCTCACCGTCGGCGCCGCCGGCAAGATCCTGCTTGCGGGCGCCCCGGACAGCCATCTGCAGGAAGTGGTGCAGGCCGCGGTGGCCGCCGGACACGAACCGCCAACCTTCAGCCTGGCCGAGCTCAAAGCGCGCCTTCCCGAACCCGGAACGGACTACGCCTACTCGGCCGACGAACGCGCCACAGGAGTGCTCTCGGTCGCGATCGCCATCAGCAGGTCCGGGCTGCCCAGCGAGTCCATCGCCCTGACCAGTCCGGTGGAAGCGGTCACGGAGGACGGCCTGATGGCGGGCATCCCGGAGTTGCGCCGCGCGGCGGCACGCCTCGCGGAACTGCTCGAGGGGACCGCCTACTGAGCGTCACCGCATGGGGGCGGTTCGAACGTATTTAGTGTTAACAGCGCATTCGTCGGGCGCGTGACCGGCGCCGTACCGGAAGGCGGATTTCGAATCGGCATCAATGCCACCAGCCACCGTGGAGGTGAGTGCATCCTACGGTTCCGGCACTGCGGCTATTTTGTCGGTGGTCGCTGAAATGCTGTTGGTATGGAAGGCACGGCAGTTGTCGGGACGGTGGAGGCCATCGAGACCTCCGTCTCCGCGCTGGCTGCCCTTGCCGGACACCGGGCCGGGGACCCAGCTTCGACGAGTGCTGACCCGCTCCGCGATCAGGCGGACGCGTGCCTGGACGGCATGGCCGAGGTGGGCAGGATGGAGGCCCGGCTTGCCGCTCTGAAAGTCCACTTCACCGCCGGATACGCCAGCGCTGCAGAAGCAATGGCAAAGCCGGCGGAGTCCCCGCAGGAGCGCACCGCCCAAGAGATGGCCGTGAGGGCCGAGGTTGCCTGCGCCCTGACAGTGAGTGAAGCAACGGCCGCGGCGCTTCTGGCCGAATCCACTGCCCTGACCACGGTGTTGCAGCGGACCCTTGCCGGGCTGCAAGCAGGCACCCTGTCCTGGCAGCACGCGCGGGTGATGTGCGACGAAACGTCTGGGCTGGAGCCCGCGGCCGCTGCTGCCCTAGAAGGCCATTTCTTGGACCCTGATGCTCCCGGGGCCGCGCGCGGTTGCCCTGCCGGAGAGCTGGTGCCGTCCCGGTTTCGGGCCAAGGCACGCAGGTGGCGGGAACGGCACCACCCGGTCAGTATCGAGGAACGACACCGCCGCAGTGCCCTGGACCGTCGGTTGGAGTGCGTCCCGGACCGGGACGGGATGGCCTGGCTTGCCTCGTACCTGCCCGCGGATGCGGCGGAAGGCATCTGGTCCCGGGCCACTGAAGCAGCACGCGCACTGCAGGGCCCGGACGAGGCGCGGACGCTGACGCAGCTGCGCGCGGACGTCGCCGCCGACTGGCTCCTGCGCGGTGTCGCGGAAGGAACGCCGTCGCCAACGGCCCAAGTGCTCATCACCGTTCCGGTGTTATCGCTCCTGGGTGCCGGAGAGGAACCGGCTGTGCTGGACGGGTATGGGCCCGTCCCGGCGAGCGTGGCCCGCCGGCTTGTCGGAGAGGGCGCCGAGTCGTTCATGCGGGTGCTGACTGATCCGCGCAGCGGCGCGCCGCTGGAGATCGGACGGGCCAGCTACCGGATTCCGAAGGCGATGCGCCAATGGCTGCGGCTGAGAGACGGACGGTGTCCTTTCCCCGGTTGCAACAACCATTCCCTGGACAACGAGGGCGACCACCTCTTGGCGTGGTCCGACGGCGGGGGCACGGGCATCTCCAACCTTGGCCAGCCGTGCCGCAAGCACCACCGCCTCAAACACACCACACGCTGGGAACCGGTTGAGGCGACCCGGGATGAACCACCCGGCTGGATCTCGCCCTCGGGTCGCTACTACCGCAGCGAATACCAGGACTGGGAACCACCGGACTGGCCTCATGAGCTCGAAAGCTTCGACCCGCCGTTGCCAGTCGATCCCTTTCCTGACTGGGCATCATTCACGGCCGCCTAAAACCCGGCCGCACCAGATCAACGAAATACCAGAGTTCAGCTGTGTGAGGGGCCGATTGCTCCTCACACAGCCTGCAAAACTTAGGTCAGACGGATCTGGCGGTTGACGTCCTTGTACAGCAGGTAGCGGAAGTTGCCCGGGCCGCCGGCGTAGCAGGCCTGGGGGCAGAAGGCACGCAGCCACATGAAGTCGCCGGCCTCCACCTCCACCCAGTCGTCGTTGAGCCGGTACACCGCCTTGCCCTCCAGTACGAAGAGCCCGTGCTCCATGACATGGGTTTCGGCGAACGGGATGGAGGCCCCGGGTTTGAAGGTGACGATGTTGACGTGCATGTCGTGCGCGAGGTCATCCGGATCCACGAAGCGGGTGGTGGCCCAGGCCCCGTCGGTGCCCGGCATCGGCCGCGGTTCGACGTCCTGGTCGCGGGTCACGAAGGATTTCGCAGTGTGGCCCGCCAGCCGCTCATATGCCTTCCGGATCCACTGGAAGCTGGCGATCTCGCCGGTCTCGTTCGCCACGGACCACTGCGCCCCCGCGGCGAGGTAGGCGTAGCCGCCTTCGCCGAGCCGGTGGATTTCCCCGTCGAGGGTCAGTGCCAGCGCGCCCCTGGTCAGGAATAGAACGCCCTCGACGCCGGCCTCCGGTTCGGGTTTCGCGGAGCCGCCACCCGGGCCCACCTCGACGATCAGCTGCGAGAACGTGGTGGCAAATCCGGCGATGGGCCGGGCGAGGATCCAGGAGCGGGTGTTGGTCCAGCCCGGCAGATTGCTCGTGACGATGTCCCGCAGCGCGCCCTTGGGGATGACCGTGTAGGCCTCCTTGACCACGGCGCGGTCGGAGAGGATCTGGGTCTGCGGCGGAAGCCCGCCCTCGGGGTAGAAGTAGTTGCTCATGCGTGCGTTCCTTTTGCTCAGGAGGTGTGCCCAGGAGGAGGCGTGCTCAGGGGCCGGGGGAGCCGGCCCCCCGCGGATGGGCCAGTGCCGTAAGTTGGGGGAGCCCGACGCCGGCCAGCGCCGGGACTTCGTCGGCACCGACGGCGCCGCACTGGACGCCGCGCAGCACGAAGGCTGCCAGGGCACGGGCGGTGGCTGGTTCATCCAGGACGCCGCCGCCGGTTTGCTCCACGTAGCTGCGGAGCCGGGACGCGGCGGCGGGGAGCCCTTGCCGGTAGAAGGCATAGGTCGCGGCGAACCGGCTGGGCAGCTGGGCCGGGTGGAGATCCCAGCCCTGGTAGTAGCCGCGCTCCAGGGAACGGCGGACCAGCCGGCCGTGGAGCTGCCAGGCCTGCTCCACGTTGTCGCCCACCGGGAGGATGTTGGTGGAGCCGTCGGAGAGTCGGATCCCGGTGCCCGCCACGGCCAGCTGCATGACTTCCTTGGCGAAGTCCGCCACCGGATGCTCCATGGACTGGTATTCGGCGGAAATCTGCAGCGACGCCGAGTAATCGTAGGTCCCGTAGTGCAGACCGCTGATCCGGCCGGGAACCACGTGCGGCAGGCGTGCCACCGGCGAGGTGCCGTCCGGGCCTAGGACGAGCTGCGGCGTCTCCACCTGCACCTCAAAGCGGAGCCGGCCCGCGGGCAAGGAGTGGACTTCCTCAAGCCGGGACACGGCGAAGTCCATGGCCTCCACCTGTGCCACGGTGGTGACCTTGGGCAGGGTGAGGATGAGGCCGTCGGGGAGTTCGCCGGCGGCGGCCAGCTGTGACACGAAGAGGTCCAGGGTTCGCAGGCCCCGGGCGCGGGTGGCGGCTTCGAAGCACTTGAAGCGGATGCCGATAAACGGCGGCGCGATGCCGGTAGCGACGGCCGCAGCCACCGCTGACGCCGCGGCGAGGGCGGCGTCGTCCTCGGCGTCGTCGCCGCGGTCCCCGAATCCGTCCTCGAAGTCCAGGCGGAGGTCCTCGATCGGCTCGCGGGCCAGCTTGGCTCGGACGCGCGGCGCGACGGCGGCGGCCAGTTCGGTGTCCTGGCCCAGCAGCGCGCACAGGCTTTCGATCCCGCCGCGGGCCTCCGCCGCGGCCACGGCCATGGCGCCCCAGTCGGCGGCGAACCCGGGGCTGAAACGGTCGGCCGGAACGTAGACGGTGTGCACCGGCTGGCGGGATCCGTCGTCGCCCGGGTAGTTGCGCTCGAGCAGCCGGTCGGTGCCGGCCAGCTGCGCGTCGATCCGGGCGAGGTCCGCCCCGGAAAGGGCAAGCGTTCCCGGACCCAGGTTCCTCGCCTGACTCCTTGCCTGGCGGTGTGCCTGGCGCTGTGCCTGTGCCTGCGGCCCTCCGCTGGCCGAGGCGTCTGCCATGCCTCAGCCCACCAGCTCGTACGCCGGGGTGGTGAGGAAATCGGTGTAGTCCTCCGACAAGCAGATCTCACCGATCAGGCGGCTGGCGGGCTGGTAGTGCCGGGCGAAGGCTTCCTCGCCCACCTCACCGCGCAGTTTCTCAGTTTCCTCGGCGAGGATGGCGGAGACGAGCTCGCGGGTGACCGTGCGTCCGGTGTCGGCCAGCACCACACTGTTGCGGATCTGCTGCCAGACCTGGGACCGCGAGATTTCCGCCGTCGCCGCGTCCTCCATCAGGTTGTGGATGGCCACGGCGCCGTTTCCGGAGATCCAGACGGCGGTGTAGGCCATGGCCACGTAGAGGTTCAGCCGCAGGCCGGCCTCGGTCACCTGGCCCCGGGCGGACCGGATGTCCAGCAGCTGGTCGGCGGTGACGCTGACCTCGGGCCGCTGCTTGTCGATCTGGTTGGGCCGCTGGCCCAGAACGGAGTCGAACACCTCCTGGCAGACCGGCACCAGGTCCGGGTGCGCCACCCAGGAGCCGTCGAAGCCGTCGCCGGCCTCGCGCGTCTTGTCCGCCCGCACCTTCTCGAAGGCCTGCGCGGTCACCTCGGGTTCGCGCCGGTTGGGAATCACCGCTGCCATGCCGCCCATGGCAAAGGCGCCGCGGCGGTGGCAGGTCTTGACCAGGAGCTCGGTGTAGGCACGCATGAACGGCGCTGTCATGACGATCGAAGCGCGGTCGGGCAGGATAAAGCTTTCACCGGCGTCGCGGAAGTACTTGATGATGCTGAACAGGTAGTCCCAGCGGCCGGCGTTCAGACCTGAGGCGTGGTTGCGGAGTTCGTAGAGGATCTCGTCCATCTCGAAGGCCGCCGGGATGGTCTCAATCAGGACGGTGGCGCGGATGGTGCCTTGCGGAATACCGATGAAGTCCTGGGCGAAGACGAAGATCTCGTTCCAGAGCCGTGCCTCAAGGTGGCTCTCCATTTTGGGCAGATAGTAGTAGGGGCCGTGACCGTTTGCCAGGAGCCGCTGGGCGGTGTGGAAGAAGTGCAGACCGAAGTCCACCAGCGCGCCGATGGTGTGTTCCCCGTTGATCAGCAGGTGCCGTTCCCCCATGTGCCAACCGCGGGGACGGGCCACTACGACGGCGAGCGGACCGTCGGTGCGTAGCGCGTACTCCTTGCCTTCGGGCGAGGTGTACTTCAGGGTTCCGTCTGCGGCGTCGCGGAGGTTGAGGATCGATTCGACCACGTTGGCCCAGGTGGGCGTGCTGGCGTCCTCAAGGTCGGCGAGCCACACCTTCGCGCCGGAGTTCAGCGCGTTGATCGCCATTTTGGCCGGGGCGGCCGGTCCGGTCATCTCAACCCGGCGGTCCTGCAGCGCCGCGGGCGCCGGAGCGACGCTCCAATCGGCGTCGCGGATCTCCTGGGTCTCCGGCAGGAAGTCCAGGCGGCCGGTCCGGGCGACGCGCTCGCGCTTGATGGCGCGGGCCTTGAGCAACTCGTCGCGGGTCCCGGCAAAGCGGAGGTGAAGTTCCTCGACGAAGGCGAGCGCTTCCGGTGTCAGTATTTCCCCGGCCCGGTCGACGGGCTGGGGATCGGTGACGGTGAGAGCCATTTCTGGTCCTTTCGGGCTTGAATGGAGCGATCGCCGGGCCGACCTCCGGGGTCGGTTGGCCATGGCGAACACATTAGCGTCCTTGGCCGTGGGCGCAACGTGTTCCTCGCCGGTGACGTGGGGGGCCTGTATCTGAAGCAAGGCCGGACGGTCTAGCAGAAGCCGGCAATCCCGCTCCAGGCGATCTCTGCAGGAGCGGTGTCGTCTCGCTGGACTGTGGCCTCGATCAGGCCGTAGGGACGGTCAGCGGCGAAGAAGACCTCATTCGGGTTGTCGAGGCCAAATGGTGAGAGGTCGACAAGGAAGTGGTGCTTGTTGGGCATGGAGAACTTGATCTCGTCGATTCCGGGGTGCGCTTCCAGGATCTTGGCGCCCATGTCGAAAAGGGTCTGCTGCAGGGCGTGGGAGTAGTTTTCGCTGAAGCCTTCCAGCAGCAGGCTCCTGACCTCGTCGTAGCTCTTGTTGAAGTCGAGCGTGCCGAAATCGGTGCCTGTCTTGAAGCGCCAGCGGGCGGATACCTCGGTGGCCAGGATGCGGTCAGCGGTTTCCGGGAGGGTGGTGTATTTGTCCCGCGGGAAGCCGCTGAAGCCCGACTGGGTCGACTTCAGTACGGTGAGGTCCTTGAGCCCGGCGATGAGGTGTTCGGTTGCGCCGTCGCGGACCAGGACAGCAGTACGGACTTCCTGGCCGCTGCGGACGAAGGAGTGGCGGTGCCCGGTTCCGTGGGCCTGGATCCGGTCCCATTTGTAGGACTCGGCCGCCCAGCGGCCGCCGCTGACCCAGTCGAAGCTCGAGGTGAAGTGCTTGCCCAGCCGGAGCAGGAAGGCCTCGGGGGAGCCGATGCCCTCCCGGGCGAAGGCGTAGATGGTGTTCTTCTGGGTGTCCGTGGCCACCACATGGCTGTTGTCGCCGTCGAGGTGGGCGGCTGCAAAGTCCCCGCGCAGCTGCGAGGTGACGTTCAGGTCTTCGATTTCATGGCGGTCGGTGTCCCTGGTGATCTTGACGACCCGGACTTCCGCTTTGCCGTACTGGTTGTGGCCTAGGACGATCTTGTTGCTCATGGTCTGGTTCCCAACTTCAGGATGTGGCACCAGAGTCCCACATGGAATTAAGGTGTACATGACTTTCCGGAAAACCGGTTGTGGCCGCGCGGCCGCGACCTTGACTGCTGGCAGAAATTCATAGATCGAAACCGGGGTTCCGCCGAAATGCAGGCGCCGGCCGGACGTCCCGGTGCTACTGTCGATCTTGCCAGCGGCGGGCAGCCCGACCCCGGGGAGGCTGCCCACCAGGCGCACCTGCAAGGCACATGCTGAAGTCTGGTCATCGTCGCATCCGCCCTGGCGTTCCCGTCTCGGTGAACCGGCTTCCGCAGCAAGGGAGTCGCAGCATGACTACATCCGACACTGCCCGGAAGTACCTGGCGCGGTCCATCGAGCTGGCCACGGCCAACGTCTCGAATGGCGGCGGCCCGTTCGGCGCAGTGCTGGTCACCGCGGACGGCCAAGCGTTCGACGGCGTCAACCGCGTCACCGCCACCAACGATCCCACCGCGCACGCCGAGGTCACGGCCATCCGGCGGGCGTGCAGCGAACTCGGCACCTTTGATCTGAGCGGAGCCACGCTCTACGCGAGCTGCGAGCCGTGCCCCATGTGCCTGGCATCGGCGCTGTGGGCACGGGTGGCGCGCGTGGTGTTCGCCGCGGACCGGCACGATGCCGCGTCCGCAGGGTTCGACGACGCCGTCTTCTATGGATACTTCGAAAATGACCAGCGCGAGGCGCTCATGCCGGTCGGCAGGCTGGAGCTGACAGGGCCCGAAGCCCTCGGGGTCCTGGATCCCTTCAACGCCTGGAACTCGCTCGAGTCCCGGACCAAGTACTAGCGCCGGGGACTGCGGCCATGGTGGATCTGCTCCAGCTCCCTGGCACCTGGCGGCCGGCCGAGTCCGGACAGCGCCAGGAGGCCTCATGGACCTGAACACCGTCGAAGAGGTGGTCCGCACCGCTGACCCGGCCCAGTGGCGCGAGGGCGACGCCTGGCTCGCCGGGGGAACCGTGCTTTTCTCTTACGGTGGCGCCGCGTTTGGAAAGGAGGCGCCGCGGCGTCTGCTGGACCTGGGCTCCGCGGACTGGGCACCCCTGGCGGTCTCGGCCGCGGGCATCGAGCTAGCGGCCACCTGCACCATCGCCCAGCTGTACGCGTTCCCGGACTCGGAAGCCGGCCGGGACCGGGCCGGGGAGTGGCCCGGGCTGGAGCTCGTCCGCCCCTGCTGCGACTCCTTCGTGGCATCGTTCAAGGTCTGGAACATGTCCACGGTGGGCGGGAACCTGTGCACCTCGCTGCCGGCCGGGCCCATGATCTCGCTCTGCGCCGCGCTCGACGGCACCGCCACCCTCCTGGGACCAAGCGGCGCCACCCGCACGATTCCCGTGCTGGATCTCGTCACGGGGGACGGGACCAACTGCCTCGTTCCCGGCGAGCTCATGCGCAGCGTGAACCTGCCGGCGTCGGCCCTGTCCTCCCGGGTGGCCTTCCGCCGGTTGTCGCTGAGTCATCTGGGCAGGTCGGCGGTGCTGCTGATCGGAAGGCTCGACGCCGACGCCAGCATGGTCCTGACCATCACCGCTGCCACGAAGCGCCCCGTGCAGCTGCGTCTGAAGTCCTCCCAGGCGGCGCTCGCCGACGCGCTCTCGGCGGCGCTGGACGCGGCCATCCCGGATCCGTTGTACCACGACGACGTCCATGGCCTGCCCGCCTGGCGCAAGGACATGACGTACCGGCTGGCCCAGGAAATCCGGGCTGAGCTGACCGCCCTGGCAGGCGCCGGTCCGGCACCCGTCTCCGGTGACTTCTGGCCGCCGCGGGCCTGGCCACCGGCCGCCCGTGCCGCGGAGGCCGGTGCGGCGGGGGTCCGTGCGGCGGAGGCCGGTGCCCGGACGCCATCTCCCCGACCGCCATCTCCCCGAACGAAGGGGCCTGAATGACCGTCGAGTTCAACGGTGCAATCGAGATCAACGGCGTCCCGGCGCAGGCCGAACCGCGGCCTGGGCAGTGCCTGCGGACGTTCCTGCGCGAGCAGGGGAATCTTGGCGTGAAGAAGGGCTGCGATGCCGGCGACTGCGGCGCGTGCACGGTGCACGTGGACGGCGTGCCGGTGCACAGCTGCATCTTCCCGGCCGTCCGCGCGGCGGGCCGGGCAGTCACCACGGTGGAGGGGCTGGCCAGCACCGCCGGCGGCGCCGAGCTTCACCCGATGCAGCAGCAGTTCCTGGACCGGCAGGGTTTCCAGTGCGGTTTCTGCACGGCCGGCATGGTGATGACCGCCGCGACCTTCGATGACGAGCAGCGGGCGAACCTGCCCCGCAACCTCAAGGGCAACCTGTGCCGGTGCACGGGGTACGCGGCGATCGAGGACGCCGTCCGCGGCGAGGAAGGGCATCCGGACGCCGCCGCGGCGGGACCCGGGGTCGCGGATGTTGGCCAGGCCGGTGCGCAGCCCGTTCCGCGCACCGGCCAGCTCGGCGACGACGTCCCCGCACCCGCCAGCCTCGCCGTCGTCACGGGACGAGCCCGCTACACCCTGGACGTCCCGGCCGGCGAACTCCCCGGGCTGCTGCACGTGAAGCTCCTGCGCTCTCCGCATGCCCACGCCCGGATCCGCTCGATCGACGCCGCGGCCGCATTGGCGGTTCCCGGCGTCGAGGCGGTCTTCACGCACGAGGACTCCCCGGCGCAGCTGTTCTCCACGGCCCAGCACGAACTCCATACGGACGACCCGGACGACACCCGGGTGTTCGACGACGTCGTGCGGTTCATCGGCCAGCGGGTCGCCGCCGTCGTCGCCGATACCGTGGCCGCGGCGGAAGCCGGCGCGCGTGCGTTAAGGGTCGACTACGAACTGCTGGACGCCGTCTTCACCCCGGAGAACGCCATGCTGTCCGGTGCCCCCGCCCTCCACGGGGACAAGGACGCCGTCACGGCCCGCATCAGCCGGCCGGAGCGGAACATCGTGGCGGAACTACATTCCGAACTCGGCGATGTGGCCGCCGGGTTCGCCGCGGCGGACTTCATCCACGAGCACACCTATCGGACCCAGCGTGTGCAGCACACCGCGCTCGAAACCCACGGGTCCATCGCCTCCTTCGACAGTGACGGGCGGCTGCAGATCCGCACCTCCAGCCAGGTCCCGTTCCTGGTGCGGCGGACCCTGGGCCGGGTCTTCGGCCTGCCGGAAGAGCAGATCCGTGTGGTCGCCGGCCGCGTGGGCGGCGGATTCGGCGGCAAGCAGGAGGTCCTCACCGAGGATGTCGTGGCGCTGGCCGCGCTGAAGCTCAACCGCCCTGTCCAGCTGGAATTCACCCGGACCGAACAGTTCACAGCCGCTACCACCCGGCACCCGTTCACCATCCACCTCAAGGCCGGCGCCAGCCGCGACGGCCGGCTGACCGCGCTCCAGCTGGAGGTACTCACGAACACCGGCGCCTACGGCAACCATGCGCCCGGGGTCATGTTCCACGGCTGCGGCGAGTCGCTGGGGGTCTACCGGTGCGAGAACAAGAAGGTGGACGCTCACGCCGTGTACACCAACACGGTGCCGGCCGGCGCCTTCCGCGGCTATGGACTGAGCCAGATGATCTTCGCCATCGAATCCGGCATCGATGAGCTCGCAACCGGGATCGGCATGGACCCCCTGGAATTCCGCCGGCGCAACATGGTCCGCGAGGGCGACAGCATGCTTTCCACCCGGGACGAGCCCCAGGAGGACGTCCACTACGGCAGCTACGGACTGGACCAGTGCACCAAGCTGGTAGAGGATGCCCTGGCCCGCGGCCTGGAACGCTGCCGCGCGGCGGGCCTCGACAGCCCGGGCCCGGACTGGGTCATCGGTGAGGGGACGGCCCTGTCCATGATCGACACCGTCCCGCCCCGCGGCCACTTTGCCCACTCCTGGCTCCGGCTCCTGCCGGACGGGACGTACGCCGCCGACGTCGGGACGGCCGAATTCGGCAACGGCACCACCACTGTCCACGCCCAGCTCGCGGCCACCGCACTGTCCACCACGGCGGGCCGGATCACGGTCCGCCAGTCGGATACGGACCTTGTGGTCCACGATTCCGGCGCGTTCGGATCTTCCGGCACGGTGGTGGCGGGCAAGGCGACCCTGGCTGCGGCCACGGACCTGGCCGTCCGGATCCGTGCGTTCGCCGCCGGCATCTGGCAGACCCAGGCCTCCGCGTGCATCCTGGAGGATGACGCGGTCATCTGCGACGGAACCCGGGTGCCGCTGGCGGAACTCTACGACGCCGCCCGGCAGGCCGGCGTCGAACTCGCCGCCGAGGGGCATTGGGGCGGCACGCCGCGTTCGGTCGCGTTCAACGTCCAGGGGTTCCGCGTGGCCGTCAATACCGGCACAGGGGAGCTGCGGATCCTGCAAAGCGTGCAGGCGGCCGACGCCGGCGTGGTGGTCAACCCGCGCCAGTGCCGCGGCCAGATCGAGGGCGGCATCGCGCAGGCCCTCGGCGCCGCGCTGTACGAGGAGGTCAGGGTGGACGACGCCGGCCGCGTCACCACGGACATCCTGCGGCAGTACCACATCCCCACCTTCGCGGACGTGCCGCGCAGTGAGGTGTACTTCGCCGACACCAGCGACAAGCTGGGACCCCTTGGGGCCAAATCCATGAGCGAAAGCCCGTTCAACCCGGTGGCCCCGGCGCTCGCCAACGCCATCCGGAACGCCACCGGCGTGAGGTTCTCCCAGCTGCCCATCACCCGCGACAGGATCTATCTGGGCCTGAAGGAAGCCGGCCTGACCCCTCCCGTCCAAAACAACAAAACGTGAATTTCACGGAGTAAGCGCAACTAAATGTGCCGGAGGTACCGCTCGGGGGAATCCAAGAACGACCTCCAGTTCGTGACCAGATCTAGGTCCTCCCAAACCTGCGGCCGCAGACCCCAGGGCCCGACTTCCAGGATCTGAGCGCCAGGCAGCGCGGCCAGAACCGGTGAGTGCGTGGACATGATGACCTGTGAGTCGCCGGTGGCCAGAAGTTCCTTCAGGACAGCAAGAAGGGTAAGGCACCCGGTGAAGGACAAAGCTGACTCCGGCTCGTCGAGCACCCACAGCCCGTGTCCTCGGAATCGGTCTACGGCCAACTGCAAAAACGACTCGCCGTGGGACATGTCGTGAAACGCGATATCACCGGACCTGCTGGGGTTTTTCTCGAGGTAGGTGAAGAACCGTGCATGGTTTCAGCCCGCAAAAAGTACCCTCGTCTGGTTGCTCCCGCATTCCTGACCAACTGCAGATGATTCGCGAGCACCGATTCGGTGGACCTCGTGGTGTGACGCGCGCCCGTTGATCCGCCCTCTGGGGACAAACCGTAAGCCAGAGCGATCGCTTCCACGAGGGTGGATTTCCCCGATCCGTTTTCACCGACGAGGACGGTTGCGGGCGTCAGATCAAGGCCTTGGTCGAGCACCTGGGCTATAGGCGGCAGTGCAGCCGGCCATTGACCCCGGTCCAATACATTCTTCGGATCCTCTGACAGCCGTCGGACGGGGTGGTGGTGGAGAGGCATACGCACATTGTTGCAGGCGTGCTCTAGGAGGGTCTTATAGTCGGATGATGGAAAAGCGAATCTTGGGCAAGACCGCACGCAACGTCTCTGTCGTTGGCCTGGGGACATGGCAGCTCGGCGCGGACTGGGGCAACGTGGACCAGGCAGCGGCTCGGGCCATCCTGGCGGCATCCGTGGAAGCGGGCGTCACGTTCTTCGACACCGCGGACGTCTATGGTGATGGTCGCAGCGAGCAGGCCATCGGAGCGTTCCTGGCGGATAACCCCGGCCTGGACATCACGGTGGCCACCAAGATGGGCCGCCGGGCGGAGCAGCGGCCGGAAAACTACAACCTTGCCAACTTCCGCGAGTGGACGGACCGGTCGCGGCGCAACCTGGGCGTCGAAGAGCTGGATCTGGTCCAGCTGCACTGCCCGCCGACCGCCGTCTACAGCAACGCCGAGGTCTACGACGCGCTGGACACACTCGTGGCCGAGGGGGCCATCCGGAACTACGGCGTCAGTGTCGAACGGACAGACGAAGCCCTCGAAGCCCTGCGCCACGAAGGCACGGCGACCGTGCAGATCATCCTCAACGCCTTCCGGCTCAAGCCGCTGGACGAGGTGCTGCCGGCGGCAGAGGCTGCCGGGGTGGGCATCATTGCCCGCGTTCCGCTCGCCTCGGGGCTGCTCTCCGGCAAGTACACGAAGGACACGTCCTTCGCGGAGAACGACCACCGGAACTTCAACCGCACCGGCTCAGCGTTCGACGTCGGAGAGACGTTCTCTGGCGTCGACTTCGGTCAGGGCCTCAAGGCGGTGGCCGAGTTCGAGGAGCTGGTGCCCGACGGCGTCAGCACCGCCCAGGCGGCCATCGCCTGGATTGCGGCGCAGGACGGGGTCAGCACGGTGATCCCCGGCGCGCGGAACGCGGACCAGGCGCGCTCCAACGCCGCCGCGGCTGCCGTCAACGGCATTGACGCAACGTTCGACGTCGGTGTCCGGGAGATCTACGACCGCTACTTCCGCGGGTCCGTCCACCCGCGCTGGTAGCTGCTCCTGAGGCTGGCCGCGGCTGCTTAGTCTTCCGGATACCAGACCCGGTTTCCGTCAACGCGGGCAAAGGAGGTCCGGGTGTGGGGTTTGGCGGACTTGTGCGTCATGATGTCCAGCACTTCGACGTTCCGGGCCAGGAGCGCGTCGCCGATCAGGGAGCGGTGGCACCGCCACGGGACGGCTTCCGCGCACATGATCGCCGCATTATTGGTCCGTCCGCGTTCTATCAGCTGGTCGATGGCCGCTGAGAATTCCTCGGTCTGCATATAGTCCGCATAGCCCCGGAACGACGCGTTCCGCCAGGCACCGTTCGGGCTGTCTTTTCGGGCATGCCGCAGGCCGCCGAGGGATTCCATCCGCCGGTAGGTGATCCCGCTGGCACGCAGGCTCGCCGCCAGGGCGTCCCCGTTGAACTGCGGGTTGTGCCGCGACTTCGGGACGGTGCGCACATCGATGAGCTTCTTGATGCCGTGGGCCTTCAGGATGCCGATGAATTCGTCTACGGGATGAGTGGAGTGCCCGATCGTGAAGATGGTCATGTCCGTCATGCCCCAATGCTAAAGGGGGCGGCAATGTTTAGGGGGCGGCCGCTATATTCTGATTGCCGTATGAGCTGCCAAGGAACGGGCGTCGCGTGACTTCATCCTCCATCAGTGACTTCATTGACCGGCTCGCTTCGGTGGAAACCGGGCCCCAGTGCAACAACTTCTTCAACCATGCCGTGCCGGGGAATGCGCAGCGCCGGCGGAACCTGGAAATCTACCTGCAGGAAATGCTGGACCGCTCCCCGCAGGTGCTGCTGGTGGGCGAAGCCCCCGGTTTCAGGGGCATGAGGATCACAGGGGTTCCGTTCACCAACCGCACCATTTTCGAAGGCCCGGCCAACAGGTTCGGGCTGTTCGGGCCGGGGAAGGGCTATGTGCTGCCGGCCGAGGCTGCGGGCGTCGCGTCCGAGCCGACGGCGACGGTGATGTGGGAGGTGCTGGCCGAGCTGGAATTCCTTCCCCTGCTGTGGAGCGCCTGCCCGTGGCATACCCATGCGCCAGGCCGGCCCATGTCCAACCGCACTCCGACATCCGCCGAAACAGCCCTCGGAACTCCGTTTTGGCAGTCGTTGACGGAGCTGTTTCCCATCGAGTCCGTGGTGGCGGTGGGTAACGTGGCGCACCGCAGCCTGCAGCGGAGCGGACTGGACGCGCCGAAGATCAGGCATCCCGCCCATGGCGGCCGCGCCAAATTCAAGCTCGGCCTGCAGGAGCTGTTTTTCCGCTCTGGCTAAACCAGCGCGGCTATATCAACGCGGGGTCAGCGGAGAAGGTCGAGCTGGTCCGGGGTGTCGAGGTCCTCGCCGCCGGAGAGGTCGCTGCAGTCCACCAGGTCGACCAGGTCCGGGCGGCCCTGCAGGAACACCCGTGCCCCGGCATCGCCCGTTGCCGCGTCTGCTGCTGCGGCGCGGAGGCTGGCATCCAGCAGCAGCGGGTGGCCGCGGCGCAGTTGTCCGTCCGGCTCCCGGTAGGCTGCCGCCGTCACGCGGCCCGGACGGTGGGCGTCGATGAGCCGCTCGACGGTCGCCGGCGTCAGGCCGGGCTGGTCCACCAGCGCGATGAGCACATGGTCCTCCGGGTCCGCCGCGGCAACACCGGCACGGAACGAACTCCCCATCCCGGTGGCCCAGTGCGGATTTTCGATGACCCGGTGCCGGCTGAGGTCGGTGGCGGCGCGGACCCGTTCCGCTTCCGCGCCGAGTACCGTCACCACTTCCCGGCAGCCGCCGGCGAGCAGTACGTCGGCGAGCACTTCGACCAGCGTATGGCCGTGGAACGGGAGCAGCGCCTTGGGCCCGAGTCCCAGCCGCGTCCCGGCACCCGCGGCAAGCAGCACCGCCGTCGTGCGTGGTGGTCCGCTGTCGCTCATGTGGCTGCCTCAGCTGCCGCGGTAGGTGGAGTACGCGAAGGGGCTCAGCAGGAGCGGCACGTGGTAGTGGGCCTGGGAACCGTCTACCGCGAAGGTGAGCGTGACTTCGGGAAAGAAGGTCTCGGTCCGGGCGGCCGCGTAATAGGCTCCGGTGTCGAAGCCCAGCCGGTACGTGCCGGAGGCCAGCCGGTCGGGACCCAGCGACTTGATGCGCCCGTCGTCGTCCGTGGCGCCGGCCGCGATCCTGACCCAACGTCCGCCGTCGTCGAGCATGTCCAGGGTGACGGCGACGCCCGCGGCGGGCTTACCGGAGCCGGTGTCCAGGACATGGGTGGTGACGTGGGATGTGCTCATGCGCCGATCAGTCCTTGGAGTCGGAGTACCGCGATTTCGCGCAGTTGCTGGCCGATGATCACTTGTTCCTCTTCGGGGGTGTGGGCGAGCCTGGTGTTGAGGGCGGCCAGGATCTCCTCCCGGCTGCGGCCGGCCGCGCGGATGAGGAACACCTGGCCGAACTTCTCCTCGTAGGCGCGGTTTCCCTCGGCGGTGGCTGCCGCGACCGCAGGGTCCGGAGCGCCGAGAGCTGCCTGCTCCGACTGGGAGAGCCTGGCCTCCTTACTGGTTCCTGCGGCTCGTTCGCCGATGCGGGGATGGTGGGCGAGAGCGGCCGCCACCTCGTCGCCGGTGAAGGGGTCCGCCGCGTGGACTGCCGCGTCCCGGAGGCTTCCGGGGCTGCCGTAGGGCCGGGAGTCGAGGATCTCGGCAATCCACCGCTCAATGTCCAGGCAAGGGCGCAATACCGCCGCAGCTTCCGCGCGGCCGGCCGCATTAAAGTCTTCCAACAACATGTGCCAGATCTTATGGGACAGTGCGGGCATCCACGGGCAGCGCTGGGGGCCTACTTGGAAAGGAACCGCAGCAGGATTTCGTTGATCTCGGCGGCGTGCGTCCACAGCAGGCCGTGCGGGGCGCCGTCGATTTCCACATACTCCGCGGCCGGCAGGGCCTTGGCGAAGCGTCGGCCAGCGACGTCGATCGGGAGGATGTTGTCCGCGGTCCCGTGCACGATCAGGGCCGGCACGTCGATCTTGGGGATGTCGGCGCGGAAATCGGTCAGCCAGGTCGGCTGCGCGGCCACCGAGGCCGTGGGCCCGCCGGAAACGGCGAGGTTCCAGCCGGCGCGCATGACTTCCTCGCTGAGCCGCGGGGTGCCGAGGAACGTGTCGCTGTTGTAGAAATTCTTGAAGAAGTCGGTGAAGAAGGCGTACCGGTCCGCCGTCACGGCGTCCAGCAGGCCGTCGAAGACCGGCTGCGGAACGCCCTCGGGGTTGTCCTCCGCCTGCAGCAGGTAGGGTTCCAGCGAGGCGAGAAATGCGGCCTTCGCCACGCGGGCGGAGCCGTAGGTTGCCAGGTAGCGGCCAACTTCGCCGGTGCCCATGGAGAAGCCCACTAAGACGGCGTCGTTGAGGTTCAGCGTCGTCAGGATGGCGTTCAGGTCCGCCGCGAAGGTGTCGTAGTCGTAGCCGTCGGTGGGCTTGCTGGACTTTCCGAAGCCGCGGCGGTCGTACGTGATGACCCTGTAGCCGGCGGACAGCAGCGCCGTGGTCTGCTTCTCCCAGGAGGAGCCGTCCAGGGGGTAGCCGTGAATCAGGACTACTGGCTGTCCGGACCCGTGGTCCTCGTAGTAGAGCTCGACGTCCGTGCTGTTTTCAGTTCCAACCTTGATGTAAGCCATGAAGCGTTCCTCTCGGTACGGCGGATCAGTTCGGGGTGAAGCCGGCGCGTGCTCCCGGATCAGGTCCCACGTAGGGAAGTAACGCCCGCTGCCGGCAGGGTGTTCCCGGACTGGTCCGGGCCAGATCGGGCCGCATCCACCATACGTTGCAGATTTTCCAGTTCGACGGCGGCCGGGGCGGGGGTAGCGCCTCAACAATCGCGCGGTGCGCCGCTACCCCCGCCCCGGAGTGTTGCCGGGCCCAGCCCCTCGACCACGTCAGCGGCCGCCGGATTCCATAGCCTCGCTTGCGAAGCCGGACTTGTAGCCGGACCCGAGTGAGATGTGCGCGGCACGTTCGCCGAGCACAGCCAGGGCCCTGGCCGAGCGATTGGGATACGGGGAACAGGCCAGCCGCAGCCAGGCGCCGTCGGAATAAGCATGGAACCGGTCCGGGCTGACGTGCAGCTCTTCCGCGGCAGCCAGGATCCGCGTGTGGGCAGCCAGATACCGGTCCGGCGAAATGCAGGGTATGCGGGCACTCAGTTCCAAGTGAACGTCCAGGTTCGCCAGATCCAGGGCGGCCTCGGCCTGGGCGGTATCGTCGAAATCCAGCAGGCCTAGCGGCGAGGGGCCGTCGGCGGCAAGGATTTGCTTGTCGTGGAGGTCCCCATGCGCCCAGACCAGCGGATCCGGCGCGGTCCGGAGCAGGTTCCGGATCACGTCGTCGGCCCGTGCGCTCAGGGTGGCGCGTTGGGATGCGGCTTCCGGGACGTCGTTATAGTGCCGCAGCCAGCGGTTCACCCAGCGCCGCAGATCGGCGACCTCCACCTCCGGGGAATGGACGGGCAGCGCGGCCAGGGCTGCGTGCCCGGCGGAGCTACCCACCTGGGCGGTCCAGGCGTGCTGCCATCTCTCCCACAGTCGGTCGAACTCTTCATCACTGAGACCCGCGGTGTCGTCGCCCAGATACCCCAGGGGCTGGCCGGGAACGGCGCTAAAGACGATGACGTCCGGAGAGTTCCGCAGAACCCTGGGTGCGGTGAAAGTCCCGGGGGCGAGGAGGATCTCGGTCTGCGCGCAGCGTTCCGCGGGCACGATTGCACCGCCGGGCGGGAAGACCTTGATATAGCCAGCATCGGTCCGGACGACGGCGCGCATGTGCGGCCGGTAGGAGACCAGCTCCCCGCGCCGGGATTCGGCCCGCAGGGACGGAAGCCCTGGATCGTCCTCGGACAACAGCTCGAACGCTCCGCCACGCAGCATGCCTCCCCGGACGCCGGCCTGCCCCGGCGCCACGACCTCCAAGATGTAGTCGCCTGCCGTGCTGTCCGGCCACACCCGGTGGATACGCCAGGTTTGCCCGCAAGAGTCGACGGCGGAACGCGGGACCCGCGGGTGCCAGCTCATGCGATCAACTCCAGGGCTCGGTGGATAGGGCCGACAGCCAGAACGACGTCGGCGTGGAGACAACCGGGCTGGACAAGCCCGCGTTGTCCCTGCAGGACGCTGCTCATGTCGGCACCTTAAACAGTTCGCCGGGTTCTCCGCTCTGCTGCCGATGGACCCAGCCCGCAAAGCGGGAGCCCGGAGCGGCCAGCAATGACTGCGGCGGCCCATCTTCGAGGATTTCGCCGTCTTCGAGCCACACCACCCGGTCGCACGATTGGGCCGAGTTGACATCATGGGTAATCGTGATGGAGGTCCGGCCCTCCGTGAGTGTGTCCAGGGCATCGAGGACCGAATCGCGGGAGGCCGGATCAAGCCCGGCCGTCGCCTCGTCCAGGATCACGATGGGGGCCTTGCGGAGCATGGCGCGGGCTACGGCCAGCCGTTGACGCTGGCCCCCGGAAAGATCATTGGCCGCCTCGCCGAGGACAGTTTCGTAGCCCTCGGGCAGTGCGCGGATGAAACCGTCGGCCTGGGCAAGGGCTGCCACGGCTTCGATCTCCTCATCGGTGGCATCGAGGCGGCCGAACCGGATGTTCTCCCGGACCGAAGTTCCGAACAGCACGGAGTCTTGGAGCAGGATTGAGACGTGTGCGCGCACGGAAGCGATCGTCAGATCCCGCAGGTCCTCCCCGCCGAGGCTGACGCTCCCCTCCCAGGGGTCCACCATCCGAAGGATCATGGACGCCAGCGTGGACTTCCCGGCCCCGGAGGGCCCCAGCACGGCGCAGTGTTGACCCGCGGGTATGGTCAGGGTGATCCCCTTGAGCACCGAAGCCCCGTCGAAGTGGCCGGCCCAGACGTTGTCGAACACGATGTCCGGGTGCGGGCTCTTGAGCGCGACGGCGTGCGGTGACTCGGGGACATCACTCTGGGCCTCGAGCAGGTCCGCCACCCGTTCCCCGGAGGCCGTCGCGCGGGCGATGCGGCTGGTGTACCTGGCCACATCCTTGAGCGGCCTCATCCCGGTTTTCAGGTAAAACAGGAAAACGGTCAGATCTCCGGGGGTCATCGCATGTTGCATCACCCTCCATCCACCGGCAGCCAGGACAACCCCCGTCGCGATTCCGGTCAGGACATCGGTTTTCCGTTGCAGGCTGGCGGTCAACCGTAACGTGGCCACCCCGGAGCCAAGCGCTGCCTGGTTGCTCTTGCCGAAGCCCGAGCTGAGGGTGTCTTCGAGTCCGTACGCCTGGACTTCACGTATTGCTCCCAGGGTCTGTGCGGCTGTGGTGGCAAGGGCGCTTTCGCCCTTGCGTGATTTGCGGGCAGCGGTGGTAATCGATCCCGAGCTCTTACGGGACAAGACAATGAATATCCCGATGGACAGGAACGTCACCAGAGCGATAAAGGGATCGAGCCAAAGCATGATGATCATCATCGCGACCAGGGACACGATGTTGCCGATGAGCGGGAGCCCCGCGGTGATGGCCACGTCCTGCAGCCGGGACACGTCCCCGACGAGCCGTTGGACCGTGTCGCCGGTGGAGGCGCGGCTGTGGTGGCGCATCGACAGGCTCTGGAGGTGGCGGAAGGTCCGGGCGCGCAATTCGGAGGAAACGCGGGTACCCACGAGGGCAAACGAGATCGCGGACAGGTAGCTTGCCACGGCCCGGATCAGGCTGATGACAACTATTGCGCCGGCGCAGAGAAGCAGCACCTCGGCGCTTGCCTCCACGCTGAGCGGGGACTTGCGCAGATGGGCGCCGAGTGAGTGTGAGACGGAGTCGAGGACGATCTTCACCGGCCACGGTTCAAGTAGCCGGAAGAGGATTTCCACGGCCATGGCAATGAATCCCCAGGTGATGAGCAGCCTGTGCCCGCGCAGATGCGGGCGGATGCACCGCAGGGTCCGGCGCATCGGAGTGGGTTCGGCCGGTGCGGTGGCTCCGATCCTTCCCCACAGTGTTCGCCAGCCACGGGGGCTCGAATGCCTGGCAGCGGTGCTCATTTCGTTGCCAGTCTGCGTGCCGGCGGTAGCGCCTCGGTGATCCGGGACAGCACACCGCTCCAGCTGAACCGTTGCACGGCGTCGCTGCGGGCCTCGAGCCCCAGCCTGTCCCGCAGGTTCGGGTCTTCGCCGAGCCGGATGAGGGCGTCCGCGAGTGCGGCGGGGTTCCCGGGCGCGACGAGGATGCCGGTGCGGCCGTCCTGGATGATGGACGGGATCTGGCCCACGGCGCTTGCGATCACGGGCAGCGCGGCCGCCATGTACTCAAAGACCTTCAACGGAGAGAAGTAATCGTCCTGGCCGGGTGCGTCCGGGGGATAGGGGGCGGCGGCGGCGTCGAATTCTGCCAGGAGGCCGGGCACGGCTGCCGGCGCAACGGCGCCGGTGAACACCGTCGGCACGCCGAGGGACTCGGCGAGGCGTTCGAGGTCCTTCCGGCCGGGCCCATCACCCACCACCTGGACCTGCCAGCGCAGGCTAGGGTCGGCGGTCTGCTGGTTGGCGAGCGCGACGCCGTGCAACAGGGCGGGAACACCGTGCCAGGGCTTCAGGGTTCCGACAAACCCGACCGTGAGGTGGTCCGGATTCCGGCGGCCGGGGCGGCGGCCCGGGATTCGGTCGACGTTCACGCCGTTCTGTGCCAGCACGGTCCTGGCGGTCGGCACCCGCGCCCGCACCCAGCGCACCACGGGATCGGAGACGCAAGCCACGACGTCGGCCGTGGCGGCGTTGCGGCGGAACACCGTCTCAGCCTTCTTCACATCCAGCAACTGGCGGTACCGCTGTTGCTCTTCGATGAGCGGAGCATTCACCTCAAGCACCGACGGCACGTCCAGAATCCGGGCCACCACTGACAGGGCCGGGCTGAACAGCGAATAGCGCTCGTAGAACAGCCCGCAGCCGTTGCGCAGGACCTCGTCCGCCAGGCCCAGCGCGGCGTCCTGGACCGCCCGTTCCCGCGCGGGGCCGGGGACGGGTTCCGGATTGACTTCGACGACGTCGAGATCGGCAAGATCGCTGGGCCGCTCGGTCCCGAGCCGGGTGCAGTAGACCGTCACGGCGGCGCCGGTCTCGCGCCACGCCCGGACGATTTCCTGGACGTGCACCGAGGAGCCCTTGGTGCCGAAAACGGGCACGCCGGGGTCGGCGCAGAGGTAGGCCACGCGTGTCATGCGACTCTCCTTTCCGGTCGGGAGAGGGACCTCAGGAGCTCGGCCTGGCGGTGGACGTCGTAGTTCTCTTCGATCACGGCGCGGGCATTGCGGGACACGGCTGCCCGGTCGATGGCGGGGGAGCCGAGCGTGCGGATGCCGCGCGCGAGGGCGTGCGAGTTGCCGGGCCGGACCAGGACCCCGGTGGAGCCGTTCCGGACCACCTCGGGGATCCCGGTGACGGACGTGCTGACGCAGGGGACGCCGGTGGCCATGGCCTCAAGCAGGACCGTGGGCATGCCGTCCGCGTTGCCGTCGGCGCCCACCACGCAGGGTGCCACGAAGATATCGGCGGACTGGAGCAGCTCGTGGACCTGGTCCTGGGTCTGGGGGCCGAGGAGGCGGACGTACCCGCCGAGTCGGAGCTGGCCGATGCTGGCTTCCAGCTCCTCGGCCATGAGCCCGGTCCCGGCGATCCGGAGGTCCATTTTGACCCCCTGGTCCAGCAGTTCGGCGGCTGCGGGCAGCAGATGCTGGAAGCCTTTCTTTTCCACCAGGCGGCCGATGGCCGCGATCCGCAGGGTCGGTCCGAGCGGGCGGGGCTCCCGGTAAGGGAAGCGCTCCAGCTCCAGGCCGTTGCGCACCAGGTGGAGCCGTGACGTCGAGCCCGGGAAGCGGCGGCGCAGGTAGCGCATGTTGTACTGGCTGATGGTCACGGCGTGGTGGGCCTGCTCGAGCTTGAGCCGCAGATCCTCGTCCTGGACCGATTCATGGAAGATGTCCACCGCGTGGGCCGTAAACGAGAAGGGGATGCCGGTAATGAAGGACGCCAGCCGGGCGACCGTCGTGGCGCCCGAGGCGAAGTGGACGTGCATGTGCCGGATGTTGCGGCCCTGCAAAGCGGTGGCCAGGTTGATGGCCTGGACGGCTTCGTCCGCCGTGGCGGCGGCGAGTTCGGCGAAATTCCGGCCCAGGGCGGCCGTGAGCCCCGCCTCCTCGGCCAGCCGAAGTGACTCCCACAGGGCGATCGTCTTGATGGGGCGGTCAATGTAGGTCACCGGGGCCTGGACCCGGGCGAGCTCGGGGTGGAACCGGGCGTCGTCCGTGGGCAGGAGGGAGAATATCTCGATCCGGTCGCCCGCCGCCTCGCGGGCCAGGATCTCCGAGACAATGAACGTCTCGGAGAAACGCGGGTACATCTTCAGGACGTAGGCTGTCCCCGGTTCAGACGGCGACACGGCTGGCACCTTCCTTGGTCCCTACGGTTGCCGCGCGCTCACGACGAGTGCCGGACTGATCGGCACCGGACCGCTCGGCATCGGCCAGCGGCTGCAGCAGCTCGGCGGCCAGTTGGGGAACGCGGACCAGCCCGTCCAGCACTGCGCGACGGCGGTCCACAGCGGTGCCGAACCGCGAGGCCAGCCAGTCCGCCAGGAACTCCGGCGTCAGTGTGCCGACGTCGTGCTCCTCCAGATACCCCGCCGCCGCCAGGGACGCGGCCCGGATCCGCTGCTCGGCCCGCGACTGCGTGCGGGGCACAATCAGCGCGGGGACATGGGTGCCCATGATCTCGCACACCGTGTTGTAGCCGCCCATGGAGACGACGGCGCCTGCGTGCCGGAGGTGGAACACGATGTCGTCCACCGAGGCCACGACCTTGACGCCGGGGCGGGCCCGCCGCTGGAGGTCCTCGAGTTGCCCGGCGGGCATCTGCGGGCCGGCGACCACCAGGTGCCCCAGGCCGTTCGGGACCGGCGCGACGACGGCGACGCTGGCCAGGGCATAGCCGTCCGAACCGCCGCCGACCGTGGTCAGGCAGTAGGGGCCGGGCATGCAGCTGGTCCCCGAGGCCGAGAGCCTCCCCTCGGCGAGATAGCCCGTGTAGCGGATGAGCTTGCGGAGGGCGAAGGGTATTTCACCGGCGGCCACGGGATCGTAGACGGCGGGATCGCCGTAGACCCAGATGGCGTCGAACAGGGACTTGACCACCCGGGGACCGCCCACCCGCGCCCATTCGGCAAGGGCAGCGGCGGGGGAGTCCAGGACCTCACGGAGGCCGAGCACCACCCGCACGGGCCCGGCGGTACGGGCGCGCCGCAAGGCTCTTTCGAGTTCGCCGTGCACGCCCGTGGCGTGGCGGTCCACGATCACCAGGTGGGGGCGGAAGCCCGCCAGCGTTGCCTGCAGCAGCCTGGCCCGAAGAGGCACGAACTCCTGCATGGACAGCGCTAAATTCCGGGGCAGATAGCCGTCAGCGCTCTTCGCCACGCCCGGCAGGAGCACCCAGTCCCATCCCTCGGGCAACTGGAACGCCGGTGCCAGGGCTGTGCCCGTGATGAGGATCCCGGTGACCGGGCGGTCGACAAGCCCCGGCAGCTGATTGCTCAGGGCATGGGCCAGCGCCAAGTTCCGGCGCACATGTCCCAGCCCTACCGAATCATGTGAATACAGCACGATCCGCATTGGCTCCACAGCAAATCCTCCCGGCCCCCCGGTGCCCCGGAGACGCGTGCGATCGCACTGTTCCGGTGCCGGCGCTGACTGATGACACTAACCAGACTGCTCCCCAAGAGTGAGGGCGGGATGAGGGGAAGATTAAGGATTTCTCATCCAAGACACAGCAAACGTTCAGGGTCAGACGCGGACGCTGACGGACTGCAGCGGAATGCGGATCAGGAAGGTGGCGCCGTGGCCGTACGCCGAGTCCACGGTGGCTATGCCGCCGTGCGCCTGAGCGATGGCCGCGACGATTGCCAGGCCCAGCCCTGAGCCCTCCTCGCCGCGGCCGGGGCGCGCCCGGCCGAACCGTTCGAAAATGCGCTGCTGGTCCTCGGCCGCGATGCCGATGCCGTCGTCGCGCACCCACAGCAGGAGCGTGTCCGACGCCGGCACCGGGGTGCCGTCGGCCGCCGTCGGACCTTCGATCCTGGAGCCGAGCGCAATCGTGGAGGACGGATCGGTGTACTTGACGGCGTTCGCGGCGAGCTGGACCAGGGCCTGGGTGAGGCGCTGCGGGTCCGCGTCCACCACGAAATCGGCTTTTTCATCGATCTTCCAATGGCGGTCGGCCAGGACGTGCACTTTCTCCATCACCTGGTCCAGAAGCTCCGGGATCCGGACGGGCTCGCGCCGGATGAAGCCGGGGTCGCCGGAGTTGGCCAGCAGCAGGAGGTCGTCCACAAGGCGCTGCATCCGGTCCACCTCGTCCAGCAGCACCTCCCGTGTGGCAATGACGTCCTCCGGGTCATCGACCGTCTCCAGTTCGAGGTGCCCGCGGAGGATGGTCAGCGGGGTCCTCAGCTCATGCCCGGCGTCGTCCAGGAACTGCTGTTGCTGCTGCGCGCCCTCGTCCAGCCGTTCCAGCATGGTGTTGAAGGTCTTGGCGAGCAGGGTGACGTCATCCTCGCCCTTCCTCACCTTCACGCGCTGCGTCAGGTCCTCCGGGCTCACCGCACTGGAAGCCTCGCGCAGCCGGCGGAGCGGATTGAGCAACCGGCCGGCCACGATGCCGCCAATCACCGCGGCCGCCAGGAGCGTGCCGAGGGCCACCAGCGAATACGTCCGCACGGCGCCGATGTTGTGCTCGCGCTGATCGCCCGCGTCCCTGCCGACCAGGAGGAAAGTCCCGGCGGCGTCGGTGGTCCCCTTCAGGGGTACCACGACCGCCCGCAGAGGGCTGCCGGCGGCGTCGAGCTCGCCGAAAGCCGCGCCGGCCGCATCCCGCATCCCGGCGGCGTCGGCGAACATTGCATCGTTCAAGAGCGTCCTGTGCCGGTTGCCTTCGACGGTCCATGCCACGCGCCCGTCCACGATTCCGGCCATGACCTCGTTGCTGCGCGGCTCGAGATCTTCCGCGGCCTCGTGGAGGGCGCTGCTGGGGGTCCTTTCGGCGGAGTCCCCGGACGCCTTCTTGCCGGTCTGGACGAGCTTGACCACCGCTTTGGCCCGGTCCAGAAGCGCCTGGTCAAACCTGGCATCGGACTCCTGGAACTGGACCACGAAGGTCACCAGTCCCGCGGTGACGAGCCCGGCAAGCATCATCACCAGCATGGCCGCCACCACCCGGAACCGCACCGAGTGGACTTTCGCGCCCCAGCCGGCCGGGTCCTGGGTGCCCGCCGCGGCGGAGGTTCCGGCCGGAGCGGACTGGCCTTCCCCACCGGGCCGTTCGTCCGAGGTGGGCACCATGTCTCCTTTCCGGCGGAGGGCTGTTGCTTTGCCAGTACCTGCCGACGCCTAGCCGAGGCGGTAGCCGGCGCCGCGCGTGGTGAGGATGCGGTCCGCGCCGATCTTCAGCCGCAACTGGCGCACGTACACGTCCACCACGTTGGACGTGCCGTCGAAGTCGTAGCCCCAGACGTGGCTGAGCAGCTGCTGGCGGCTCAGGACCTGTCCGGGATGCAGCAGGAACATTTCCACCAGGGCGAATTCGCGTGCGGAGAGCTCCACCATCCGGCCGTCGACGCTGACGGTGCGGGTGAGCAGGTTCAACTCCAAGGGGCCGTAGCGCATGACGCTGCCGGCGAGCACATCTCCGGTGTCCCCTTTGCGGACCCGGGCCCGGATGCGGGCCACGAGTTCCTCAAAACGGAACGGCTTGACGATATAGTCGTCGGCGCCGCCCTCCAGGGCCGCGACGGTGTCGGCGGAGGAGGAGCGGGCCGTGAGGAAGATGACCGGGATGCCCACCTGGCCGTGGCGCAGCGCAGCCAGCACAGCGAAACCGTCCAGGCGGGGGAGTCCGATGTCGAGGAGCAGAAGATCGAATTCGCCGCTGGAGCCGTAGTCCACCGCGGTGACGCCGTCGGCGACCACAGTCGGGGCGAAGCCGGCGGCGCGCAAACCCTTTTCGATGAAGCGGGAGATGCGTTCTTCGTCTTCTGCAATCAGGATGCGGATCAAGGTGACTCCCTGGAAAAGCCCAGTGGTGGGGCATCTCCGGTAGGTGAGCCGGGCGGGACGCCGAGGCCCCAGCAGCCCCGATCGGCCCCAAAATCCCCGGCAGCTGCGGGCCCCGTGGTGTGGGCCCGTAAAAATCGGCGGGCGGTATCCCAATTTCTATCCTGCCCCTGTCAGGGGGCGCGCGCCACCTTTGAATGGTTGATTTTCAGGCTGTTAACAGCCCATAACCGCCGCCGCTACAACCGCCCGAACAGGGCTCCCGCGACCTGGCGGGTCAGCTGGTGGATGAGGTCCAGCCGGTCCTCGCTGTCGGCGTCGTTAGGACCCCACGTGTAGATGACCACGGCGTAGGAGCGGTCCCCTGAACTGAGCAGCGCGGCGTCGTGGACGTATCCTTCCACCACGCCGTACTTGTGATGGACAGTGATCTCCGGGGAGAGGGCCGCCGGGATGAGGTCTTCGTCATTGGTGTGCTGCATGTAGCCGAGCAGCTCCGCAGTGTGGTCGGCGTTGAGCAGCTTGCCGGTGGAGAGCTGCCCGAGGAGCCGGGCCACATCCGTCGGGGCCAGCAGGTTTTGCTTGGGATCGTAGGCGATGCCGAGGGTCGCGGCGTAGTCGGTCAGGCGCGGATAGCCGATGTCCTGCATCAGCAGCAGCCACGCGTCGTTGTTGCTGGCGTTGATCATGGCCTGGAGCTGGAACGCGGCGTTGAACGCGCCCAGTCGTGAGTCAAGAGACTTTTCGCCGGTTTCCACGAGGTGGTAGTACGCGGCGGCGGTCAGGACCTTCGCGGTGCTCGCCGCCGTGTACGGGGCGACGTCGCCGTAGCTCTGCAGCTGACCGTCGCGGGTGTTCAGAACGGCGACGCCGATCCTGTGATCGGGGTGTTCGCCGATGATCCGCTGGATCTCGGCGGGGAGGTCGACGGCGGGGCCGGCCGGCTGGCTGGCAACGGCCGGGGCGGCCTCCGGTTGGCTCTGCTGGAAGCTCACCTCCGTGAAGGCACGTTGCGGCGACGATCCGCTGAGGAGGATGCCGGAAACCACGACGCCGGCCAGCACCAGCGCGAGGGCGGCCCAGACGAACGCCAGCTTCCTGCGGTGGTGCGGCGCGGCCGGCCGGGAGCCCGGTTTCGTCATGTGCGTGCGCCTTCCTGGCTGGCGGTGGTTCTCACTTCGTGGTGCTCACGGATTTGACGTTAGGCGCGGTCGGCGGCGAAGTCCACGGAACGCGCGGGGCGCCGCGGAAGTCGGTCCGGATTCCGCTGTCCATGTGCCGGACCCGGCCCCGGCACGCGGTGTGCCTCTACTACGCTGGCATTCATGACCCGAAAAATCACCGTTACCCTGCCGGACGCGTCCTTGCGTGAACACTTTCAGCCGCATCCGGACGTCACCATCCTCGAGTGGGACTTCGACGGTGCGCCACCGCAGCCGCGGATCGACATCGCGGTGCAGCCCTACATGAGCGGCCCGCAGGTTCTGCGGGGTCTGGAAGGCGTGGAGACGGCGCTGGTGCAGAGCCAGTCGATCGGGTACGACGGCGTGGCCGGCTGCCTGCCTTCCGGCCTGGTTTTCGCCAACGCGGCCGGTGTCCACGAGACCTCGACGGCGGAACTCACAGTTGCCCTGATCCTTGCCAGCCAGCGCGAGTTTCCGCGCATCATCCAGAACCAGCAGGAGGGCCGGTGGGAGACGCGGCCCACGGCCAGCCTGGCCGACCGCCGCGTGCTGATTGTCGGCTACGGCGGAGTGGGCAAGGCGATCGAGGACCGGCTTCTTCCCTTCGAGGTCAGCGTGACCCGGGTGGCGAGCAAGGAGCGGACGGACGAGCGGGGACCTGTCCACGGCATTGCGGCGCTCCCCGCGCTGCTGCCGGAGCACGACATCGTGGTGGTCGGCGTGCCGCTGAACGACTCCACCCGGCACCTGGTGGACGACGCCTTCCTCTCGGCCATGCCGGACGGCGCCCTGCTGGTGAACATAGCGCGCGGGCCCGTGGCGGACACGGACGCCCTGGTGCGGCACACCGCCTCGGGGCGGATCCGCGCCGCGCTGGACGTCACCGACCCCGAACCCCTGCCGCAGGATCACCCGCTGTGGCGGACCCCGGGCGTTCTCATCAGCCCGCACGTGGGCGGGGCGAGTTCGGCAATGCGGCCGCGGATGGGCCGGCTGCTCCAGCGCCAGATCGGCCTCATGCTGGCGGGCGAACCACCGGTGAACGTGGTCCTGAACGGCTAGGCGGGACGGGCCGGGCGACTCTGGCGGCCCGGGCGGTCAGCCGGCCGGAGCCGGTTCCGGCTGGGCGGTGTCCACCACGCAGAACCGGTTGCCTTCGGGGTCGGCCAGGATCACGTAGTCTGCGTCCGCCGGCCGCTTGCTCCACTCCACGCGGGTGGCGCCCAGGGCCAGGAGGCGTTGGACTTCCGCGTCCTGCTGCTCGGTATAGAGGTCCAGGTGGATCCGCGGCGGAACCTGGACCGGCGCGGGCACTCTGTCCAAGGAGACGCACGGGCCGGCACCGCCCCGCGGCGCGAGGATGACAAAATCGTCACTCGGCTCGTGCCGCGGCTCGTAGCCCAGGGCAGCCTGCCAGAAACCCATCTGGCGTTCGAGGTTGTCCACCCGGATCACGATCGAGCCAATGCTCAGCATCCGCCCCAAGCTACACCCGGGCGAACAGCCCGGCAAGCAATCCCGCCGGGCAAACCACCTCCGCCGACGCGCCTCCGATTCGCCGTGAGAGGAACGCAGTCCATTCCCGGGATGCGGACGTAAACTGACGTTCGGATCACCGCGTACAGCGGGAATAACACTGCGAAGTGGAGACCGGATGCTCTGGAAACTGCTCGTCGAATACCTGCGGCCGCAGCGGCGGCTGCTGCTCGCCGTCGTCGTCTTCCAGCTGGCGGCCTCCATTGCCTCGCTGTATCTGCCCACCCTGAATGCGGACATCATCGATAACGGTGTGGCGACGGGGAACACGGAGTACATCCTGCGCATCGGCGGCGTGATGCTGATGGTTACCCTGCTGCAGATCGTCTGCACCGTTGTGGCCGTGTATTTCGGTGCGAAGGCCGCGATGGGCCTGGGCCGGGACGTCCGGGGTGCGATTTTCGGCCGCGTGGCCGCGTTTTCCGAGCAGGAGGTCACCCGCTTCGGCCCGCCCAGCCTGATCACCCGCTCCACCAACGACGTCCAGCAGGTCCAGCAGCTGGTCCTGATGTCCGCCACGCTCATGGTCACCGCACCCATGCTCTGCATCGGCGGGGTGATCATGGCCATCCGGCAGGACGTGCAGCTGTCCTGGCTGATCGCGGTCAGCGTGCCTGTGCTCGTGGCCGGCGTCGGGTTGATCGTCAGCCGGATGGTGCCGCTGTTCCGGCTCATGCAGGCCCGGATCGACACGGTCAACCGGGTGCTGCGCGAACAGCTCACGGGCATCCGCGTGGTGCGGGCCTTCGTCCGGGAGGACGTGGAAACCGCCCGCTTCACCCGCGCCAACGAGGACGTCACGGACACCGCGCTGCGGGCAGGCCGGCTCATGGCGCTCGCGTTTCCCACGGTGATGCTGGTGCTGAACGTCTCCAGCACGGCCGTGATCTGGTTCGGCGCGTTCCGGATCGAGGACGGATCCATGCAGGTGGGCACCATGATCGCGTTCCTGAGCTACCTGATGCAGATCCTGATGTCCGTCATGATGGCCACCTTCATGGCGATCATGATCCCGCGCGCGGCGGTCTCGGGGGACCGGATCGGCGAGGTGCTCGGCACCGAATCCAGCGTCCGGCCGCCGCTGCACCCGGTCTCGCGCGCGGCCGGCCGGGCGGCGCGCGGCGAACTGGAGATGGACGACGTCGGATTCGCCTACCCGGGTGCCGAGCAACCCGTGCTTTCGCACGTGAGTTTCACCGCCCGCGCGGGGCAGACGACGGCGATCATCGGCAGCACCGGCGCCGGCAAGACCACCCTGGTGAACCTGATGCCGCGGCTGTTCGACGCGACGTCGGGTGCGGTGCGGATCGACGGGGTGGACGTGCGGGAGCTCCACCCGGACCTGCTGTGGGGGCACATCGGCCTGGTCCCGCAGAAGCCCTACCTCTTCTCCGGCACCGTGCGCAGCAACCTGCTCTACGGCAAGCCCGACGCCACCGAGGACGAGCTGTGGCAGGCCCTGGCCATCGCGCAGGCGCAGGACTTCGTGCAGGAGCTGGAGGGCGGGCTGGACGCTCCGATCTCGCAGGGCGGGACCAACGTCTCCGGCGGCCAGCGGCAGCGGCTCGCGATCGCCCGCGCACTGGTGAAGCGGCCCGAGCTCTACATTTTTGACGACTCCTTCTCCTCGCTGGACACCGCCACGGACGCCCGGCTGCGGCAAGCGCTCAAACAGCACACCGCCGGGGCCACCCTGGTGATCATCGCCCAGCGGGTCTCCAGCATCGTGGACGCGGACCAGATCCTGGTGCTCGAGCGCGGCAGGATCGTGGCGCACGGTACGCACGAGGAACTGCTGGAGACATCTGGGACGTACCAGGAGATTGTGAACTCCCAGCTCGCGGCGGAGGAGGCGGCATGAGCCGGACCGACAAGGCGCCGACGCCGGCTCCCGCTGCCGTTCCCGCTTCCGCTCCGGGCGCCGCGCCTCCGGGCCCTTCCGCGCCTGCGGGGGCGCCCGCCGCGCAGACCCCCATGCGCATTCCCCGCCCCGCGGGCGGGCCCGGCCGCGGCGGCCCGTTCGCCGGGATGAACATCCCGGTGGAGAAGGCAATGAACTTCGGGCCGTCCGCCCGGCGGCTGCTGGGGGAGCTGCGGCCCGAACGGCTGTGGCTGACGCTGGTACTGATGCTCGCCGTCGTCGGCGTGACGTTCTCGGTGATCGGGCCCCGGCTGCTGGGCGAGGGCACCAACCTGATCTTCGCCGGCGTCGTGTCCAAGCAGCTGCCCCCAGGGGAGAGCCAGGCCCAGGTGATCGCGCAGCTGCGCGCCGCCGGGCAGACCCAGCAGGCGGACATGCTCAGCGCCATGACGCTGACGCCCGGCACCGGGATCGACTTCGCCGCGCTGGCCTCCGTGCTGCTGTGGGCGCTGGCGCTTTATGTGCTGGCCTCGGCGTTCGGCTGGATGCAGGCTTACCTGCTCAACGGCGTCGTGCAGCGCACCATGTTCCGGCTGCGCCAGCGGATCGAGGCGAAGATCAACAAGCTGCCGCTGCGCTACTTCGATTCCGTGCAGCGCGGCGAGGTGCTCAGCCGGGTGACCAACGACGTCGACAACATCTCCCAGAGCCTGCAGCAGTCCATCAGCCAGGCCGTGACGTCGGTGCTGACCGTGGCGGGGGTGCTGGTGATGATGATCCTGCTCTCGCCCACGCTGGCGGTGATTGCGCTGGTGACCATTCCGCTGACGCTGGTGACGACGGCGGTGATCGCCAAGCGCTCGCAGAAGCTGTTCGTGGCGCAGTGGCGGCACACCGGCGAGCTGAACGGGCAGATCGAGGAGACGTACACCGGGCACGCGCTGGTGAAGGTGTTCGGCCGGCAGCGCGAGGTGGAGGAGCGATTCCGGCAGAAGAACGTGGAGCTGTACCAGGCCAGCTTCGGCGCGCAGTTCATTTCCGGGCTGATCATGCCGGCCATGACGTTCATCGGGAACCTGGTCTACGTGGGGATCGCCGTGGTGGGCGGCCTGCAGGTGGCGTCCGGGGCGATGCAGCTCGGCGACGTGCAGGCGTTCATCCAGTACTCCCGGCAGTTCACCCAGCCGCTGGCCCAGCTGGGGTCCATGGCCAACCTGCTGCAGTCCGGGGTGGCGTCGGCCGAACGGGTGTTTGAGCTGCTGGACACCGAGGAACAGTCGACTGATCCGTCTCCCTCCGTGGCACCTTCCGGCGGCCAGGGGCGACTGGTGTTCGAAGACGTCTCCTTCGCCTACGCGCCGGACAAGCCGCTGATCTCATCCCTTTCTTTGGTGGCCGAGCCGGGCCAGACAGTCGCCATCGTCGGGCACACCGGCGCGGGCAAGACCACGCTGGTGAACCTGATGATGCGCTTCTACGAGCTCGACGCCGGGCGGATCACGCTTGACGGCGTGGACGTCACCGCGATGACTCGCAACGAGCTGCGCTCGCGGATGGGCATGGTGCTGCAGGACACCTGGCTGTTCGGCGGGACCATCCGCGACAACATCGCCTACGGCCGGCCCGGTGCGTCCGAGGACGAGATCCTCGAGGCGGCGCGGGCGACGTACGTGGACCGGTTTGTCCGGTCCCTGCCCGACGGCTACGACACCGTTCTGGAGGACGAGGGCGGCAATGTCTCCGCGGGCGAGAAACAGCTGCTGACCATCGCCCGGGCGTTCCTGGCCCGCCCGTCCGTGCTGATCCTGGACGAGGCGACGAGCTCCGTGGACACCCGCACCGAGGTGCTGGTGCAGAAGGCCATGAGCGCGTTGCGGTCCGACCGGACTTCGTTTGTCATTGCCCACCGCCTCTCCACCATCCGCGACGCCGACCTCATCCTGGTGATGGAATCAGGGCAGATCGTGGAGCAGGGGACGCATGCGTCCCTGCTGGCGGCCGGTGGGGCGTACGCCGCACTGTACGCGGCGCAGTTCGCTGCTCCGGCGGCGGAGGTATAAACGTCTGCGGTCTGCGAGGCCGGCCAACGCTGACATACGCGTTGACTCCGGCCTTTGGGGATGATCGGCAGACACAGTCAGATCCCCACGGGTGCTGGTGAGCATCAGCATTGTCAGGTTGAGATCTGAGAGCCTCTTGGGGCCGTGTCAAGAAAGGGGGAATCAGAACCTATTCTGACAACCTTTCGATCGCCTGCCTGACGTCAGGTTGGGGTGTACGTCAACCAAATAGTGCCCGGGTGACGAGCTACTCGCTCCTAGGCATTTTTGGCCGAGGTCCCCGCAATAGCAATGGGCGAACCGGCGAAGCCATCGGCAGACTCCGTCCCTCTTCCATTCCTATCCTGCTTGCGCGAGGGCTTCCTCAACGATGTGTTCGGCGATGGCGAGGGAAGCCGTGGCACCGGGGGAGGGTGCGTTGCGGACCTGGACGAGCCGCCCGGTGGAGCGGATGACGAAGTCGTCGACGAGACTTCCGTCCGAGTTGAGGGCCTGCGCACGGATCCCGCGCACGCCCTTGACCACGTCGGCTGATTCGATGGCCGGCACGAATTTGCGGGCTTCTTCGACGAAGGCATTTTTGCTGACCGCAGTGCGGACCTGCCGGAGGGTCGCGGGGATGTTATCGGCGGCAAACTTCCAGAAGCCCGGGTACGTCAGCGTGTCCGCCAGGTCGCGCAGGTTAGGTGCGTTGTTCCGGTAGTTTTCCCGGGCAAGGGACAGGAAGGCGTTGGGGCCGAGCATGACCGCGCCGTCCACGCGTTTGGTCAGGTGCACACCGAGGAAGGGGTACCGGGGGTCCGGGACGGGGTAGATGAGGCCGTTGACGAGTGAGGAGCGCTCGGGGCGGAGAAGGAAGTAGTCGCCGTAGAACGGCACGATTTGCGGTCCGTCGTCCTTCTTCCCGCGGGTTCCCGTCCGGTCGGTGACGGCGTTGGCGAGCCTGTCAGACTGCAGTCCGGCGCACGTGATGACCAAGTCGAAGGCCTCTGCGTCGAAGCCGGAGCCGGAAATCCTGACCTCGGAGCCGGTCACGTCCAGCCCGGTGACCAAGGCTCCGAGACGGATCTGTCCGCCGTCGGCCTTGACGTCCTCGGCGAGCGACCGGGTAAGTGCTGGGTAGTCGATGATGGCGGTGTGCGGGGAGCGCAGGGCGGCGATGCCTCCGGTGCAGGCCGGTTCCAGTTCGCGCAGCCGGTCGCGGTCGATGATGGCGACGTCGGGGACGCCGTTGGCCTTGGCCCGTTCGAAGATGCTGTGCAGCCGGTCGAGCTCAACGCTGGTGTGTGCTACGACAACCTTTCCGCATTCGTCGTAGGCGATGTTGTTCTTAGCGGCGTATTCGGCCAGCAGATCGACCCCGCGGCGGCAGAGCCGGGCCTTGAGCGAGCCGGGCTCGTAGTAGAGGCCAGCGTGGACGACGCCCGAGTTGTGGCCCGTCTGGTGTCCGGCCAGGTCAGACTCTTTCTCAAAGAGGGTGACCTGGGCGCCGTCGACCATCCGGGACAGCTGCCGGGCCACTGCGGTGCCGATGATTCCGCCGCCGATTACTGCAATTCGATTCGTTGTCATTACTCTTCTTCCGTTCTACTCAGCCACCACTCACCAGCCCGAGTCACAAGGTTCGGACCAGCCCGCCGTCGCAGCGAAGCGCTGTGCCCGTCACGTAGGAGGCAAGACCGCTGCATAGAAAGGCGGCCGTTGCTCCCAATTCCTCGGTGTTTCCGTAACGCCCCGCTGGGATGGACGCACGCGATTCTTGTTCAATTACGTCAACCGTGACTCCGCGTCGTCGGGCTGCCGCACGGTCAAGGCCACGGGTCCGCTCTGTCGCGATTCGCCCCGGGAGCAGCATGTTGACTGTGACATTGTCCGAAGCCACCTCTGCCGCGAGCGTTTTCAGGTACCCTGCCAGGGCAGCACGGCCGGTGTTTGATAGCGCCAAATTCGGCAGTGGGGCGGCCACGCCGCTTGAGCCTATTGCCAGGATCCGGCCCCATCGACGGTTTCTCATGCCTGGCAGAAAGCTGCTCACGAGTGCGTGCTGGGGCCGAAGCAGGAGATCGAACGCGGAGGACATATCTGCACTGCTGAGTCCGGTCGCTGTTCCCGGGGCCGGCCCGGGTCCGTTCAGCACGACGATGTCCACGGAGCCAAAGCGTGATTCGGCTGCGGTTATTGCTGTGCTGAGGCCCTCCTGCGTGCAGAGATCGGCTTCGACGCCGATCGCCGCGGTTGGCAACTCTGCTGCAATCTTTCTGGCCTCCTCGCCTCGTCGGCCGGTGATGACCAGATGGGCGCCTTCCCTGGCCAGGGCCGAGGCGACGGCCAACCCCAGGCCTCCGGTAGACGCCGCCACGAAGGCTGTTTTCCCCTGAATGCCGAGATCCACTAGGAGGCCTGTCGCGCCGGAGGCCGCGCAGGGGCGTGTCCTGAAATGTTCATGTAGCTTGTCTCCTTGGTGTCAGAGGGTCAGGGCATGTATTTCATGCCCTGGTAATCCTCGATGTACTACGACTCAGTTTTTTCACTTCATCATCATTTCAGCCCGTCGAAACGACGGTGATGCGGTTCGGGGGCGGGCACAAAGTTGTCGAGGCTGGCTACCGGGGACTTTGCCGACCGCTTGAACCTCATCCTGGACGTTTTCGGCGAACGCGTGTCCGCTAGGCCCAAGGGCCCTGTCCTGATCTGGAACCAGCAACTGGAGACACCGAGAGGCCAGCCCGACAGCCAGCGAGATGCTATTGAAGCCACCCATAGAAGGGGCGGCAGTGGATCGCTGCAGCGCACCCTGAGAAACAGGCAATTGCGGGACGGCCCGAGCGGTGGTTAGCTCCGGGCCGTCCCAAGCTGCGCTGGCGGCCGGAATCGAATCGGTAGGGTCGGTATCGGTATGACAGCGCGGCATGCCTCCGGGACTAGGAGAGGAGGTCCTTGGCGATGATGTTCCGCTGGATCTGGTTGGTGCCCTCGATGATCTGCAGTCCCTTGGCCTCGCGCATGAAGCGTTCCATGGGGTAATCGGTGCTGTAGCCCTTGGCACCGAAAATCTGAATTCCGTCCAAGGTGATCTGCATGGCGGTATCGGTTGCAAAGGTCTTGGCGATTCCGATCAGCGGCGCTGCCTCCCGGGGTGACATCCCGGCGTCGAGAACGGCTGCTGACTTGTAGACCAGGTGCCTCGACGCTTCAAGGCCGATCTTCATGTCTGCCAACATCCACTGCAGGCCTTGGAAATCGGCGATTGGCTGGCCGAATGCCTGGCGTTCCTTCGCGTATGCCACGGCGTGTTCGAGGGAGCCCTGTGCAAGACCGAGCGCACGCGCTCCAACGAGGGGGCGCAGCCGTGTAAAGGTGCTCGCTGCGGTCTTAAATCCCTCGCCTTCCTCACCCAGCCGGTCGCTGGTGGGGACAAAGACGTTGTTGAACTCCACCTCACAGGACGGGATTGCCCGGCCGCCGATCTTGTTCATCTTTGCGCCCCTGGTGACCCCTTCGGCGTCCGTGGGTACAACGAAGGCGCTGAGCCCCTTGTGACCGGGACCGCCGGTGCGGGCGAAGGTGACAAAGTAGTCAGATACCGGAGCGTTTCCGGCCCAGACTTTCTTTCCTGTCAGCCGGTATCCTCCCGCCACAGGCTCGGCCCTGGTCTGCAGGTTTGCCATGTCGGAGCCGACGTCGGGCTCGGTGTTGGCTGTGGAGAACCGCAACGTGCCGTTTGCCAGCTTCGGCAGGAACCGCTCCTGCTGTTCGGCGTTGCCTGCGGCGCTGATCGCGAAGAACGGCTGCCAGGTCATCATCAGCAGGTATGAAGTGTTGTAACAGGTGCGGGTCAGGCCCTCGATGGCCAGTGCGCAACTGAGGATGCCGGAGTTCCGGCCCCCGTGCTCCGGGGCGAACGGCAGTGCCAGAAGGTTTTTTTCCACCAGGAGGTCGAACATGTCTTGGGGGTATTCGCCGGTCTTGTCCCGCCTGTCCGCGCCGGCGGCTACGGGTCCGTCCGCCAGCACTCGGATTTCTTCCTGAAGGGCAATCTGTTCGTCAGTGAGTGCGTACTGGTCCTGCTGTTTGGTCTCGGTGATCGTGGTCATGACTGCTCCTCTGCGTGGGTTTCTTTTGTGTTTGTGGGGTGTGGTGCGGTGGGGTGATAACTTGGCTCGCGGGCTGCTCCCTGGGCTACCAATCGATCTATGTCACTGTTCGGGAAGCCGAGTTGGCGCAGGACTGCCCGAGTGTGCTCGCCCAGGCGTGGCGGGGGAGTGTCCACAACAGGCCATGGTGGGTCCGCCTCCACCGGGGTACGGACCTGCCTCAGAGTGCCGACAGCGGGATGCTGCACTTCCAGTGTCCGGGAAGGCGCGCCGGGCAGGACGTCGGATAGTTCAAGAACGGGGACGGCGCCGCGTCCTTCCGGGCCGAGCAGTTCCAGCCAGTGCTTACGGGGGCGGGTGCGGAGGATTGCCGCAACCTGCGCGCGGTTCAATTCGGATCCGTTGGACGGTTCAGACTGGAGGCCGGCGGCAATCCAGGACTCAGCGTCGTTCTCCACCCACAGCGACCGGCCGTCACCGCAAACGTACGGACCCCTGATCGAACCGGGGTCTACAGTTGAGTCAGCGTTTCCCACCTGATCCGTTTGGGCGTACAGCTGGGTGTCCAGCAGATTGAGGTCGATTGTGGAGCCCATTCCGCTGTCCGCCCGGCGGTGGAGTGCTGCCAGGATACCGACGGCGGCGAGAACTCCCGCCCCGACGTCCGGCAGACTGACTCCCATCCGCACCGGCCTGCCCTCTAATTGTCCGGTGGACGCCATCGAGCCGCTCAGTGCCTGTATCACCGGGTCATTGGCCGGGCGCGTCGCATAGGGGCCATCGGGACCAAAAGCGGACACGGTGCAGTAGATGAGTTCCGGATACCTGGCGCGCAGCTCAGCGGCGCCCAACCCGAGCCGTTCAGCAGTGCCGGGCCGGAAATTCTGAACGACGACGTCGGACCGTTCCACGAGCTGCAGTGCGGCATCCAACCCTTCCGGCTGCTTGAGATCCAGCGAGACGCTGCGCTTACCGCGGTTGAACCCGAGGAAGATGGCTGACTCCCCGGCGGAGTAGACGCTACCCATGCCGCGGCCGATCTCGCCGGCGGGTGGTTCGACCTTGGTGACCTCGGCGCCAAGGTCCGCCAGCAGCATGGTGCACCAAGGCCCGGCGACAAAATGCGTCAGGTCCAGTACGCGCACCCCTGCCAGCGGCCCGGTCATGAGACTGTTGCGCCGTCGGGGCGCCCGGATGCGCCGTCCATGGTGAGCGGGGCCGTCGGCCCAAGCGCCAGGACCGACCAGTCTGGGTGCAGGTGGCGGTATGCCGCTTCGACGATCCAGTAGTTGCCGTAGG
The DNA here is from genome assembly GCF_042883665.1 of Arthrobacter sp. NPDC058192. Taxonomy (NCBI): domain Bacteria; kingdom Bacillati; phylum Actinomycetota; class Actinomycetes; order Micrococcales; family Micrococcaceae; genus Arthrobacter; species Arthrobacter sp. NPDC058192. Next base: position 220,966 of record NZ_JBHVVJ010000001.1, on the reverse strand, counting down.
GCATGACGTCCTCCAGGGGGAAGCGGGAGAATCCTGCTCCGGCTTTCTCTGCCGGGAGGCGGCCCCAACTGCTGTGCAGAAGGACTCCGCCGGGAGAGAGATAGTTGGTGAACAGCTCGGCGGTAATGGAGTCCGCCGCCGCCGAGGCCCATGCGGCCGATTCATCGTCCAGCCGTGCCAGGCGCATCAACGCATTCGCTGCGATGGTCGCGCTGCAGGAGTCGCGAGGGACGGCAGGTGCGTCGGGGTCTGCGAAGTCGTAGAACGGCACATGGTCCTCGGGCAGATGGTTCACGTACCAGCGGCACACCTTGCGTGCCACCTCGAGGAAGCGGGGATCGCCGGTGGCTTCATACACGTTGACGTAGTTGTGCATTGCCCAGGACTGCCCCCGCGCCCACGTGGTGTTGTCGCTGTAGCCCTGCATTGAGTAGCGGCGGGCTGGCTGACCGGATTCAAGGTCGAACTCGATGGCCTGATACGCCGCGCCGTCCTCGCGCACGATACCGTAGTCCAGCAGGTTGGTGTTGTGCACCCGTGCCGCAGCGGCCAGTTCCGGGTCCTCGGCGGCGGCCCAATAGAACGGAAGCAGGTTCAGCCCCGTGTCAATGACGGCGCGGTTGACGCCTACGACCTGGAAGAACACTCCCAGGCGCTCGTCGAAGTTTGTCCTGTACTGCCGCGTCGCCTCGAGGGCGGCTTTCGCGAGGCCGGCATCCCCGGTGAGGCGCGCTCCCAGGCAGGACGCGTAGAACAGGTCGCTGCCGGCCGCCGAGAACCGCGGCGGCTCCTGGGACAGGCTTCCTGCGACAACGCCGGCCAGCTTCCGGGCCGCGGCACGAACGCGGTCGTCATCGAAGTGGTCGGCCACCAGCCAGAGTCGCCCGGTCAGAAAGCCGACCCACTGGAAGGTGGACCAATCGTGCGGCAAGTAGGCCTCACAGGGACGGTAGCCACCGGTGGTGTACTTGAATCCGGGAACGGCGCCGACAGGTGAGTTCTCGATGAGCTGGAGAACCGGTTCGAGGCCGCGGCGGACGTCTTCGAGAGCCTGCTGTGCCAAGTCCTGAGTGGAAGAGCGCTGCGTGGTTAATGTTGGAATGATGCTCATGAGATTCCTTCGTGACTCTTGCTTGTGCTGTAGCTTTGGGTGCGCCGGGGCTGTGCTGCGGCCGGTTCAGGGCCTAGGGCGGCAGCGCCGCCATCAATGAGATTCCGGAGTTCTGTGTCCGAGATGCCGGCCCCCTGCAGGATTTCCTTCGTGTGTTCGCCCAACAGCGGCGGCGCGTTCCGGACAGGCGGACGCTCGCCGTCGAACGTCATGGGGAGGCCGACGGTGGTCAGCTCTCCCAGGGTCGGGTGCTGCATTTTGGCCAGCAGTCCGTTGTGGATGACCTGGGGGTCGGACATCGCTTCCGAAAGGTTGTTGACCGGTGCGCACGGGACTCCGGCGTCCTGAAGCGTCTTCAGCCACTCCGCGCTGGGACGCTGTGCCATGAGCGTGCCGAGCTGATCGGCGAGTTCCGCCCGATGCTCCACTCTCCCGACATTCGTGGCGTATTTCGGATCGTTGGCAAGCTCCGCCCGGCCCAGCCCCGAACACAGCAGGCGCCAGAATTTGTCGTTGATGACCGCAATGTACACGTAGCGGTTGTCGCTGCAGCGGAAGGCCTGATAGGGCGAGAACTGCGGGTGCGCGCTCCCCAGCCTCGGCTGTTCTTCGCCGTTGATGAGGTATTCCTGCGCGCGGGGTCCTAAGGCAAATACGGACACGTCCAGCAGGTTCAGTTTGACTTCGCTTCCCTGCCCGTTGCGCTGCCGGCCCACAAGTGCTGCAAGGATGGCATAACCGGCCATCATCCCGGCGCCGAAGTCGGGAACACTCACGCCCTGCCTGGACGGCGGACCGTTTTCCTCGCCGGTAATCGCCATGGCCCCGGAGAGTGCTTGGACAATGGGGTCGTTGCCAGCCAGATCCACGTACGGCCCTGAAGGTCCGAATGCGGAGATGGACGCGTACACAATGCCGGGATTTCGCTCGGCAAGGCTCGCCCGGTCCACACCGAGCTGCGCGGCTTTTCCGGGCCGCAGATTCTCCACCACGACGTCCGCGTTCTCGGCAAGGCGGAAGAAGACTTCCCGGCCCTCCGGCTGCTTCAGGTCAAGGGCAACGCTGCGCTTATTCCGGTTCAGAGACAGAAACACAGCACTCTGGTCACCCGCATAGATGCTGCCGGCCTGCCTTGACATATCCCCGGTCTCGGGCTTTTCGATCTTGATAACGTCGGCACCCAGGTCCGCCAGGACCATGGTGCACCATGGGCCGGCCGCAAGGTGGCTGAGATCCAGGACCGTGATTCCTTCAAGCGGCAATCGTTCGGCCATTACTACTCCTTGGTTCGTATGTAGGAAACCGGTTCGAGCATGTGCCCCCAATTGACCCATGCTGCGCGGTTTCACTTTTGTTGTCTGTTAGCGGGTAGAGAGTGCCGTGGATACGGTGTCAGCGGCCTGGACTACCTGGGCGCCGAGCTCCCTTTGCTCTGCGGTGTTCTTGCTGGAGCCAAGATAGGCCAGGCTGAGTGCTGCAACAACCTTTCCCGTGTGGTCACGGACGGGGGCTGCGAAGCCCGTGATGGCCGAATGCAGTTCCTGATTGTCGAGCGCATAGCCGCGTCTGGCCTGCTCCTGCAGGTCTTTACGGAAGGCGTCGGCGTCCGTAATCGTGTGGCCGGTCATGCGTTCGAAGACATGCTCTGCAAGCCACTGCTCCCGGTCGGCTTCAGGCAGGGCTCCTATGAGTACCTTGCCCAAGGACGTGACATGTGCGGGGATGCGGGTCCCTACGTGCGTTACCAGCCGTACCAGGCTGTCCCTGTTCTCTACCTTTTCTATATAGAGGACATCGTGTCCATCCAGTACAGCGAGGTTGCACGTTCCGCCGGTGCGGCCGGACAGTTCCTCCATGGCAGGTCTGGCAAGCTCCGGGAGATCAACGAGTTCCAGGGCAGTGGCCGCAAGAGAGAACAGCCGGAGACTCAGCCTGTACCGCTGGCTGGCGTCCCTGACCACGAACTCCTTGGCCTGCAGGGTTTGCAGGAGCCCGTGCGTGGTGCTTTTTGGCAGATCCAGTGCCTGTGCGATCTCGATCATCCGCATGGGTGACTTACGTTGCGAAAGCAGCTCCAGGAGAGCGGCAACACGCTCGACGGAGCGAACAAATCCGTTGTCGCTGACCAATTTTCATAACTCCTTCTCCGGCTGCACAGTCTATGGAACAGTAACAGCAGGCCCACTCGAATCGTTTCTTGCCTATCCGGTGACGGGTGTCACGGGAGGTTGGCCATCAAGCACGGCCAGAGCATTTTTCACTGCGAGCAATGCCATGCCCGTCCGTGTCTGCTCCCCGGCGCTTCCAATGTGGGGGGTGAGCACCACATTGTCCAGTTCGAGCAGTCCCGGATGAATGAACGGCTCATTCTCGAAGACATCCAGTCCGGCCCCGCGGATGCGTTTGGCCTTCAGCGCCTGCACCAGTGCGTCCTCATCTATCAGCGGGCCGCGGGCCGTATTGATGATCACTGCCCCAGGTTTCATGGAGGCGATCGCCTCGGCATCGATCAGGTGGCGCGTCTGGGCTGTAAGCGGTGCATGAAGGCTTACAACGTCGGCCGTGGCCAGGAGTTGGCTCAACGGCATCCGTTCCACCCCGCCGTTGGCTGTTGGTGCGGAGCCAGCGGCGATCACGCGCATTCCGAAAGCCCGAGCCCTTTTGGCAACGGCTTCCCCGATGCGGCCGTAACCGACGATGCCGAGTACTTCCCCGGTGAGGTCACGGCCGAGGAAGAGCCGAGGTCCCCACGACCAGGACTCACCGCGCCGGAGGAAGGCGTCCGCCTCGACAATCCTGCGGTTGAGCGCCAGCAGGAGACCCATTGTCAGGTCTGCAGTTGCGTCGGTGAGGACGTCGGGCGTATTGGTGACCGTGATACCGCGGCTCCTGGCAGCTTCGACGTCGACGTTGTCGGTGCCCACTGAAACTGCCGAAACCACCTGCAGCTGAGGGCCGGCGCGGTCGAACAATTCGGCATTCATCACCTCGGTGAGCAATGTAATGATCCCCGCAGCACCGCTAACCCCGTTTAGGAGGTCATGCCGGGTGGGCGGCAAGTCGCGATCCGGGTGCACTACGAGCTCCCGTCCGGAGTTCCGCAGTATCCTCATCGGTTCCGGGCCGAGGTCCCGTGTAACGTACAAGTGCCCTGTAGCCATGACCACCTCCATGTGGCTAGATCGGTTTATTGCCGGACGACTCAGGCCGGGTCGGTTCCGTTGTCCAGGATCAGGCCCCGCCGTCCTGAGACCGCCTGGCCTGGCTGGGATCCGCTGCTGTGCTTGAGGTAAACCACCTTCGTCTGGGTGAAGAAGTCAGCGTTGGTGAGACCGATGGAGAAGGCTCCCACGCCGGATTCCTTCACCCCGCCGAAGGGTACATGCGGCTGGCTGACCGTCCCGTGGTTGACATGGATCATGCCTGCGCGGGTTTCCCGGCTGAAGCGCATGACCAGATCGAGGTCTTCACTGAACACAGCCGCCGCCAGTCCGTAATCGGTGTCGTTGACGATGTCGATCGCTTCGTCAACGTCTTTGACGCGGGTAATCGTCAGCACGGGGCCGAAGATCTCCTCGCGGGCGACGGTCATATCCCGGGTGACGTGATCGAGGATGGTGGGGGCGTAGTAAAGGCCGTCCGGAATCTGCCGGTCCGGCGTCGTCCGCAAGGCGCCTTCCTCGATGCCCTGGCGCACGTAGCCGGAAACTTTGGTGAGCTGCGCGTGATTGACTAGGGGCCCGACGACGGTGCCCTCGGCGTCGCCCGGGCCCACCTGCAGGCCGGACCATGTCTCGGTGAGAATGGCTACCAGGTCGTCGGCGATCTCTTCGCGCACCAGAACCCGGCTGATGGACGTGCAGCGCTGCCCGGTGGCCTGGATCGCGGCGCTGGTGATCTCCGCGGCCACAGTGCGCAGGTCCTCTGCGCTGTGAACGTAGGCGGCATTCTTGCCGCCGAGTTCGAGTTGCACGGCGCCCATACGGCGGGCAACAGCCTCGTTGACCGTCCTGCCGACGCCGGTGGAACCTGTGAAGGAGACGCCTGCAATCCGGCGGTCTTCCGTGAGCTGTGTTCCAACTTTTGAGCCTCGGCCTGTCACTACGTTCAGGACGCCTTCCGGCAGTCCGGCGTCGCGGAGCAGGGCTGCGAGGGCCAGTGCGGTGAGCGGGGTTTCGAGGGCTGGCTTGAGGACAACGGTGTTGCCGAAGATCAGAGCGGGAGCGATTTTGCGTACGGGGGCGACGGCTGGGAAGTTCCACGGTGTAATGGCCGCAACAACCCCGATGGGTTCGCGTTCGGTGTAGACGAGCTGGCCCGGTGTGCGGCTGGGGATGGTGGTCCCGTGGATGCGGGTGCCCTCTCCGGCGGCGTACTCCAGCTCCATCCGGGCGCGGCCGAGCTCGCCGCGTGATTCTGCCAGCGGTTTACCCATTTCCCGAGTCATCAGCCGGGCGAGGTCTTCGAGATTCTCTCCGATAAGGTCGCTCCAGCGGCGGAGAATGTCGCCCCGTACCGGTCCGGGAGTTCCGGCCCAGCCGGGAAGAGCGCGCTCGGCGGCAGTGATGGCGGCGTCGACGTCCTCGGGGGTCGAATCCGGAACAATGCCGACGATATCGTCCTTGTCGGCCGGGTTCAGGGTCTCTACTCCCTCACCGGAACTCGGGACCCAGGCGTTGTTGATGAAATTGACCCCGTGCGGGTACTCAAGCGTCTGCTGATCAAGCATGGTGTTCTGCTCCTTGTGAATTCTGAGGTGTTCTTCGGGCCGGTACTTATCTGCTCACGCGCTGAACAGTCAGCCCGGCATCAACCCAACTGCGGTCCCAGCTGTCATCATTGATGGCCAGGGTGGTGATTCGTTCACGTTCAACAACGGCCTCGGCCGCTGCAACGACGTCGGCGATACGATGGCGGGGTACAAAGACGATCCCGTCTTCATCGCCAACCACCAGGTCTCCCTGGCTGACTGCCGTGCCTCCTATTGCAACGTTTCCCCTAATCAGTCCGGGCCCGTCCTTGTATGGGCCCAGGTGGGAGACTCCGCGGGCAAAGATCGGGATGTCGAGTCCGGCAAGCTCGGAGAGATCGCGGACGGCGCCGTCGAGCACGATCCCTGCTATTGCCCTGTTCTGCGCATAGCTGCCCAGAAGTCCTCCGATGATCGCGCGGTCTGTTTGCCCGCCGGCATCGACCACCAGCACGTCACCCTGCTCCGCCATGTCGACAGCCTTGTGGACCACCAGGTTGTCGCCCGGACGCGTCTGCACAGTCAGTGCGCGCCCGACCATGCGCACCGTCTTGCCGGCTGCAGCGTTCGAGGCGACAGGGGCGAGCCCGACTGCCCCGCCGAAGCGCTGCATGGCGTCCGAAAACGCGGCGGTCGGCAGATTCGCGCAACGCGCAAGAAGGTCGGCGGGGATCTCGGGGACCCGGTCATATACAAGACACTCGGCCGTCATCTCAGATACCTGCCGATGCCGGCCGTAGGACCGCTTTCATCACAGAGCCGGCCTTGACGTCGGCGACTGCTTCATTTGCCTGCTCGAGGGGGTATTCGGAGAGAAGCGCAGCAAGATCGAACTCGGCGAGCAGCCGGGGGAGGGTCTGGATATAACGAATGTAGTGCTGCGGAGAAAAGCCCCAGGATCCCTGAACGGTTAACTGCTTTCGGGTGATGTAGTGCGGGTTGATGGGAGTCGTGCCGTGGTCCGTGTATTGCCCCACCACGCAATACTGTCCGCCCGGACGGACCATTTCGATGCCCTCGGCCACCGCCGAAGGGATGCCCGCGCATTCAATAACTACGTCTGCGCCCTGGCTGTGGGGGGTAAGGGCCTTGACGGCGGCGATGCGGTCCTCCGTGCTGGTTCCGTCCATCACGTCGAAGTGCTCGTGTCCGACGCCAAGTTTGGCAGTGATTTCCAGCCTCGAAGCAGGACCGCCCACGATGATGACCTTTGCTGCGCCCGATAGCTGGGCGTAAATCGCGGCGGCAACGCCCACGGGCCCGCTGCCCTGGATTACTACGATGTCCCCGAAGCTGATTTTTGTTTCATACAGGACGCCGTGGACCGCTGTCGGGCCGGCGCAGCCGAGGGGGATGACATCCCGAGGGGTGATCCCGTCAGGAAGCTTCACAAGGGTGGTTCCAGGCTGCAGGTACATGGAGTCCGCCCACCCACCGGAAAGATGGGGAAACGTGTCGGCGCGCTGGTTGATGCCGTAGATCCGCCGTGACCCGGTGCAGAGGGTCGGCTGCTGTTCAACGAGGCAGTACCTGCACCTGCCACATGCCACGCTGTTCTGCCAGGCGACGGCGTCGCCTACTGCAAGCGGATTCCCGAGAACGTCGTGAGTGAGACCCTTGCCGAGAGCAGCGATACGTCCCACTGCTTCGTGCCCCAGGACGACCGGGGTCGGAATGGGCAAGCGGCCGGCCTGCAGGTGCACATCAGTGCCGCAGATCCCTGCGTACTCAACGTCAACAACAGCGGCGTTCTCACCTGGTTCCGGGATGTCGAAACTTCTCATTTCAAAGGGCTGTTCGAAAGCTGAAAGCACCATTGCTCGACTCTGAGCGGTCATCTGATTCTCCTTGGGTAAAACCTCGTGGACCCGTCCGGTTCATATATACGGACTAAGTTCTAAATAAGGTACCGTCATGTCGGATCTTGTACAACCCCTTTTTTGTATTGATAAGGAGCACGAGCATGAGGATCTTGGCAGCACCGGATAAGTTTCGCGGAACCGCAACCGCGGCCGAGGTGGCCGACACGATAGCGATGGCCGCACGGGATCTGGGCCATGTGGCGGAGACTCTGCCGATGGCCGACGGGGGAGAAGGCACGTTGGAGGCACTGGGGGGCGCGACGGAAGTTTCCATGGTCACCGGCCCCGACGGCATACCCCGGGAAGCGCACTGGCGCCTCTCGGAGGGGACGGCCGTTATCGAAATGGCCCGCGCCTCCGGCCTGGCCCTGCTGCCGGGCGGAATCAACGACCCCCTGACGGCCACATCCGCCGGCACCGGTGAGCTCATTAGGGAAGCCTTCGAACGCCGCGCCCGTACGGTCATCGTCACCATGGGAGGCTCCGCCACCACCGACGGAGGACTGGGGGCACTAAATGAAATGGGCGCGATCCCCGGCGGTGCCGAGCTGATTGTGGTCTGCGATGTGGAGACGCGGTTCAAGGATGCAGCGCGAGACTTCGGGCCGCAAAAGGGCGCATCTCCCGAGCAGGTCGCTGAGTTGACTGAGCGGCTTGAAGATCTCGAAGCTGAGTATCTGGACAGGTTCGGAGTCAACGTCAGCAATATGGTTGGCTCCGGGGCAGCTGGCGGCCTGGCCGGCGCGTTGCTTGCCGCCGGAGGGACCCTGCACCGCGGATTTGACTACGTCGCGGGCATGCTGAACTTGGATGCCGCGATTGAAAGGGCCGATATTGTGCTGACCGGCGAAGGACTCTTGGATTCCCAGTCCTTCAAGGGAAAAGTGGTGGGAGGAGTCGCCGCAACAGCCCGCATGCGAGGTGTTTCCATTGCGGCGGTGGTGGGCAGTGTCGCTCCCGGATTCGCCGCCCCGATTCGGGCCCGCAGCCTTGTGGAGACGGTCGGCCCCGCGGCCGCGATGGAAGAAACACTTTCGGCGGTTCGCGAAGCTGCCACTCTGGTCATCGCCGACCTAGCCCAGGCCCACGGGCAAAACCCACAGCTTCCGCGCCTGACACCTACCAAGGCAAAGCGCCTGCCGGCTTAGCTCGCTGCACGCCGGCCCGTAAAGCCTCAATTTCAGCATCAACCGCCGCTGGGCGACGACGCAGGGACCGTCCTCTCCGTCTGGCAGTATGTAGCAGCGGCGCCGCGTCCATTCCTTTCTCGGGCTGCCTCAGGTCGGCCGCACGTTTTACGCACCAGTGACACAAAGCACAAAAAAAGCTTGTTTTGCAGCAAAAAGGCCCGTACCTTATTTGGAACTGGGTACCGTATTTCGAACTGCGAGATTCCAGGAGCATTGAAACAAGGAGAATTAGGTGAACGCTCAGAGCCGAGCAATGATGCTTTCGGACGACGGGCGGGCCCTCACGCTCCACGAAGACCAAGATCGTCTGTCTAGGCCAAGTGCCTGGAATTGACGCCACATCCATCTCCGCACATCCTCCGATTACCGATGCCGCACGACGCAATTGCGGACATCAGCGGGGGCACTAGCGAAAACGACGTCCACTTTCTCGAGGAGACTTCCATGTCAGAACAGCAACCGGCCGGCGCGCCCCTGGTTCACATCATCGACGAGGGGGAGCGGCAATGAACGCTGAAGCCAAGACTGCTACCACCCACCCTTCCCCCACAGCCACCCTGGGCCGAGGCAACCGTTACCGGTGGGGGATCGGCGGCCTTCTGGCTGTGGGCGCTTTCGTCAATTACATCGACAGAGTCAACATTTCCATTGCTGCCAGCCCGCTCAGTGAATCTCTGCACCTTTCCCCGGGAGAGCTTGGACTGCTCCTGTCGGCCTACCTGTGGACTTACACAGTTCTGCAGTTACCGATTGGCTACCTGATCGACCGCATAGGCGTGCCGTGGGTGATGCGGATCGCCGTAGCTTTGTGGACCGTCTCCTCTTTCGTTACCGCGATAAGCGGCGGCCTCGGGCTCTTGTTGGTTTCGCGGCTACTCTTGGGGATTGGCGAAGCCCCCGCGTGGCCGGCATCCTGGAAGGCCATGGGATATTGGTTCCCGGCTCGTGAGCGCGGCAGATGCATCAGCCTCCTCGATGCGTCTTCGAGGGCCTCGAACGTCTTGGGCCTGCCCGTCATGGCCTATGTGGTTTCCGTTTTTGGCTGGCAGTCCGCATTCGTCCTGACCGGGGTCGTCAGTCTGGCCTACACGGTCGCGTTCTGGGTCATCTACCGCAACCCCGCGGAGGCCCGCCGAGCAGCCAAGCTATCCGCAGCGGAACATGAATACATCCTTGAGGGAGGCGCCCAGCAGGAGACGTCCCCGTCCGAATCCCCGTGGTCGAACGTCAGCTACCTGCTGCGTCGCCGCAAGACCTGGGGATTGGCCATTGGCTACGCAAGCTACGTGTATGTCTATTACCTTCTGCTGTCATGGCTGCCCTCGTACTTGGAAAAGTCGCAAGGTATGAGCGTCCTGAGTAGCGGAATATACTCTGTGGTTCCTTGGCTTGTAGCCGTGGTTGCCGAGCTTGCTATTGCCGGGTGGCTGATGGATCATCTTATCCGGCGTGGATTTGACCCCACGAAAACCAGGCGTGCCTTCCTGGTCCTCAGCATGGTTGGTGCGCTGGGCGTCGCGGGAACCGTGACTACCCACGACATCGTTGCCGTGATGATATATCTTTCGATCGGGGCTGCCGGGCTGGCTGTCAACGCTCCAACGGGTCAAAGCATTATCACCCTCATCGCGCCTCGAGGATCGGTGGCTTCATTAGGCGGCATTGTCAACGGGGCGGCAAATCTTCTCGGACTGACCGCGCCGATCGTCACCGGTCTCGTCGTCGAGGCCACCGGAAGTTTTGCGGGCGCGTTCATGATCGCCGGTCTCGTCACAGCGATCGGGATACTCTCGTACATCGTGGTGCTGGGCCGGATCGAACAGATTCCCGAACCGTCCCAGTCGTTGGCGCGTCCGTAACCATGCCACCACCGCCTGGATACCGCTCTTGCATCCCGTTCCATGGTTCTGTTCCGGGTCACCCTTCCCTCCCTCCGATTATCGGCTGAACGTCTCCGGAGCTATGTGCCCCCGAAGGAGCCCAAACGCCAAATAGGGAAAGATCTCTCAGATGGTTCCCAGAAGTTTGACTGGAACGGTAAGAGCCTGTGCCGCTAGGGCCTGAGCACGGTTTGCACCGGGCTCAGGCCCTCCAGCGTGATTGAGAGTTTCAGCCGCCTAGCCAACCAAGAGCCGTTCGGTCTAGGTAAGGCCAGAACCAGGGATATTGCCTGATCTTTAGGTTGAGTCGTTTTAGTGTTGGGGGCAGATCCGCCATCCCATTCCCGGGTACCGAGCAAGAGAAGGACGTATTTCGTGAGCACTTCGTTGTTGCGCAGGCTCAACTTCGGCCTGGACGATGCAACCGGCATCGCTGGGAAAGTCCGCACCGGCCGCCGCAGCGCCGTCGACGTCTTGGCCCAGGCCCGCGCGCGGGCGGAATCGGCTGCAGGTAAGACTGCCAACGCATTCATTACAGAAGACTGGGACCGTGCCGCCGAGGCGGCCGCCGCACTCGACAAACGCGGTGCTGCCCGCGAAGAACTGGGGCCACTGGCCGGAGTGCCGCTAAGCGTCAAGGATGTTATTGCAGTTGCCGGGTTGCCGGTTACCGCCGCCAGCCTGGCGTTCGCAGACAGGATAGCGACGACGACTGCGCCGGCCGTGCAGCGTCTGCTGGACGCCGACGCGATCCTGATCGGCAAAACCAATTGTCCCGAGTTCGCGTTCGGGCCCAGCTGTGACAGTCACTTAGGGGGCCGGACGACCAATCCGCGGTTTCCGTCGGCCACCCCGGGCGGTTCCAGCGGGGGCGAGGCGGCCTCCCTGGCTGCAGGAATCTCGGCTCTGGGGATCGGATCCGATTACGGCGGTTCCCTCAGATGGCCCGCCCAGTGCGTTGGAATAGCAGCATTGCGTCCGGGGCTGGGCAGCCTTCCCGTCGAGGGGCAGGTTCCCGGGGCCGATGGGTCTTTCGGCGACGATGGCATTATTCCGGCTACCGGCAGCGGAGTGCAGGGCACCTTTCAGACCATTGGCCCCATGGCCCGGTCCGTGCGCGACCTCCGCACCGCCTTCCAAATTATGAGGGACCAGTCGGATACCCCTACTGCAGAACCGCCCCAGTCTGTCGGTTACGATGGCGCCCGGGCCCGGCCAGGGAACCGCCCCATGCGGCTTTTGTGGACCGATGGAAGCAGGTTCGGCCGTGTCCGCAGGGAGGTTAGGGTCATGATGGAACAAGTCGCGGCGAAACTGCTCGCGGACGGGAGTGCGATCCGTGAAGAACCAGAAGCGCTAAGCGGCTGCCTGCCGGCCTACGACCGTCTGAGAGCAGTGGACCCTATGCAAGAACATGCCGCCGCAATCAGGGGCCGGGAACACCGCATCTGTCCGTCGAACCTGCACGCCGTCCGCTCGACATTCCTCTCCAGTCCGGCCGAAGTGCGGCACGCCTGGAGAGCGGCCGAGGCGGCGCGAAGGGCTGCGCAGGAAGAACTTGCGGCGGTCGACGCCCTCATACTGCCAGTAGCGGGCGGCCCTGCCGCCGATACGGATGGGCTGCTGGACGTCGACGGAACGTCCGCCCAGGGCTGGGAAATCATGGGGCACTGCCGGGCAGTAACACTCACCGGCTGCCCCGTAGTCTCGATTCCCGTTGCCATGTCATCCGACGGGCTCCCACTATCCATCCAGATTGTGACCGGTCCCGGCCTGGAACTCCACGCGCTGGACATCGCCGAACAGCTAGAGCTGCTTCTCGTTTAGGCAAAGCAGCATTTGCGCCCGCATCCGCAGGCTCCAGACCGATGGCACGGCCAGCGTCCTGCTGCCACAAGCCCTGACGCGGTGAGGGGCCGACTACGGTTGGAGCTGGCCTTTATTCAATCGCCGATAATGGACCTTTCGTCAGGTTGTCGCGCGGCTTTTTTGTCGCATTACGTCTATGCCGGCGGGGGAGGGATTCACCCCAGCTTGGCGTAGCGGAGGAACTGCTACACGGCTTCGCGGCTGATCCCGTCCTCACGGGCAAGGACGGCTTTCGGGACACCGCTACCGGCGCGCTGGACCAGCTCTGCCGCCCGTTCCGGTGGGAGGGTCTTTTTCCGCCCTTTATAGGCGCCGCGCTGCTGTGCCAGGGCGATGCCTTCCCGCTGGCGTTCCCTGATGAGGGAGCGTTCGAATTCGGCGAAGGCTCCCATGACGGAAAGCATAAGGTTGGCCATGGGGGAGTCCTCACCGGTGAAGACCAGACTCTCTTTGACGAACTCCACCCGCACCCCTTTACGGGTCAGGCCCTGGACGAGGGCGCGTAAGTCATCCAGGTTCCGGGCGAGCCGGTCCATGCTGTGCACCACCACGGTGTCCCCGTCGCGGGCAAACCGCAGCAATTCCGTCAGCTGGGGCCGGGCGGTGTCCCTGCCGGAGGCCTTGTCCGTGAACACCCGGTCCAGAACCTGGCCTTCGAGCTGGCGTTTCTCGTTCTGGTCCAGCGTGCTGACCCGCACGTACCCGATCCGCTGCCCAGCCACCGGCACCTCCAACCCTCCTCCTGTCAGGTTGAGTTCTAGGCCCGTCCCAGAAGGAAGTCAAGACGTCCAGGCCCCGAACCGTCAGGCTGGGGGTGTACTCCAACTGCTCAGTGAATTCTGCACCGGCAGAATGACATCGGTTTGACGAAAGACCGGGGAACTTCTTCGTGCCCAATCATCCGAAGATCGCTGGGCCCTCGGTTTCCGCGTCGGCACCACCACTACAGAGATCAACTGTCCGGTGATGTTCCCCCGAGCGCGTGGGCACCCAAGAGTCCCAGCTATTACGACGGGATCGGCAGGGCCGTTCAGCGCCCGAACGACCGACGTACCAGGTATCCCCGCTGGCTCGACGAACCACGAGGTCGGCTGACCACCCCCCTGACCGGGCCGGTGACCACAAATCGCTGATAGAACGCCTTCGTGGGCTGGACGGTAAACCGCCCAGCCCACGTTGGCCCCAAGGATCGCGTTCTGACGCCGAGGATTGTGAGCCACCGGGTCAAGGATCTCATTGGCTAATGCTGGCACAGCCCATTAGTCGCCGGAGGGTCTTGGTTAGTCGGGAACGAGACTCTGTGTGGAGTTGGAGTCCAGGGTTGCGGAACTGTGGAATAACGGCCTCATCCTCACAGTGCCCATTCCCCGGGTTGCGGCCTTGCGTCCAGAACTGGACGTCCCCTATTTCCACAGTCCGGTGAAGGCTCATGCTCAAAGCAGCGACACGTTCACAACCCGGACCATCCGCTGGCTCCGCTACCTCGGCCATCTTTCCGTTGCGGCAGGAAGGCTTGGGAGGGACCGCGCGGGGGACGATTGGTACCAGTAAGCGGTTGTGCAGATGTCGTCTTGTCGTTCGAAGAGGCCGTGGTCCCAGGCGCCGATCTGTTGCAGGGTGACCTTGAGCTTGTCGTCGAAGTAGATCGGGTCGGGCAGGTGCCAGCGATACAGCCCGTGCATGGGGGGCATCTCGGTAGAGAACGGTGAGGCTTTCGTCGTGTCTTTTGCCGAGTGGTACGGGTAGCCGAAATAGGGTGCGCTGAAGGTGAGGATCTCCGGTTCGGGCTCGGTTCGCAGTTCGTCTTGAAATGCCCAGGCCCCTCCGGCGTAGTCCTCAAGGCCTGTGCTGCACAGCGTCGGGTGGTCCTTGTCGCTGTCGACGTAGAACTTGACCTCGCCTTCGCCCCACCAGTAGCGGTGCAGGGAGGTGAGGGCCACGTAGGTGCCGACGTAGGTCCCCCGCCCGGACACTCCGTCGAGGATGACGTGGTCGGTTCCTAGCGGGGTTGTCCCGTTCGACCGGCGCCACTGGGCGTGGAAGTAGCCGACATCCGTGCCAAGGTCGTCGCCGGTGGTGTAGTCGATCTGGAAGAAGATGTGGGGGAGGTCGCCGCCGTGCTGGCTTTCCAGGGTAAGCCGGGCGCCGGAGCGGAAGGGCATCGGGAAGTAGCAGTTCATGCCGCCAGTCGGGGCGACCACGATCGGGATGGAGTTGACCAACGCGCGGGTGGCGAATCCGTTGCAGAAGAAGTCCCCAAGCGGCACTTCGACCGAGGGCGACTCGGACCCGTCCCAATAGGCCCTGAGCACTAGGTCCCGCAGGACGAAGGGGCCACTTTCCGTGCGGTCAGCGACTGTGATCCAGATGTGGCGGATCACTCCAGGTCCGTCGATGTCTGCCAAGGTGAGGGTTTCACCGGCGGGAAGGGGCAGGTACGCCGTTCCCTTACGTCCGGGTCCGAGGTTGGATGCTGTCTGGGCCGCTTTGCCGGCCTGCCCTGTCGGGTTTTCGGCGTTGATCGATCGGCTGCGCAGGCCGGGGTTTGAGCTCAGAGTGCTCCACGTGGTGAACAAGATTGGTGTCCCTTCGGATTATTGTTTGGGCATGGCTCAACCACACCGATGGTGATGGCTGATGACCTAGTGACTTTCGGTTCTGGTTGCCGGCTATTTGACGGCTCCCGCGGTTACCCCGTGGCTGAGGGTTCGCTGGAAGATCAGGAAGAAGATGAGCGTGGGAAGCAGGGACAACAGCGATCCGGCGTTCAGCACGGTGACGTCGATGTTGTGTTGTCCGCGGAGCGTCGACAGGGCAATCGGCACGGTCTGGGAGGATTGATCGGCGAGCAATACGACCGGGATGTAGAACTCGTTCCAGGTCCAGATGAAGAAGAAGACGATGAGTACCGATAGCGTCGGTGTAAGCACTGGGAGGAGGATCCGCCGGAGTATCTGCCAGCGGGTCGCGCCGTCGATGGCAGCCGCCTCGAGGAGCTCCTTGGGTACGGTGGCCATCACGCTGGCAAGAAGGTAGGTGCCAAACGCGGCCTGTAGGACCGTAAAGACAATGATCACCGACCACACGGTATTGAAGGTGTGGGTTGCTTGCGCTCCGTAGAACAGTGGGTAGATCAAGGCTTCGTGGGGAAGCATCGTCGACAGGAGCAGCAAGGCCAGAATGAGTCCGCTTCCCTTCACCCGGCCGATGCCGATCGCGTACGCGCTGATCAGCCCTAGCGCGGTACCGAGGAATGCCACCGCGGTCGAGATGAGAATCGAGTTCCACAAGGCGACGGGGAAGTTGACGATCGACAGGTAGTTGTAGAAGGCGTCGACACTGAAGAATTCCGGCCAGGACAGTGGCCCGTTCGCCGAGTAGTCGGCGCCGGATTTGAAGGCGTTCAGCACCATGAGCAGGAACGGTGAGAGCATAATGGCGGCGATCAACGATGCGATGGCCAAGATCAGCCATCGCATCGTCGAGGGCCGGCGGTGCCGTCTCTGACTAGCGGGGGTGGGCGGTTCTGCCTTGGCAGTCTCGTAGATTGGGTCAACTTGAAGGCTCATGTCAGCCTACTCTTTGGTCGTTTTCGGAGCGCCGCTGCCAGATCAGCATCGCGGCGGCCACGATGAAGATCACGAACGACATGACGGTGGCGATGGTGGAGCCGTAGCCCACTTGAGAGAGCTCGAAGAAGTTTCGGTATGCGTAGTAGGAGGGCACGACGGTCGAGCCCTCAGGTCCGCCGCCGGTGAGGATCAGGATGGGTGCGAAGACTTTTAGTGCGGCCACGGTCGCCGTCAGGACGACGATGAAGACCTCTGGCCGGATCGTCGGCACAGTGATCGCGGCAAACCGCCGCCACCAACCCGCGCCGTCGAGCGCGGCGGCTTCGTAGAGTTCGGGGTCAACCCGAGAGAGTGCGGCCATGAAAATAACCACGGGGTAGCCGATCTGCAGCCAGCCCAGCATGAGCATGACCGCATACAGTGCCAGATTCGGGTCACCCAGCCAGTCGGGCGGATCCGTGACGCCGGCAGTTTTCAGGAAGGTGTTGATGGACCCGCGGCTAGGATCCAGGATCCAGCTCCAGATGAACCCGGCGACAGCGATGGGCAGGATCTGGGGCAGGTAGTAGGTGGCGCGTAGGAACGCGGCGGTCCGGCTTCCGAACTTCTTTCCGAGGTAGTCGAACAGCATCGCGGCCAGCAGGAGGCCGATCAGAGTCGGGACGACGACGATCGCCACGACCATGAACAGCGAGTTCTTGAACGACAGCCAGAAGTTCTCGTCATGGAGGAGGTCGACATAATTGCCGATTCCGTACCAGCGGAACGGCGCTGATCCGCCCTTCCACTTGAAGAGGCTAAAAACGACGTTCATTACGAAGGGAACCGCGACGACTGCCGTGAAACCTACGCTGATGGGGAGGAGGTACCACCAGTACGAGGCAGAGCGCCGGGGATTTTCTCGCGCAGGGGGCCGCGTGGGGACTAGGACTGCCATTGTCCGTCACACTCTCTTTCTGTTTGGCAAGGCCGGGGACGCCGCATCCATGGCGCCCCCGGCCTCTTTCGAAGTCGGACGAGTCAGCGTTTCGTGCCGTCGTCGTAGAACTTCTGCAGCGCCGTCATGTATTGGTCTGCTGTCTCGTTGCGGTTCGACATCGCCTGCATGTGGTTCTGAATGAAGTCCAGGAAGCCGGGAACCGGGTAGTCCGGGTAGAAGGACAAAGTGTCTGCCGCGACAAGCTGGTTGAACCGCTCAGTGAATGCGCGAGTTGTCGCGTCCGTGATCTTGTTGGCATCGCCCGCGAGGGGCAGACCTCCCAGCTGTCCGATAGTGTTCTGAACCTCGGGGCTGAGGGTCGTGTCGATCCAGTCGTAGGCGAGATCCTTGTTCTTTGCTTTGGACGGGACTCCCCACAAGTGGCCGGAGGAACCCATCGTCAGGTTCGCCCCTGGCATGGTGAAGTACCCCCAGTCGAATTTCGCGTCCTTGCGAATCCGGGCAAACTGTCCGTTGTTCCAAGGCAGCGTCGCGGCGTTGCCGCTGAGGAAGTTAACGGTGGCCTGTTCGAATGACAGGCCTCCAAGCTTGTCGCCCACATATCCCTTGTCGATCCAGTCCTGGAACTTTTTGGTGGCTTCAGCCCAGGGCCCGGAGTGGAAGTCGACGGAGTTCTTGATGAACATGAAGTCGTCGATCTGTTGCCGGGTGGCAGCAGCAGAGACCAGTGAGTACCAAACCCACATCTGGTTGAATCCCTGGCTGGTGCTCGCCGAGCTCGAGATCGGAACCTCGCCGCTGGCTTTGAGCTTGTCCATGGCGGTTTCGAACTCCGCCATCGTTGTGGGCAAGTTGGTGATCCCGGCCTTCTGGAATTTCTCTTTGTTGTAGTAGAACATCACGTACTCGCCGATGTTCGGGATGCCGTACCAATCGCCGGAACCGGCGCGGCCGTCCTGGTCATATTTGGCGAAGGCCGCCATCGAGCCCGTCACCTTCTTGTCCCAGCCATACTTGGTGACCTGGTCGTTGAGCGGGTCGAGCAGTCCTTGGGCGGCGAGCTGTCCGCCGTCGGCGTTGCCCTTGTTGAACTCAATCACGTCGGGAACGTCGTTGCCCGAAAGGGTGATCTTGGCGTTCTGGCGAAGCGCATCGAAGCTCGTTTGCTGGAAGTTGACCTTGACATCCGGGTGTTTGGCCTTGAAGATCTCCAACGCCTTCTGCCAGCCTTGGCCCTGGGGAGTCGTGGGGTCCTCATATTGAAGGATGGTGAAGGTCTTGCCGGCATCGCTGCCTGAGCTCCCGCTGCTGCTGCCGCAGCCGGCAAGCCCTACTGCGGTGAGGACAGCGGCCGTTAGGACCGCACAGGCTTTCCTCGTCGCGCCTTTCATTCCTGCTTTCACTTACTAGCTCCTTTGTTGTGTTGCCTCGGTGGGCCGAGGGGGGATTGGGCATTTCGCTGGTTTCGGGGTCTTTTGGGCAGGGGGAACCGAAGTCGAGTCGTTCCCTGTTCTCGTTCCGTCGATTCCGTCAGGCCATTTGAGGCGTGCTTTTCCAGGTGCCGCCGCTACGGCATCGAACCGCCCCTGCCTATATGTGCGGTTGCGGGGCCAACGGAGTCTCGTTCGATTACCGGGCAAGGCATTAGCCGGTGGGCTGGTGCCTGGTCCGAGCCCGCGCGAGTGCGGGCTATGGCCTGTTTGGCCGCCCATGCTCCCATCTCGCGGTGCGGTAGCTGGATGGTGGTTAGACCCGGCAGGAGACTGTCGGCGACGTACTGCCGGTTATCGAATCCGACGATGGACAGATCATCCGGGATCTGGAGTCCAAGCTGGTGAGCTGCCTGATAGAACCCGAAGGCGATCTGGTCGGAGAAGCAAAACACCGCCGTAGGACGGTCTGAGCGTTGAAGAATTTCCAACGCCGGTAGCCGACCCGCGGCCGCGCTCGGTTCTGCGGCCTCCACGATGAGTGAGGGGTCCACCGGGATCCCGGATTCCGAAAGAGCCGCCTCGTACCCGGCCAGCCGGAGCGATCTAGCCACAAACTCCGAACTGGACACATTGCAGAAGGCGATCCGACGATGTCCCGCCTGAATCAGATATTGCGTCGCTGCGAAGGCGCCCCCCACCTCGTCGGGGACCACCCAGTCGACAGTGCTGTCGCCGTTCCTCGGCCGTCCGTTGAGGACAACAGTGGGCACGGAAGCAGGAACGAGGGGCAGATCGACGTCACGATGAAACTCGGCTGCGACGATAAACCCCTCAATGTTGCGTTGCAGGAGTGCCTTGACCGCAGGACTATCCAGTTCGTGGTTGCCGGCAGTGTCGATCAGCATAAGGAGAAATCCCTCCTCGGCGGCTGCGACCTGCGCACCGGCAAGCATTTGGCCACCAAACGGGATGGACGCCACGCGATCGGACAAGAGCCCGATGGTCCGGGTCTGCCGGGTCTTCAACCCGCGTGCCAGCAAGTTGGGCACGTACCCTAGTTCGTCCGCTACCTGGCGGATGCGCTGGGCGACGTCGGCTCTCACCCGTCCCCCGTCGCGGTCATTCAAGACCAGCGAGACAGTCGATACAGAGACGCCGACATGCGTGGCGATGTCTCTCATGGTCAGCATGGGCACCTCCGTCAAACGATTGAAGTCAAACGATTGATGTCGACGGTAGGGACGTCAAACGCGTTGACGCAATCACGTTACCTAATCGTTATTTTTGTGAGGATCGGCACGCCCAAGCGTGGAGGGCGCGGGGGAGTGAGATGCGGTCCTTATGGCTGTTGAGGCAGCGGAGTTCGCTACGACGGGTGGTTCGTGTCGGGCCGGTGAGCCGGGGGATCAAGATCGGTTCAACGGAGGTAAACGCGGCTGTCGGGTTCAAAATCCAGAACGTTGCGAAGATTCTTGAAGTCGCGTCGGGGGTGGGTGTGCAGGCAGTGGCGTCCTCCTGCGCTGGGTTGGACGAGGACCGGGACCAGGCACCTTCTGCAGCAGGCCAGGATCACCCTGCCCGAACATCCACCTGTAGGGAGTAGGTGACCGTGGATTGCATCCCTATCTAGGCATCCGCGACTGCGGTGGATGTCGCCAATTCCGGCAGGTCCGCGAGCAGCTCTACCATTGTGGGCGGGTTGGCGCCGGGCCGGCGGACGGTGATGGCTGCGGCCTTGGTCGCCGTGAGGCCTATGGCTTCCAGTACGGCTGGTGCGAGTCCGTCCGTTCCGCGTGCCAACAGGCCGTATATCAGGGCTGCCATGTAAGCATCCCCAGCGCCGATCGTGTCCGCCACTTCGGATCTGATGGCGGGTAGATGCAGTTGTGTGGCCGGGGTAGCCAGCAACGAGCCCTCGGAGCCCCTGGTGACCACCGCTAGATCTGTGCCGAGTCCGAGGAGCCGTGCGGCGGTGTCCTCGAGCTGCAGCTCCGGGTAGAGCCAATGAGCGTCGTCATCGCTGAGCTTGACCACGTCGGTTAGCGGGACGAGCTCTTCAAAGATGGATCTGGCCTCGGCATGACTGCCCAGCAGCGCCGGCCGGATGTTCGGATCGTAGGTGACCATGCATTCGCGGTGGGCCTGTTCCAGCAATGCTTTGACGGCAGCTGCTCCTGGAGCAAGGAAGGTCGCGATCGAGCCCGTGTGGAGCACCTTGGGAAGGCGGGCCGGGGCTATGGGCGGCAGTTCCCAGTGGATGTCGAAGTCATAGCGGGCGGAGCCGTCGGCGGCGAGGGTGGCGGTTGCGGTGGCTGTACGGCCCTGGGACTTGGAGCCGGGAACGAGCATGACGCCGGCGTTTTCGAGGTGTGCCTCTATTGCCCGGCCGCGTTCGTCGTTGCCGAGCGCCGTCAGGAGGGCGGTACTGACACCGAGGCGCCCCAGTCCGTAGGCGACGTTGGCCGGTGATCCGCCCGGGTGCTCAACGGTACATTGGGCGGAAGTAACGATGTCGACTAAGGCTTCGCCGACGACGATGACGTCCGGGGCCGTGACGGAGTCGCTGCAATGGGTTCTAAGCATGGAGGGCCTTTCTGGAGCCGCCCGGGGGCCTTTTTTGGGCACCCGGGACGGGAGGCGGGGAGGAGATGAGGGGTTTCCCAGCGGGCTAGGTCTGGCGGTGCCCCTCGGAACGAGTGGCAATTCGGCGTGAATGGGCAGCCTGCTACGGCCTGTATGCCAGCTAACTAATCCTTCGGCTGGGCCAGCCAGCCAGACCGTTCACGGGCGGAACGACATTGGAGGGAGCCATCGCTGGTGCTCACGCCGACTGGACTGCCGGCGGGGTCTCGAGCTGGTCGGCGACGTGCTGCCAGGTGTCGGCGAACGCGCCGTAGGCCGTTTTGATCTGGACGCCGACGGGGAGTTCGGGGCACTCGTTTTCACCGTTGGTGCCCCAGTTAACCCAGCCGGACTGGCGCCGTTGCACGATCTGGAAGGCTCCCGATGGTTGGGAGGTCCACCAGATCATGGCCCTGCCGAGTGTCGAATGGAATTCTGCCGTTTTAGAGGCAGGTCCAGGGAAGATCGTTTCGTGCGCCACGCTGGAGACATCGACGGGCTCGCGCGCGATGGTCCATTGGCGGTCCGGCAGATCCGCGAGCACGTGTGAACTGGCCCGTACCCGGGCCAGCCGTTCGCGGATCTCGTCGTTGTCGAGCGCGCCTTCCCAGCTGCAGAACAGCCGCCAGTAGAGGTCCCAGTGGGCTGCTTCAATATTGCCGCTGAGTTGGCGGCGGAATTCTTCGAACTTCGCGGTGTCAGAGGTGGAGGCAGCGATGGTTTCGTCCACCATTGTGGCGAGTTCAGCCGCGTACGGATCCCCGGACCGGTAGCGGGTGCCGCCGTATGCTTCGAAGCGGTCGAAGACCACGTCGCCCTGGCCGGCCTCAAATTCATCGCCGACAGTGATCTTGTTCGTTATTGAACGGCCATTGATGACGGTCTGGAAGTCATCGATCCGGTAGCTGCGCGTGAAGTGGGGGGTGCCGTAGGTGAATTTCCAGTCTATGGAGAACGTCTTGCCCTTGAGTTCGTCGAGCAAGCCGTCCGGGATTGTCCCGTTCATCCGGTAATGATGCAGAACGGGGCCGTACTCGAGCGTTTCGATTTCGACGGTGGTGTGCTCGGGCGGGTTGATGAGGCCGTTTTCCGGGGTGAAGAAGGGGCCGTAGAAGCCTCCGATGGCGTTGTTGCCTGAGGGGAGCAGGTCGATGCCTTCTTTCAGGGTGGCGAAGTGGCGCAGTCCCCACTTTGAGGATCCGGTGCCCTCGGCTGTGCCCGAGCACATTTCGAGGTCGAAGTATCCGGTGTCGAGCCGTACAAAGGCGTCAGGTTCAACAGGTTCCCGTTCGGTGATTCCTTCGACGTGTCCCGTTGCCGGCGCTTCCAGGGCGAGTTCCACGCTGCCTTCAAAGGACACGACGGTGATGAAGCTGGTCTTCCCCGCCACGGGCTGCGCGTGTAGCCGCTGGCACATAAGGGTCTCTCCGGCGTTGGTGGTCGCCGTCCAGAGGTTTTCCGTTAGTTCGGCGTCGACGGTGAAGGTTACCGGTTCGTTGATCCGGCGTCCGGGAAGCGTGTCCTTCAGGACAATGGTGGGCAATGCCACGGGATTTCCTCTCGATTGGGGGAGTGTTGCCTGTCCGGCTGTTCCGGGTTCTTGGGCGGGCTGGTCGGGTCGGGCAGGCTTCGGCAGTATGTTTACGCGGGCGTCTGGGCGGCGACGGCCCGGGACCACGGCATGCGGAGTGTGCGTTGCTTCAGGCTGTCGATGATCACTGCCAGGATGATGACGAGCCCTTTGATCAGCAGCTGGGTGAAGAATTGGACGTTCATCAGGATCAGTCCCGTGCTCAGGACGCCGAGAATGACGGAACCGATGAGGGTGCCGTAGATCCGGCCCCGCCCGCCGACGAGACTGGTGCCACCCAGGACGACCGCCGCGATGGCATCCAGTTCGTAGCCGGTGCCGGCTGTGGGCTGGGCCGAGACCACTCGGGCGGAGAAGATGACGCCCGCGAGTCCGGCGCAGGCCCCGGAGATGACGTATACGGAGGTGAGGACGCGCTTGACGTTGATGCCGGCGAGTCTGGCAGCCTCGGCGTTGCCGCCGACGGCGTATACGTGCCGGCCATACCGGGTGCGTTCCAGGACGAACCACGCCACGACGTAGACGATGACCATGATCACCACGGGGACCGGTATGCCGGCGATGTACCCGTTGCCGGCATCGCGGAAATTAAGGGTGTTGGAGACAATGGGTTGCCCGTCGGTCATGGTGAATGCCGCACCGCGCAGGAATGTCATGGTGCCGAGGGTGACGATGAAGGCGGCCAGCGACATGTACGCGATGAGCATGCCGTTGATCAGACCGGCGGCCGCCCCCGCGAGGACGCCAACGAGGATCGCGACGGGTGCAGGCAGTCCCGCGATGCCGGTCATGACCGACGCGACGCCGGCCACTGCCAGGATGGAGCCGACGGATAGGTCGATGCCGGCGGCGAGAATGACGAATGTCATTCCGGCAGCCAGGATGGCGTTGATCGAGATGGACCGGGCGATGTTGAGCAAGTTGTTGACGCTCCCGAAATTAGGCGCGATCACAACCATCAGCACCACTAGTGCCACCAACACGACGAGGATGCCGACGCGATCCCACCAGTACCCGAAGTCGAAGCCACGGCTGGGCGGTGGTGCCGCCTCCGGCCGGACGTCCGCGTCCTGTGGGTTGAGGGCCTTGTTAGTCATGGAATTCTCCGTTTGTCTGTGCTGCGGTACCGGTCGCGTGGGACATAACGTCCTCTTCGCTTGCGGTTCGGGAGTTGAGTTCGTGGACGATCCGGCCGGAGCGCATCACGAGGAGCCGGTCGCTGATGCCGATCGCTTCGGGCAGATCAGATGAGATGACCAGGATTGCCTTGCCGGCCCGGGCCAGGTCATTGATGACTTCGTAGATTTCGCTCTTCGCTCCGATGTCCACACCTCTGGTGGGCTCATCGAGGATGAGCACGTTGGATTGGCGCATCAGCCAGCGGGCCAGGACCGCTTTTTGTTGGTTTCCGCCCGAAAGTGCGCTGACCGGCAGCCGTAGCGCGTTCTGCCGCAAATGGAGGCGTTCCATCTGCTTTTTCACCGCCGCCCGGATTCTGGAGCGCTGGAGCACCCCGGCGCTGACGTGGCTGCCCAGGGAGCTGACCGCGATGTTGTCCTCGACAGTATGGGACACGAACAATGCTTGGTCTTTGCGGTCCTCGGGGACCATGGCGATTCCCCGGGCGATGGCCTGGGCAGGGCTTGAGGCCGATGCCACCTTGCCTTGGACGGTGACCGTTCCGCCGCGGGGCCGGTCCGCGCCGAAGATCATCCGCGCAGTTTCGGTCCGACCAGCCCCGATCAGCCCGGAAAGGGCGACCACTTCGCCTGAGCGTACGTGGAAGCTGACCGGACCAATGCCCGCTCCGTCCGTGAGCTCCTTGACCTCCAGCATGACGTCCCCTGGGCTGTGCCGGTCGTGGTGATACAGGTCTTCGAGATCGCGTCCGACCATCATCCGTACGACGTCGGGCGGGCTGATCTCGTTCTTCTCCCGCGTACCGACGTAGGTCCCGTCGCGGAAGACTGTGACCCGGTCGGCAAGTTCCCACACCTCCTCCATGCGGTGTGAGATATAGACGAGGCCCACTCCGGAGGCGCGCAGTTCGTTGATGATCGCGAAAAGGTGGAGGGTTTCCGTGCGTGAGAGAGCAGCAGTTGGTTCATCTAGGACGAGGATTTTGGCGTTCTCGCTGACGGCCCGGGCAATTTCGACCATCTGTTGCATGCCGATGCTGAGCTCGCCGAGCTCTCTGCGCGGGTCGATCCGTGCACCGACCCGGGCGAGCTTTTCCCGGGCCTGGGCGATCATGGCGCGTCGGTCCAGGGCCCCGAATCGAGTGGCCGGTTCACGTCCGAGTGCCAGGTTTTCGGCCACCGTCATCGCCGGAACGGTGTTCAGCTCCTGGTGAATGATGGCGATGCCGTGGGAAACGGCCTCCTGCGGGGAGCGGATGTCGATTTCGGTGCCGTCCATCAGGATGCGCCCGGAATCACGGGCGACGTTCCCGGCCAGGATCTTCATCAGGGTGGATTTTCCGGCACCGTTCTCGCCCATCAGGGCATGCACCTCGCCGGAACGCAGGTCGAATTGGACGTTGTTCAGCGCGAGCGTGGCGGCGAACCGCTTGGTGATGGCTTCCAGCCGCAGCAGCGGCTGGGGTACGGATGTTGTGGTCATGGTGGCCTAATTTCGGTCCGGCTGTGTGGGGCCGCTGCAGGAGCTGGGCGACCCCACAAAGGGATGGTGGAGCGGTTACCAGCCTTTGTATTGGCTGACCTTGTCCCGGGTCACGAGCTCACTCGGGATCAGGACCGTCGTGTCCGTCGGGGGCTTGTTATCGACGATGTTCTGCGCGATCTCGACGGCCTTGCGGACCATCTCGGCGGGATTCTGAGTCGCAGTTCCGATAAAGGGGGATCCGGCCTGTTTGAGTTCGGCCACGGCCTCCGGGCTTCCGTCCACGCCGGTGACTTTTACGGTGCCCGCCTTGTGGGCCTGCTGGACCGCCAGCACGGCACCGAGGGCTGAAGGATCATTCATGCCGAAAACTCCCTGGACGTCCGGGGTGGCGGTGAGCATGTCGGTGGTTACGGCCAGGCCAGAGGCACGGTCGTTCTTTGAGGCCTGCTGACCGACAACTTTAATGTCGGGGAATTTCTTCACGACGTTCTTGCACCCCGTGATCCGGTCCCGGATCGTCTGAAGCGGGGTGCCGTCCACCATGAGGACGTTGCCCTTTCCGCCCATCTGCTCGAACAGGTACTGGCAGGACTTCTCGCCGGCCTGGACGGCGTCGGTCATCACCACTGCATCAGCGCTTTTGGCTGGGGTGTCCACGGCGATGACAATAATGCCGGCCTGCTTCGCCCGTTCGATCGCCGGCTGGATGCCGTTTTCATCCACTGCGCTGATGACGATCAGGTTCATGCCTTGCTGGATGAACGTATCGATCTGGGAATTCTGGTTCGCCAGGTCAAGCTGAGCGTCCTGGGTGTTGGAGGTGGCGCCGATCTTCGCCGCGGCATCCTTGACCCCCTTGTCCATGGCCGAGAAGAACGGGTTTGACATGTCCTGGACCATCAGGCCGATCTTCTCGATCTTCTGCGGCTTACTGGCAGCGGGCTGCGCGTCGCCCGAGCTGCAGGCCGATAGGCTCAGCGCGGCCAGTGCGGCGCTGGAGGCGAAGATTGCTGACTTCTTGGCGAGTTGATTCATTGTCGGATCTCCTTTGAACCGGAACCTGTTGGGCCGTCGCGGCCGGTCAGGTCGGTGAAATAAATGGATGGTGTTGTGGTGGCTCCCTCTGGGAGCCGGGACTTTCGGGTCGGTCCGGTTGTTGACCGGTCCGGAACCTGTTCTTTCTTCCTCCGCTCTGGCGGAGCTGGGGTCAGCAGCCGCAGGACCGCCGCACAATCAGGTCGGCGCTCACCTCCCGGCGGTCCTCGGGACGATAGTCGGGCACAGGGGGCACACCCCGCCGGTCGGCGTCAATCTGGCTGTCCAGGATGCGGGTCAGTGTCTGGGCCGCGAGAACCCCGATCGATTCGCTGTCCTCATCCACCACGGTCAGCGGGGGATCCAACAACGGCGCCCAGGCGAACTCATCGAATGCAATGAGTGCCACCTGGCCGGGGACAGCGATTCCACGTTCCTGGAGCACGGTGAGGACGCCGTGGAGCAGGGGGTTATTTCCCGCGATGATCGCCCTCGGCAGGGTCCGCGCGGGTGCGTCAAGGTAAGCAGAAAGTGTGCGGTGCGCTGATTTGGAGTCGTTCTCGGTCTCCAGCACCCGGAGTCGGGCCCCGTGTTTGAGGGCAGCTTCCTGTAGTCCGCGCTCCCGCTCCGCGCGGGTGGACCAGCGACCAGGGTAGGCCAGGAAAAGCCAATCCGTATGCCCGTGCTGGGCCAGGTGGGCTCCCGCCATCATGCTCGCCGCATAGTTGTCCGTCAGGATGCTCGGAACGCGCGTCGCATCCTCCGGCGGTGCCGAGTCCACGAACACCACCGGAATGTCCCAGCTTTCGAGGAGTTTGATGTTCTCTGTACTCAGCGTCAGCGTCGTGATGATGCCCGCCGTCCGCGACTGAATCAGATCCTGAACGGTGGCATCTTCCACCTCGGCCGTGTAAACGCCCTCTGCGGCGATGTCGGCCACAACCGCATTGCGGTTGGATCCGGCCAGGACCCGCTGGATGCCCTTCATCAGATCGAGGTAGTAGTAATTCGAGGTACTCGCCGTGATAACAGCGATCGTGCTCCGCGTTTTCTTGCGGAGCTCCTGCGCGGCACGGTTCGGGACATAGCCAAGCTCCCTGGCGGCCTTCAATACGAGTTTCCTGCTCGCATCGGAGACATCAGCACCGTTGCTCAGTGCCCGGGAAACCGTGTAGGACGACAGCCCCGTAACTTCGCTTAGATCCCGCAATGTTGGCTTCTTCGACATTACTTACAGGCTTCCTAATCGTTTAGGGAAGGCTTCGCAACTCTGTTAGTTGGGTTACCTAAAGGATTAGGGTCAACGGTACTGTGAGTTGTCACACGCGTCAAGAGTCCGCGTTGACTCGTCAAAGATGCCCGTAGCGGTATTCGAGGAATCATTTGAGAATGCCCGCGTAGCGGCGTGTCCGCCGGGGTGGTGTGCGCCGCTTCGGCAGGGTGAGCCATGGAGCTTTCGATGAGTGAACGCAGGGCTGTCACCAAGGCGATTGCCACCCGCTATGCCCGCTCGGACCGGGCGGCGAAGAAACTGGTTCTGGACGAGTTGTGCGCGACGACGGGCTGGCACCGGGACCATGCCCGGAAGGCGTTGCGGCTGGCGCTGGTGCCGAAGCCGGTCCCGCCGGCGGCGCCGCGGTCTCCGCTCTATGGGGAGCCGGTGATCGAGGCGCTGCGGTTCTGCTGGGCGGTGCAGGGCACCCCGTGCGGGCGGCTGCTGGCGGCCGCGCTGCCGGATCTGGTGCCACGCCTGCGCCGGTTCAAGGAGCTGCAGATCGACGACACCACGGCGGCGCAGTTGCTGCGCATCGCACCGGCGACGATTGACCGCCGGCTCAGGCCGGACCGGGCAAAACTCGCTCCCCGCGGCCGGTCCCACACCAAGCCGGGGACACTGCTGAAAGACTCCATCCGGGTGCGGACCTGGGCCGAGTGGGACGACGCGGTGCCGGGGTTCGTCGAGGTCGATCTGGTCGGCCACGAGGGCGGCAACAGCAGCGGCGAGTTCTGCTTCACCCTGGATATCACCGACATTGCCACCGGCTGGACAGAAACGCGGTCGGTCAGGAACAAGGCCCAGAAATGGGTCTTTGCCGCCATCAAGGACGCGAGGGCCGCGTTCCCGTTCCCGATCCTCGGCATCGATTCCGATAACGGCTCGGAGTTCATCAACCGGGAGCTGCTGCGCTGGTGCGAACAGGAGAACCTGACCTTCACGCGGTCCCGCTCCGGGAACAAAAATGACGGCGCGCATGTGGAGCAGAAAAACTGGCACATCGTCCGCCAGACCGTCGGCTACCACCGCTACGACACCGCCGCCGAACTTGAACTGTTGAACCGGATCTGGGCGCTCCAGCGGCTGCTGACGAATCATTTCGCACCGCAGCAGAAGCTCGTGGCGAAGGTCCGGACCGGAGCGAAGGTCAGCAAGACATACGACCGGCCCGCGACCCCGTTCCAACGCGTTCTGGCCGACACCGGCACCGTCTCCCGGGACGTGAAGACGCGGCTGCGGCGGGAGAACAAGCCCCTGAACCCGGCTGGCATCCAGCGTCAGGTCCAGGCACTCAGCGCCGAACTCCTGACTCTGACCACCGCGAAACAGGGCACCAAACCCCAGCCCGCCATCCGGGCAAAACCAAATGATTCCACGAATCAACCCAGGCGGGCATCTTGACATGATTCCCCGGGGAGAGCGCGTTGACTGCGTCGCAGAGCAGAAATTCAAGGCGCATGCCGTGCGGTTGTATCTGGAGCGGGGCGCGGAGCACCAGGAGGTCCAAGGACGCGGCCATCCGGAAGTGGCCACGATCGTGAGCGTGCCGGTGGACACCGTGCGTACCTGGGCGCGGCAGGCCGAGGTTGATGCGGGGGGCCGTCCGGGGATTTTGGTGGACAAAGGCACCTAAATCCCGACCAAGCAGTCCCAGGAGGTGGGTTCGTTTACTTGCGCCGGCAACCCGGCCGGAACGCCCGGCTGGTTCCTTGGCGGGAGTTCTCGCAGCTTCTGCTACTCCCGTAGTTTTGACGCCGATAATGGATCTTCCGTCAAGCTACGTCCGCGTCGGCTACGCCGCAGCGACCTCGCCGGCAGGGGAGAGGATTCACTCCGGTTTGGCGTGGCGCAGGTACTGGTAGACGGTCTCCCTGCTGATCCCGTAGTCACGGGCAAGTACGGCTTTCGGAATACCGTCGCCGGCGCGCTCGGCCAGCTCGGCCGCCCGTTCCGGCGTGAGGGTCTTTTTCCGCCCTTTGATAGGAGCTCGACGGTCCACCGAGAAGCCCTAGCGAATGCGCGACAGTAGTTGGAAACGGCTTGGCCTGCCTGACCTGCAATAATCGGTGGAGATGAAAGCGCACGAGGCAGTGATGAACTGGGTGACCCGAGAACTCTCGAGCGGTCGTCTCCGAATCGGCGACCACCTTCCGAGTGAACGGGCCCTGGCTGAGACGTTGCAAGTCTCTCGGAGCTCGTTGCGTGAGGCGTTGAAGGTTCTAGAGGCCCTTGGAACAATTCAGGCGTCCACTGGTTCCGGGCCGCGTTCCGGTACCGTTGTGACTGCGGCGCCCGAGCAGGCGTTGGCGCTGGCGCTTAACCTGCAGTTGGCGACGAGCCACGTCGAGCACTCACATGTGTATGAGGTGCGTCTGCTGCTTGAGACATGGGCCGCCGAGCACTCGGATCCGGGCCGAGGAGACTGGGAATCTGCGGAGCGGCTGCTTGAGCTTATGGACGACTCCAGTACTCCTGTCCCTGATTTCCTTCATCTCGACGCCGAGTTCCATGTAACGGTTTCGCGCGCCGCGGGAAATCCCCTCATCAGCACGCTCATGGACGCCCTGCGTACTTCCATTGCAGATCACACACTTGCCCGCGCCCAGGCGCTTCCCGACTGGGAGAGCGCCGCCGCACGCCTTCGTTCCGAACACCGTGCGATCTTGGACGCCCTCCGTCGCGGTGACCGGGCGGCAGCTGCGGAACTCCTGCGCGAGCACATTCGCGGGTATTACATGGAGACAGCGAACTAGTCGGCAACTGTTCGGCAGGCGCAAACCGGCTTGTTTCGCGCGTTTTCCGTGCGCCGGCGCGGAGTGAAGTTGACCTGCCTCATCAGCTTCATCTCCTAGACCGCGGGTTATCTTGCGCTGCGCGGGACCGTCCTGCAGTTTCTGCAAGACCAGTCAAACCTTGACGTGTCGACGGTCACAGCCTACAGTTTCCTGTGGTCGGACCATGTGGTAGGGCCACACCTCCTTCGATTCCAAAGGAAAGATCCTTGACGCTCACTACATCCTCAGAAGAGACAAAGAGCGAAGAGAAGCTGAACTATCGGGTACTCTTGGGCAGCCTCAGCGGCAGCGTCATCGAGTGGTTCGACTTCCTCGTGTACGGCACCGTTGCCGCCTTGGTCTTCAACAAGCTCTTCTTCCCGAGCGACAACGCGTTCGTGTCGACTTTGCTTGCCTACATCTCGTTCTCGCTTACCTTCTTCTTCCGTCCCTTGGGCGGCATTATTTTCTCTCATATCGGCGACCGCATCGGCCGGAAGAAAACGCTCTTCATCACCCTCACGCTCATGGGAGGCGGAACGGTCGCTATCGGGCTACTGCCTGACTACGCCGCAATCGGCATAGCCGCCCCGATTCTGCTCATCCTGTGTCGCATCCTTCAAGGTCTTGGCATCGGCGGCGAATGGGGCGGGGCACTCCTTCTCGCATACGAATACGCGCCGAAGAATCGTCGCGGGCTCTATGGTGCTGTGCCGCAGATGGGCATCAGCCTGGGCATGCTGCTCGCTGCCGGCGTTGTCGGTCTCCTTACTCTCCTTCCGAATGGGCAGTTCCTTGTCTGGGGCTGGCGCGTTCCATTCATAGCCAGCGTTGTGCTCGTCTTCATCGGGCTCTGGATTCGTAATGGCCTGGACGAGACCCCGGAGTTCAAGCGCATTCGAGAGGCGGGCGCGCAACTGCGTCTGCCCATTAAAGAGGTCGTCACCAAGCACTGGGGTGCCGTGCTCGTGTCGATCGGTGCGAAGGCCGGGGAGACGGGCCCGTTCTACATCTTCGGCACCTACGTCATCGCCTACGCCACTAATGTTTTGGGAGCACGCGGGAACGTCGTTCTCCTCGCTGTTGCTGCGGCTGCGCTGGTGGCAACAATCTGGATGCCGGTCTTCGGCCGAATTTCCGACAAGTTTTCGCGCGGCGTGCTCTACCGCTGGTCGGCCACGGCAACACTCATTTTAGTGGTGCCCTACTACTTCGTGCTAAACACCGGTGCGACATGGGCGCTGTTCGTCGCCACCATTGTCGGTTTCGGCCTTCTGTGGGGCAGTGTCAACGCGATTCTGGGTACGTTGATCGCAGAGAACTTCGCTCCCGAGGTCCGCTACACCGGCGCTTCACTCGGCTACCAGCTCGGTGCAGCGATCTTCGGCGGCACCGCTCCGATCATTGCGGCAGGGCTCTTCGAAATCAGCGGCGGACGGTGGTGGCCCATCGCAGCATATGTTGCCGGGTGTGCGGGGATTTCAATCGTGGCTTCCTTCTTCATCAAACGCGTCGCACACCGCGAAGGCTCGGACGTGGTCCCGGAGGCCGCGTCGTCGGACAACTCCCGTTTTCAGAAAGGATCAGTACTTTGAACCGTCAGCTTCCCAGGCCCGCAGAGGTTCTTGAACTTCTGCAGTTCAAGAAACCCGAGTTCAACGGCAAGAAGCGCCGCCTAGACGCCGCCCTCACCACACAGGATCTGCGGCAGATAGCCAAGCGACGCACACCAGCAGCCGCCTTCGACTACACCGACGGCGGAGCCGAGGGCGAGATCTCAATGCGGCGTGCCCGTCAGGCGTTTGAGGATATTGAGTTTCACCCCGATATCCTCAAACCGGCACAGCACGTCGACACCTCCACCGAGGTCCTCGGCGGGCTCTCGGCGCTGCCTTTTGGCATCGCTCCAACCGGGTTCACTCGGCTCATGCAATCCGAGGGTGAGGTTGCAGGAGCTGGAGCCGCCGGAGCTGCGGGCATTCCCTTCACCTTGTCCACCCTGGCGACGACATCGATCGAACAGGTGAAAGCCGCTAATCCTGGCGGCCGCAATTGGTTCCAGCTCTACGTCATGCGTGAGCGTGAGATCTCGTACGGTCTTGTTGAACGGGCTGCGCAGGCCGGCTTCGACACGCTCATGTTCACCGTCGATGTCCCTGTCGCCGGGTATCGGATGCGCGACAAACGCAATGGATTCTCGATCCCTCCTCAGCTCACCGCGGGTACGATCTTGAACGCGATACCCCGTCCATGGTGGTGGGTTGATTTTCTCACCACTCCCAAGCTGGAATTTGCCTCGTTGTCCTCGACCGGGGGTACCGTGGGTGACCTGCTGAACTCCGCAATGGATCCGACGATTTCGTATGAAGACCTTGAAGTCATCCGGCAGCTGTGGCCCGGGAAGCTCGTCGTCAAGGGTGTGCAGAACGTCCCTGACGCGGTCAAGCTCATTGATCGCGGCGTGGACGGCATCGTGCTCTCGAACCACGGTGGCCGTCAACTCGACCGCGCCCCCGTGCCGTTCCACCTGCTGCCGCAAGTGGTACGCGAGGTTGGCCGTGACGCCACAGTGATGATCGACACTGGAATCATGAACGGCGCAGACATTGTCGCCGCTGTCGCGCTCGGGGCGAAGTTCACGCTCGTTGGGCGCGCCTACCTCTACGGTCTCATGGCTGGTGGGCGCGCCGGGGTCGATCGCATGGTCGAGATCCTTCGCAGTGAAATAGAACGCACAATGAGCCTGCTCGGTGTCTCCTCACTTGAAGAACTCGAACCACGCCACGTGACACAGCTAAGTCGGCTTGTCCCCATGCCGAAAGCGAGTGTGGCTCTCGCGGAGAGCCTGACCTCCTAGACACACACTCCTGAGCGTCCAGTCTCGGCGGGCCTGGGCCGGCCGGACATTTGGCGATCGGCCCAGGCCTAATCGGCGACAATCTGGACGGGGGGCCTCCTGCCCTGCGGCCGCCACCGGCAACTCCATCAATGCCCTGTGGCAGGAAGTCGGTCCCGACGAGAAACGTCCCAAAGGAGTAGGAATTTTCGTTGGGGTAGCGAAGCTGAGGTCGGCAAGACCGCGCGCCCCGCTCCGCATAGTTCCATGCAGAGCCAGAGGGAGCAGCAGAGGCCATAGTCCGGGGGTTCCTTGACATGCGGTGGTGGCAACCAGAAGCAGTAGTCCAAAGAACTTTGGACTACTGCTTCTGGGCTTCCTCAGCCATAACGAATTGCTGGCATGTGTCAACGCGATCAGGACCGATTTTTGGGAGCGTCTATATCGATCCGGATGCGGGTCGTCAAGACACCAGGCACAGGGATGTCAGGTTGGGGTGTGCTTCAGGCTGATAGGGGAGAGTAGCTGCGCCTCCTTTTATCGGGGAAGCCGCGCGGGAGGCGGTCCTGAGTGTAGAGCTTGGCCGCGGCAGAATCGGACCCGGCGGTGTCAGATCTTTTTATTAGTGACGACGGCGGCGCGCCTGCTCAGCGAGGACGGCACCAACATCAACGGCGCCGTCCTCGCCTCCGACGGCGGCTGGTCCGCGCTGTAAGGAGCGGCGCTGTAGGGGAGCGGCACCCAGCGCCAGCGGACGACGGCGGGAGGACCGCCGTCGTCCGCTTTGGGAGCCTGCTTCTCGTCGGCGTCGACGCCGCTCAACGAGCCGCGCTGGTGCGGAAGCCGATGGGCGCGCTGCGCCCAGACCGGACGAGCTTCGTGATCGCGGAGCGGCTCTCCGCCCTCTGCGACGCCGGCCTCATCCTGGTGATGGAGACCGGGCAGATCCTGGTCGCGACCGCTTTTTCTGGCGGTCTATCGGAGATAAGGCGGCCGTGGTAATTTCTGCTTGGATCAGGGGTTCCTTCTGCGATTCCTTTCCAATCCAGCCCCTGAGGCCGCTTTCGAAAGCAGAGGCTACGATGGCAACTTTATTGATATTCCATGAGGTCGAGGACGTTGACCACTGGCTCAGCTCGCCACGACGCCGGGAACTCTTCGGACCCTTGGGCATGACCGTGCGAACCTTTGTCGACCCGGAGAAATCCAACCGCGTCGGTCTGATCGTCGAAGTTCCGGACATGGACACGTTCCAGCGAATGATGGAGTCCGAGGCTGCGGCGGACGCCATGAAATTCGACGGCGTACGCCGGGACACGATCCTGATGCTGGTCGAACCCGAGCCCAGCACCTGACCTATGAGACACCTGCCGGCTCGACCAGGTCCCGGAGGCGCTCACCGGACTCGCCTCCGGGTCCGTCGGCCGCCCGGGCATTGAAGATCGACGTCGTCGTCCTGGATCTCGTAGCGCCGGTGGCTCTGGCGCAGACAAGCTATCTAGTCGGACTGCTCGCGCAGTGCTGCCCAGGCTTGGAAACCACCGATAAGGTCGGTCGCACGTGCCAACCCCAGCCGTTGCAGGGTGTGTGCAGCGAGGCTGGAGCTGTAGCCCTCATTGCAGACGACCACGATCCGCCGAGCGGGGTCGTCAGCGATCGGGAGCCGGTGGGGGCTGGAAGGATCGAGCCGCCACTCGAGGACGTTCCGGTCAATGACGACCGCTCCCGGAAGACCACCGTCGCGGTCGCGCTGATCGACCGGCCGTGTGTCCACAACAAGGGCGCCTGCTGCCATCTCCCGCTCAAGATCCGCAGCGTGAACACGTTCGAGCCCAATCCGGCTCTCAAGTAGTAATTGGTTGATCGTAAGAGTCCCGGGGGAACCGCTCGGACCTAACTGCGCGGGCGGGGCGCCGTCGTCGAGATATGACACTGCGTGACCGTTTTCCTCGCTTGCCTGCTGATCGGTCGGTCGTCGTTCCACCATGAAGAGAAATGATGGGCTACTTTGATCGTCAATTTCAAGGGCACGGAGGGATTCTGTCAACGGCAGATCCGATCCAGACTCCAGGTTGGGCATCGCCGCCTGTGTGTTTAACGTTGGCGCCTAACTCTTGCCGGAGAACTTTGTGAGGCTGGACGAGCGCGACCTGATTCCGTCGACGTGCTCGCTCATCGCCGCCATCGCGGCTTCGGCGTCGTGTGCCCGAAAGGCGTCGATGATCGCTTGATGTTCCCGCACCGTATGTTCGCCGCTCATGTCGTTATGCACCATGAGCCTGAACCGCTGAATGTGGCCTTCAATTGAGCTGTAGGCCCTCAGCAAGAACTCATTGTCTGTGGCTTCCGCTATGCGACGGTGAAAGCTCTCATCCGCCTTCCAGTAGGCGCGGTAGCCGACGAAGGTGTCGCCCCCAAGACGAGACGCGTCGAGGTCGCTATTGAACTGTTCAAGTTCGGCCACCAATCCATCAGTCACGTTGGTGCACGCGATCCGCGTGAGCGCCGGCTCCAGTACCTGCCGTGAGGTTAGGAGCGCAGCTACATCCGCTGCCGTCGGTTCCGGGGCAACCTTGTAGCCCCGCAGTGCCTCGCGCCGGATCATCCCTGTTGCCTCGAGTCGCGCCAGGGCTTCGCGGACAGGGGTGGAGGACACCTTGAAGCGCTTAGCCAGGCCATCGATGCTCAGTGGCGAACCGGTGGAGATTTTGTCGTCCAGCAGCAAGGACAGGACTGCCTCGAACACCTGATCCACCAGCATCGGCCGTGCGGCGAATGGCCCCGCTTCTTCCTCTGACGAGATGGCGTCCATGTGGAAATCCTCTACGAAGTGATCGTTCTGTTCCAATTTTGAGAGCGGAAAGCGAGTGCCTGTTCTCCTGAAAGGCAGAAGCCCGTCACCCGTTGCCGCAGAATCATGCATGATGTACGGTACATGATACCAAGCGCCAAGGTGACCTGGAACACACCAGGCCTTGGCCCTACGGCAGGATCGATTGCTAGGCCTCATGGCCTAGTCACCAGAATCGGCATGAACTCGACTCTCAAAAGGTGTGCAGATGAATCAGCTCCGAAATGCGTTGTTGTCCCTCGCCGCAGTCTCCCTTGCAGGCGCCCTCCTCACAGGATGCTCCAACCCGTCGACGGTCAGCGCTGCTACCCCAGAGGCGGCAAAAACTTCGGGCTCCAACGCAGCCGTTGAAACCGACGCCGCCGCTGCAGCAGCCCTACCCCAGGCCATCCGCGAAAAGGGAACGCTCACGGTGACCATGAGTCAGAGTTCGCCGCCATTGCACTTCATGGCCGGAGACGGGACCACCACCATCGGCGTGGACCCGGAAGTGGCGGCCGCATTGGGGCAGTCGCTTGGGCTCAAGACCACCGTTGTTAGCGGACCGTTCGACGGCATCATCCCCGGCATTGGCGCCGGTAAGTTCGACATGGCCATTTCCCAGATGTCGCCCTCTGCCGAACGCATGAAGGTGCTCGATTTCGTCGATTACTACCAGTCCGGAAGCGGGATCGGCGTTGCGCCGGGAAACCCCCAGCACCTGACCGTGGACACTCTGTGCGGAAAGCGCGTTGGCGTGCTGAAGGGATCATTCCAGGATCTCAAGAGACTTCCGGCGCTGTCCGAAGCGTGCACATCCTCGGGCAAGGAAGCCATCCAAGCCATGACCTACCCCGATATGCAGGCGCCCAACCTCGCGCTGACTGCCGGCCGCATCGATGCCGTGTACGTTGACGGCCCCACCCTGGGATATGCCATCAAGCAGGGCGGCCAGCTCGAGTTGCTTGGTGAGAAGGACCTCTCGCCCGTCAGCATCGGGTTCAAGAAGGGGGCTGGCCTGGAGAAGGCCGTGCAACTCGGGATGCAGTCTCTGGTCAAGAGCGGCAAGTACAAGGAGATTCTCGACAAGTGGGGCGTGGGTACCGGCGCGATCGCGGACTTCGCCTTCAACAAGGCACAGTAGGCCGCCGTGAGCGACACAGCTACAGCATCAGGCGACCAAGCGCTTGTGGACGACGGCATAGACCGCCAACTTCTTCTGGGACGTCCGCACCAGCACCACGGACTGCTGTGGCTGACCGCAGCTATCGTCCTGTGTGCGATATTTCTGGTCGGCTACTCCCTTGTGACTAATCCCCGCTTTGAATGGGGCGTCGTCTTTGGCTGGTTCACCTCGGAACGGCTGTTTACCGGCCTGATGCGCACTCTTCAGTTGACTGTCATCTCCATGACCGTCGGAATTGTCGTCGGGGCCCTGCTGGCACTTGCCAGGCTCGCCCCGAACTTCATCATCGCCGGGGTTGCGGCATTTCTGGTCTGGATTTTCCGCGGTGTGCCGGTATTCGTCCAACTCCTTTTCTGGGGTTTCATCGCCGCCATCTATCCACGGCTCGAAGTCGGGATTCCGTTTGGGCCCGAGTTCTTCTCTGTTGACGCCAACGTGATCATCACCCCATTCCTCGCCGCGATCCTAGGCCTTGGCCTCAACGAAGGGGCCTACATGTCCGAGATCGTTCGGGCAGGCCTCTTGAGCGTGCACCGGGGGCAAACGGAGGCCGCCAAGGCGCTCGGCATGAGGCGGTTGACCATACTTTGGCGGATTGTCCTGCCGCAGGCAATGAAGATCATCATTCCGCCCACCGGAAACCAAACTATCTCCATGCTCAAAACGACGTCCTTGGTGAGCGTGCTGGCCTTTCCCGAACTGCTCTACTCCGCACAGCTCGTTTACAGCGCGAACTTCAAAACCATCCCGCTCCTCATTGCTGCAAGCCTTTGGTACCTGCTGGTCACCAGCCTTCTGAGCCTGGGCCAGTTCTACATTGAACGGCATTTCAACAGAGGAACGGCAACATCTGGGCGCATTTCCCGCCGCAGCTCTCTCCGCAAAGCCAAGGCATTGCGGTCCCGCACCACCGCCGCGCAGGAGGTCCAATCGTGAACGACGTAGTGATCGAGGCCAGAGGCGTCACCAAGCAGTTCGGTGACCTCAACGTCCTCAAAGGGATCGACCTAACGATCAATAAGGGCGAGGTCACCTGCATAATCGGACCCTCCGGCTCCGGCAAGTCCACGTTCCTGCGTTGCATCAACCAGCTGGAAACGCTCGACGGCGGGTACATCCTCGTTGAGGGACAGCCGGTAGGCGTGAAAATCAAGAACGGGCGGGTGCATGCGCAGAGCAACGCAGAGGCTGCGAGGTCCCGCGAGAACATCGGCATGGTTTTCCAAGGGTTCAACCTCTTTCCCCACATGACTGTGCTCGAAAACGTCTGCGAGGCACCCATTCGGGTGAAAAAGGAAACCCGCAACGCCGTCCGGGAGCGGGCCAGAATCCTCCTGGAACGGGTGGGACTGGCGGCCAAGGCGGACGCGTACCCGGGTTCGCTGTCCGGCGGCCAACAACAGCGCGTGGCGATCGCTCGGGCACTGGCTATGGAACCGCGGTTGATGCTCTTTGACGAGCCGACCTCCGCCCTGGATCCGGAATTGGTGGGCGAGGTCCTCGACGTCATGCGCGGGCTGGCCGAGGCCGGGATGACGATGATCGTAGTCACCCACGAGATCGGTTTTGCCCGGGAAGTAAGTGACCACCTGATTTTCATGGACGACGGCTGCATCGTGGAGCAGGGCGATCCGCGCACCGTCCTGCGCGAGCCCCGGCACGA
Source organism: Arthrobacter sp. NPDC058192 (assembly GCF_042883665.1). Classification (NCBI taxonomy): domain Bacteria; kingdom Bacillati; phylum Actinomycetota; class Actinomycetes; order Micrococcales; family Micrococcaceae; genus Arthrobacter; species Arthrobacter sp. NPDC058192. Next base: position 181,921 of record NZ_JBHVVJ010000001.1, on the reverse strand, counting down.
ACGGACCAGGCAGTTCCTGGCAAAAGTACTTTAGACCTTCACATTGGAGCAGGAATCTTGAGAAAAAAATGGATTGTCAGCATCGACGATTACCGCAGGGCGTCCCGGAGGCAGCTTCCCAGGATGATTTCTGATTACCTGGAGGGTGGCGCCCTAGATGAAACCACCATGCGGGCCAACGAGGAGCGGTTTGACACCCTGATGCTTCGCCAGCGTTCTTTGGTGGACCTCACGGGCATGAACACGTCCACCACAGTCCTGGGCCGTTCCCTGGCGATGCCGCTCATGGTGGCGCCAATGGGGATGTTGACCATATTCCATCCGGGTTCTGATCCCGCCGTCGCCCGGGCGGCGGTCAGGGCAGGATCGATTTTCATTCACAGCGCCTGGGCCGGATGCTCCCTCGAAGAAGTTGCCAAGGTGGCTCCAAACAATCTCTGGGCACAGGTCGCCTTCTGGAAGGACCCCGAGGAAACTGCCAGCTACGTTAAGCGGGCACGGGCAGCCGGCGTTGATACGTTGGTGGTCGCGGGCGACGTCGGGTCGTCAAGCAAACGGGAACGCGACCTCCACCATGGGCTGTCCATGCCGCCACGCCCCCCGGTCGCGGACTACTTCAACGCGGCAACCCGCCCGGGGTGGCTGTGGCGCTGGCTGACGGGCCGGAAGATGACTTACGGCAACTACGAGGTAAACGGCCGTCCGCTCCGGATGGATGAAATGAACAGCTGGATGGCGTCCAACAAGAATCCCGCAGCCACCTGGGACGACTTTGCCAAGCTCCGCTCGGAGTGGTCGGGAAACCTCGTCATCAAGGGGATTATGGATCCCGAGGACGCTGCGCGGGCTGCGGACGAAGGGGCGGACGGCATCTTTATTTCCAACCACGGTGGCCGGCAGTTCGATTCCCAGCCTGCCACTATCGATGTCCTGCCCTCCATCGTGGAAGCTGTCGGCGGACGGGCGGAAATCTATCTTGACGGCGGAGTCCGGCGCGGCCACGACATCGTGAAGGCAGTGGCACTGGGAGCCCGCGCAGTGCTTGCTGGCCGCCCGTTCGCCTACGCCCTTGCCACCGGCGGAGAACCCGCGGTTGATCGAGCCTTCGGCATTCTCCACGAGGAGCTGAAGGGGGCCATGGGCTTCGTGGGCAGGGCTTCCGTCGCGGATCTGGACAAGTCTGTGTTTGCGCACCAGAGTCACACTCCGGTACGCGAGGGCTTGCTCCTGTAGCCAGTTTGCAGCCGGCCAGTCATGCGGTGTGGAGGCCTCGGCTAGGGGAACATCGAAAGCGATCCGGCCGTGTCGGAGCGGGCCGTTTGGACCCAGGGCTGTGTGGCCGTCGCGCGCGAAAGGGCGCCCCTCCTGCTGGAGTGGCGCCCTTCGAATCCGCGGGCGAGCCCGGATTTTACGTCGACGGGGAGGCGGGAACGTCCGGCCGCCGGCGGGCGGCAATAGATTTGGCGCCCAGCCCCGCCAGCGCGACGGCGAGGGCCAGCAGGATTCTGGGCACTGCTCCGCCCTGGGGTCCAAGGGTTGCCGCCAGGATTTGCCGGCTCATCAACAGCATTTCCTGCAGGTCGCCGGCCAGTACACGCGTCCCCAGGACGTAGTTGACGGAGATGAACAGGGCGGGGACCACCCACAACAGGGCAAGGTTCACGGCCCACACCGCGGCCCGGCGCGCAGGCCGAAGGCCGCACCACGCCAGGGCGCAGCCAACGAGGATGGCGGGAACCCAGTGAGCCATTGACGGCACTGCGGCGGGGACGTTGGTGTGCCCAACGAAGCCGACAACCCACTCCACCGCCCACGAAGCGAACGGCACGGCCATGAGCCCGGCGCCCAATGCCGCCAGGCTCCGTGACCGCGAACATAGCAGCAGGAGTGCCACGAGGGCCGCAGCGACGGCGGCGGTGACCCCCGCGAGTAGCCCGGCAAAGTAGAGCCCCGCCATCGTTCCGCCCGTCAGGCCGTCGTTGAGCACTGTGAATGACTGGACGGCCGCCGTGAACTGGACCACCAGAAGGCCGCCTGCCGCGCACCACGCCGCCAGTCGCCGTCGGGCGGGGGACCAGATGCGCACCGCGAGTCCGGCCGCTGCACCGCCCACGGTGAGGAGGGCAACGATCGTGGTGAGTTCGTACTGGCTGAGCGGCAGTAACGACACCGGCATCTGGTCCGGGGCAACCTCGGCGCCCCACAAGTTCTGCAGCGGGAGCTGTGCACCGGTCACCAGCCAAGGCCCCAGGCCGAGCAGCCCTGCCAGGATCCCGATCAGCCACCCCCAGGCCGCATCCCCGGCGGGAGTCCGGCCCGGGCGCTTGCTGGGAGCTGTCTGGTCCGTCGCTTGGTCCGGAAGGCTCACGGAGGCTCCTTGGGGTATGAGCGCTCCGGGGGACGCGCGCGAAAACGTGAACGGTCCCACCCAGAATAATGCATCGAATGGATTAACCCCCGAGGTGCCCCTGGGCGGCCTCGGCGCGAATCCGGCGACGCGTCGATGTTCGGCGGGACCGTCCGGGCCGTCCGTGCTCAGCGCTCAGTGAGCTCACCGGCAAGGAGCCGCTCCATCACATCGGTCAACACAGCGAGCCCGGCGACCAGATCGCCGTCGTGCGTGTATTCGTGCTCGTTGTGCGAGATGCCGTCCACGCTCGGGACGAAGAGCATGACCGTGGGGACGATGTCCTTCATGTTCGTCGAGTCGTGCCCGGCGAGCGTCATGACGGGCCGGTGCACGAGGCCGAGGTCCGCCGCGGCCTTCGCCGCGAGCTCGACGCCCTCGGGCTGGTACGGCGTGACGGGCCACGAGTGCGAGGTGCGCCGCTCGATGGTCACGCTCGCGGCCGCCTCGATCCGGCCGACCCGCTCGTGCAGCATCGCGTCCGCCTCGGCAAGGACCGGCTCGTCGGCGGAGCGCAGGTCGAGCAGGAGGCTCACCCTGCTGGGCACGACGACGGGCGAGTTCGGGTAGACGTCGAGCTGCCCCACCGAGGTGTGCACCACGCCCGGGAACGCGTCGGCGATCTCGCGCGCCGCGACCACGAGCATCGAGGCGCCCAGGAGCGCGTCGTGGCGGTCGGCGATGACGGTCGAGCCGGTGTGCGCCTGTTCCCCGTGCACCACGAACTCGTACTTGTTCGCGGCCCAGTTGGAGTGCACGAGCCCGATAGTGACCCCGTCGCGCTCCATCGAGCGGCCCTGCTCGATGTGGATCTCGGCGCACGCGGCGGCCTCGGGGCCGTCCCAGTCGCCGCGGAACCCGAGCGCATCCAGCGCCTCGCCCACGGAAACGCCCGCGGCGTCCCGCACCGCGAGGGCGTCCCCGGGCGCGAGCTTGCCGGTGTAGACCGAGGAGCCCATCATCGAGGGCTTGAACCGCGATCCCTCCTCGTTGAACCAGTTGACGACGGCGACATTCGCCACCGGCTCCCGGCCCACGGCCGCGCCGTGTGACCCTGAGCGGTGCCGGGCGGCGACCCGGAACGCCGCGTGCGCGGCGGCGAGGACGCCGTACGCACCGTCGTACTTCCCGGCCGTCGGCTGGGAGTCCATGTGCGAGCCGACCACGACGTACGGCGCGCCCGGCACGAGCTCGAGCAGGCCCCACTGGTTGCCGATCCGGTCGTACCGGACCGTGAAGCCCCGGTCCGTGAGGAGGCCCTCGAGCCAGCGGCGCTGCTCGCCGTCGGCCGCGGTGCCGGCCTGGCGGTCCACGCCGCCGTTGCCGGTCGCGCCGAACGTACCCATCGTGGCGAAGTCGGCGAGGAAGTCCTGGTCGGTGGGCGGGGTGGCGTTCATGCGGGCACTCCTTCGAGAGCGTGAGAGTAGGTCGGCCTGCCGCCGAGGAGCGTGGTCTCGACGGCGATCGTGGTCAGGTCCGGCGCGTCGAGCGGGTTCGCCGCGAGCACGACGGCGTCGGCGAGCCTCCCGGGGGACAGCATTCCCTTGGTCTGGGCTGCTCCGGTGGCCGCGGCGGCCTGGGTCGTGTAGAGGGAGAGCGCCTCGCGGCGAGTGAGCCGCTCGGCCGGGTTGCCGAACACCGCGCCGGAGGACGTGCGGCGGTCGACGTAGGCCTGCATGCCGCGGAGCACGTCGCCGTCCGCAACCGGGCGGTCGGAACTGCCGGCCACGGTGACCCCGGCGCCGAGGAACGAGGCCGCGCGGTAGGCCCACGCGGCCCGCCCGGGGCCGAGGGAGGCGGTCATGCCGTCGCCGCCGTCGTGGAAGAAGCTCGACTGCGGGGTCACGGCGATCCCGGCCGCGGCGAGGCGGGGGAGCTGGTCAGGGCGCACGATTGAGGCGTGCTCGATCCGGTTGGGCAGGGCACGGCGGCCGTAGCGGGCCTGGAGGTCCTCGAACAGCTCGAGGGCCAGGTCCACGGCGCGGTCGCCGATCGCGTGGGCGGCGACCGCCCACCCGGAGCGGTACGCGGCCTCGATGGCGGCCTTGAGGCCTTCGGGGTCGCCTTGGAAGTAGCCCGTGTTCGGGTGCCCGTGTCCGTTCCCGTGCGTGCAGTACGGCTCCGTCACGGCGGCCGTGCGGCCCAGCAGGGAGCCGTCGAGGAACACCTTGACCGGGCCCAGGGACAGCAAGTCCGAGCCGAAGCCCGAGTGGATCCCGAGGTCCAGGCCGGTGCCGAGGGCATCCGAGGCGTGCCCTGTGAGTGGCCGCAGCGCGTCGAGGACGGGCATGACCTGGGCGCGGGCCGCGAGCGTCCCGGCGGCGGCAGCGCGCTGGAACGCCGCGAGCTCGACCGGGCTCTGCCCGATCCAGCCGCCGCCGATCCCGGCGTCGGTGAAGGACGTGATGCCCTGGGACGCGTACACCGTCGTGGCCCGCTCGATCGCGGCCTGGAGCGTGGCGAGCGGCCGGGGCTGGAAGAGGGCCTGGAAGATCTTCTGCGCGGTCTCCTCGACCACGCCGGTGGGCCGTCCGGCGTCGTCCCTCACAATGGTGCCGCCGTCCGGGTCCGGCGAGCCCGGCTCGGCCAGCCCTGCCCGCCGGAGCGCGGCAGTGTTGACGATGGCGAGGTGCCCGGAGTTGTGGCGCAGGAACAGCGGCACGTCCCCCGTCGCGGCGTCGAGCCGCCCGAGCGAGGGGAAGGCCCCGCCGAAGAGGTCGTGGTTGAAGCCGGAGGCGATGAGCCACTCCTCGCCCGTGGCGCCCGAGGCGACCTCTCCGGCCGAGCGGGCCAGGAGGCCGTAGAGCTCCTCAAACCCGGCGCAGCCCTCGACGGAGGGTTCGATCAGGCCAAGCCCGAACCAAGGCGTGTGGCAGTGGGCGTCGATGAAGCCGGGGACGAGGGCCCGGCCGCCGAGGTCCAGGACCTCGGCCGCAGCGAGCCCGTCGATTTCCTCATCGAGCCCCAGAATCCGCCCGTGCAGGACCCCGAGAGTGGCCGCGGACGGCCGGGCCGGGTCCATCGTGACGATGTCCGCATTGCGGATCACGAGGTCGAGCTTCACGCTTTGACGCCCTCGTGCTTGATGCTCAGCGCGGGGATCGCGAGGCCGGAGAGCACGGTGAGCGCGGCGATGCCCACGAGCATCCAGGCGCTCGGAACCCACGAGTTACCGCTCGCGACGAGGGTGGCCGTGGCGATCATGGGCACGAATCCGCTGAGGAGCCCGGCGAGGTTGGAGGCGATGGCCACGCCCGTGTAGCGGGTCTGGGTGGGGAACATCCCGGACAGGGCCACACCGCTGACGGCGTAGGGGATGCTCAGGGCCATGACGCCCACCGTCATGCCGATGACCACGAGTGCAGGGCTCCTGCTCTCGACCGCGAGGAAGGCCGGGAACGCCAGGAGGACGGTAGCGAGGCCGCCGCCGAGAATCACCTTGCTCGCGCCGAACCGCTCCGCCATCCGGCCGCCCGCCAGCAGCGCGGGGATCTCGAAGACGGCGGCGACCAGGGTCGCGGTGAGCATGAGGTTGCGGTCGAGCTTGAGCACAGTGGTGCCGTAGAAGACCACGAACGTGGTGACGAGATAGAAGCCGCCCACGCCGAGGAGCGCGGAGGCCATGCCCACGAGGATCTGCTTCCACGAGTTCCTGAGTACGCCGCGCAGCGGGGACTTCTCGACCTCCTCGGCCTCCATAAGGGCCACGAACTCGGGGGACTCGGAAAGCTTGGAACGGATCCACAGGGAGATGAGCAGGAGCGGGATCGCGACGAGGAACGGGATGCGCCAGCCCCATGCGTCGAAGCTGTCCTTGCTGAGGAGCGCGGCGAGGAGGGCGAAGCCGCCCGAGGAGAGGATGGTGCCGATCGGCGAGCCCAGCTGGGGGAGCGCCGCGTACCGGCCACGCTTAGCTACGGGGGCGTTCTCGACGGCGATTACCATGGCGCCGGACCATTCGCCGCCCACGGCGAGACCCTGGACGATGCGCAGGAGAACGAGCAACACGGGCGCAGCAACGCCGATCGCCGCGTAGCTCGGCAGGATGCCGATGAGGCCCGTCACGACGCCGATGCCCACGATCGTGACCATGAGGATCTTCTTGCGGCCGATCCGGTCGCCGAGCATGCCGAACACGACGCCGCCGATGGGGCGCACGACGAACCCGATGGCTAGGGTCGCGAACGAGAACATGCCGGCGAGGATCGGGTCCTTTGTGGCGAAAAACTGGGTGTTGAACACGAGCGCTGAGGCGGTCGTGAAGAGGAAGAAGTCGTACCACTCGAGGGCGGTGCCGACGAGGGCGCCGAGTGCGACGCGCTGGGTGACCTTCTCATCAATGGGAAGGCCGACCTGTGTGGCCGTTGTAGTGCTCATGGTGCTCCGATGGCTCTGTGAGATGGCTCTCAGGGGGTTTCCTCAATGGTGACAGGGTGTTCGCCTAAAAGAACTGGCAATTCGCCGCCTGTTTTGCTGTCGAGACTGTGCGCACACACATCCGCGGACTCCTCGACTCCGCACCACTCCGCGATGAAGAGGGCGATGGCCTGCGTGATCCGCCGGACCGACTCGATGCTGACGCGCTCGTCGAAGCCGTGAATGGCCTCCGAGACGGGCCCATACACGAGGGCCGGGATCCCGGCGTACTGGACGAACACGCGACCATCGAGGTAGCCCGGGGTCGTGAAGGTCTTCAGTTCCTCGCCGAAGACCTGACGATGGCTCTCCCGGAGGGCATCCTCGGCGTCGCTCCCCTCTTCGAGGACGTAGCCCTCGGCGTAGAAGCCGGTCCGTGTGGCCGTAGCCAGGATCGGGTGGCCTGACTCGTCCTTCCCGATCCCCGCGAGCAGCTGTGTGATCGCGCGCCACGCGTCGTCGGGCGCGGTGCCGGGGTAGAGCGCGATCCGCAGGTCCAGCTCGCACCACGCAGGGACGCTCGACCCCCAGTCGCCGCCGCTGATCCGGCCGACGTTGAGGTTGATCGGGTGGTCGAGGTCCTCGAAGTACCGGTGCAGGCCCTTCTCCGCATTCCACTCCTCCTCGAGTTCGCGGAGCCTCGTGAGGACATAGTACGCGGCGTCGATCGCATTGAAGCCCGAGGACATCTCGCGTGGGTGTGTGGGGTGGCCCGCAACGCGGACACGGAACCAGATGACCCCGACGTTGGCGCGGACCAGCATGTCCTCCTCGGGCTCCGGGATGACCACCGCATCCGCCGTGTACCCGCGCAGGAGCGCGGCGAGCGAGCCATTGCCGGTGCACTCCTCTTCGGCGACCGACTGGACGTGGATTCGCCCGGTGGGGGAGAGGCCGGCGTTCCGGACGGCGTCGAACGCGAAGATGGCCGCGGCGAGTCCGGCCTTCATGTCCCCGGCGCCGCGCCCGTACAGCCATCCTCCCCGGATCTCGGCGTTCCAGGGCGAGCCCGACCACTGGTCCTCGGGGCCCTCCGGCACGACGTCGATGTGGCCGTTGAGGATGAGTGATCGGCCCGTCTCCGCCGCAGGGCGGTAGGTGCCGACGACGTTCTCGACCCCCTCATAGGAGACCTCCACGGCGCCCGCGCCGGGGTGAGCGGCGAGCTCTTGCGGGTCGAGCTGCCAGCGGTCCATTTCAAGTCCCCGCGCGCGGAGACTGTCGAAGACGAGGTCTTGGGACGTGCCCTCGCGCGTGCGCGTCGAGGGGCGCCGCACGAGCTCCTGGGTGAAAGCGATCTGGTCGTCGAACCCTGCGGCGACGGCGGCGAGGATTCGGTCGCGCTGGTCGGGGGAGAGGGGCATGGGTGGTCCTTCCTTTTGTGCCGTCGGGCCGCCACGCGCGGGATGGCGTGGCCGCCCGAGTGGTGGGTCGACCGGCGGGTCAGTGCGCGAGGAGGCCTTCGAGGGGCTCTCCCGTGCGGATGCGGCGGAGCAGCCCGGGCTCGGCGGCGTCGGATTCCTCGGCGAGGCGCACGACGCCGGCCGCGGCCTCCCGCGTGAGGCTCGCCACGCCGTCGTCCGAGGCCAGGACGAGATCGCCGGTGGCGACCGCAACGCCCCCGCACTCGACTGGGGCGCCCTGCTCCGAATCCGTGCCGTAGTGCCGCTTGGTGGTGAGGCACGCGGTCCCGCGGGCGTGGACGGTAAGGCCCGAGGCGCGCAGGTCCGCGACGTCGGTGACCACACCGTCAACGACGACGCCGAGGCCGCCCCGGGCGACGATCGCGGCCGCAGTAACCGCGCCGAGCGGAGCGTGGCGGTGGTCCCCGGACATCGAGACGACGAGGATCTCCCCGCGCTCGAGGGCGAGGATCGCGTGGTTCATGGCGATGGCGTCGTTGCCGGCGATCCTCACCGTGCGGGCGGGCCCCACCACGGTCCCTGAGCCGGCCAGCCGGGTGATCCCGGGATCGAGGAAGCCGTCCTCGAGGAAGTGCCCGATCGTGGGGACGGTGACGCCGCGGAGCCTTTCGAGGAGGGTCTCGGTCTCAGTGCCCACGGCGGTCACGAGGCTGCGGCCTTGTTGTCAGGCAGCACGGCGATGCAGTCGATCTCGAGGTCCAAGCCCCACAGTTCCACGCAGATGCTCGTTCGGGCGGGGCGGTGGCTGCCGAAGAACTCGGCGTAGATCTTGTTGTACGGCTCGAGCTGGTCCTTCGAGGTGAGGTAGCCGTTGCACCGGACCACGTGGTCCAGGTCCGTCCCGGCCTCGTTGAGGACGGAGCGGAGGTTCTCCAGGGTGCGGCGGACGCGGTCCTCGAAGCTCTCGGGCTGGTCCTCGAGCCCGCCGGGGCCGGAGGCCATCTGCCCGGTCACGAAGACGAACCCGTTGGCCACCACGGCCTGGGAGAAGGGGCCAATGGCGTCGGCGAGGCCGGGGGCGTGGGCGATCTTCTGCATGTCAGTGAACTTCCGTTTCGGTGAGCTGGGTCTGGGTCTGGGCCAGGGGGAGCTGGGTGTCTGCAGGGGCGCCTTCGACCACGTCGATGTTGCTCCTGCGGGTCTCGGCGAGGACCACGAGCGCGGCGAGCGAGAGGCCGGCGCTGACGAGGATGAACCACGCGACCGAGGAGCTCTGGTGCGTGACGCCGAGGAGCCAGGTGGTGATGAACGGCGTGGTCGCCGAGCCAAGCAGGCCCGAGAGCATGTAGGCGAGGGACAGGCCCGAGTAGCGCACTTTGGTGCCGAACAGCTCCGCAAGGAACGTGGCCAGCGGGCCGTAGTGGGCGGCGAACGCGGTCATCATAGCCAGGTAGGCGACGAAGAGGAGCGCGACGGACTTGGTGTCCATGAGCCAGAACATCGGGAAAGCGACGAGCGCCTCGGCGGACACGCCGGCGAGGATGATGGGCTTGCGGCCCACGCGGTCGCTCAGGCGGCCGAAGAACGGGATGAGCACGAAGCACAAGGCGCACGCGGCCATGACCGCGATGAGCATGGTCGTGTCGGAGTGGCCGAGGTCCTTTTTGCCGTAGGCCACGGCGGTGGCGGTGATGAGCGTGAAGGTCGAGCCGGTCGAGAGCGTGGCGACGGCGCCGAGGAGGACTTGCTTCCAGTGATCCCGCATGAGAGAGGCGAACGGGAGCTTGGCCTTCGCACCGGCCTCGCGGACCGCATGGAAGGAAGGGGTCTCCTCGATGTTGAGACGGATGTAGATGCCCACCGCGACGAGCAGTGCGGAGGCGAGGAACGGGATGCGCCAGCCCCAGCTGACGAGCGCGTCCGCGGAGACGCTCGCGGCCACGAGGAGGAAGGCAAGGTTGGCGATGAGCGTTCCGACCGGGACTCCGATCTGCACGAGCGAGCCGTAGAAACCGCGGCGGTTGGACGGCGCGTGCTCGACGGTCATGAGCACCGCCCCGCCCCACTCGCCGCCGAGCGCGAGGCCCTGAATGACCCGGAGCGTCAGGAGGAGGAGGGGCGCCCACACGCCGAACGTGTTGTAGTCCGGAACCAGGCCGATCGCGAACGTCGCCGCGCCCATGGTCAGGAGCGAGACGAGGAGCATCGACTTGCGGCCGAGCCGGTCGCCGAAGTGGCCGAAGATGATGGCGCCGATCGTGCGCGCGAGGTAGGCGGCCGCGAACGTGCCGAAGGCCAGGAGCGTCCCGACGAGCGGGTCAAAGGACGGGAAGAAGATCTTGTTGAAGACGAGCGCCGACGCGGTGCCGAAGAGGAAGAGGTCGTACCACTCGACGGTGGTGCCGATGACGCTGGCCATCGCGATCTTCTTCATCTTGGCCGCATCGAGCCGCGCCGACGCGGTGCCTGCCGGCGAATGGACATGCTGTGACATGGAATCTCCAATGAGGGTGCGGAAAATGAGGGTGCGGAAGGGTGGACGGGACCGGCGGCCGCCGGCGGCCGCCGGATTCAGGCGAGGGCCTCCGTGAAGAGGCCGCCGAGGATGGCCGTGCCGTGCCGGATCTCCTCGACCGAGGGGAGGCAGAAGCTCAGGCGGAGCTCGGAGCGGCCGGCCCCGTTGGCGTAGAACGCGGTCCCTGGAACGTAGGCGACGCCCCGCTCGATGGCCTCGTGCACGAGCTCGTGTGTGTCAATGCCCGGCGGCACCGTGACCCAGAGGTAGAAGCCGCCGGTCGGGCGGTTCCAGGTGGTTCCTGCGGGCATGTGCTCGGTGAGGGCGCCGACGAGCGCCTCGAGCTTGGTCCGGTAGAGGCCCCGGTAGGTGGCCAGCGTGTCCCTCCACGACGGGTTGTCGAGGTAGGCGGCCATCATGAGCTGGTTGAACACGGAGGGGTTGAGAGCCGCCGTCTGTGCGATGTCCGTCAGGTGCTGGTGCATCGTCTCGGGCGCAAGGACCCAGCCGAGGCGGAGGCCGGGCGCGAACATCTTCGAGAAGGATCCGAAGTAGAACGTAATCTCGGGGGCGTCCGGCTGGATGGCCCGCATCGTCCCGCCGTCAAATCCGAGGAGGCCATAGGGGTTGTCCTCGAAGAGGAGCAGCCCCTGATCCTGGCAGATCCGGCCGAGCAGGCCCCTGCGCTCGGCGGAGAGGTTCATCCCGCCGGGATTCTGGAAGTTCGGGACGGTGTAGAGCGCCCGCGGCCGCTTTCCTGCGGCGCGGGCTCCGCCGATGAGCCGTTCGAGGTCTGCGGGGATGAGACCATCCTCATCGCTCGGGACGTGGACGATCTCTGCCTCGTAGCTCGAGAACACGGCCATGGCCCCGGCGTAGGACGGGCCCTCGGCGAATACCACGTCCCCCGGGTTGACGGTCGCGTGTGCCACGAAGCCGATCGCCTGCTGCGAGCCCGCGGTGATGATCACCTGCTCCGGGTCCGCGGCGATGCCCTCGAGGGCCATGAGGTCCACGATGTGCCTCCGGAGCTCGGGGATGCCGTTGCTCGTGCCGTACTGGAGGGCCGTTGAGCCGAGCTCCGTGAGGATCCGGTGCGCTTCGTCGGCGAGCCGATCGAACGGCAGCTCGCCCAGGAACGGCGAGCCGTTCGCGAACGAGATGATGCCCGGGCGCCTCATGGCGGCCTGGAAGACCTTCCTCACCTCGGAGGACCGGCCGCTTGCCACGCGGTCCGAGAGCTCGATGGGCGGCGATGACGTCGTCATCGGGGAGGGCGCCACGGCGGCCTCCTTTCCGGGTAGGGTGGGTGACCTGCGTCACCCGGATAGGCCCCAACTATCGCCGCCTTCTTCTCATGCTGTCTAAGACAACTTTTGGCTGGACTCCATGCCGGACGCGCATGATGGGCGGCGATGTGCCCCATGATGGGGGTATGAACTTTCGACGCATCGAGTGCTTCCTCGCCGTGGTCGACGCCGGGACGGTGACCGCGGCGGCGGAGCAACTGCATGTCGCCCAGCCCGCCCTGAGCCGGCAGATCAAGACGCTCGAGCGCGAATTGAAGCTTGCGCTCTTCGAGCCCCAGGGCAGCCGGCTCGGCCTGACCTCGGCGGGCCGGGCCCTTGTGGCGCCGGCGCGCCGCCTCATGGCAGAGGCACGCTCGTTCGACGGCGCCGCTTCCACCCTGCGCACGGGACGCGTCGAGGAACTCGTCGCCGCGACGACCAGCGCGTCCCTGCGCTCGTTCCTCGCCCCCTTCATCGCGACCATCGGCCCTGACGACCCCAAGATCACAACCCGCGAGGTGGGCCACTTCGAGATGACGGAGGCACTGCGCCACGGCTGCGACCTCGCGGTGTCGCCGGCTGCCCCGGACGGCTCCCTCGCCACCGCCCCGCTGGGCCGGGTGCCCATCAGGGCCTTCGTCAGCGCGGACCACGAGTGGGCACGGGCCGGCGTCGCCGAGCAGCCGTTGTCCGCCTTCGGGGGGTCGACGGCGATCATCCCCACCCGCCACAGTGCGAGCCGCTACATCCTGGACGACGCGCTCTCGCGGGCGGGGATCACGTTCCCGCACGTGACGGAGTGCGACGACGGCCAGACCATCCTCGCGCTCGCGGCGGCCGGGCGCGGGGTCGGCTTCTCGACGGACCGGCCCCGGTACGGCGCCCATCCGATCCTCGTCCTCGACGACGGTGGCGGGGACGGCCGCCCGCTCGCGCTGCCCCTCCACGTCGCGTGGCTTCCGGGGCACTTCGCGGAGGCGGCGATCGCGGCTTTCGCCGGCCGGATCCGGGCCTTCCTGCGCGAGAACGGCATCACGCTCGCCGAGTAGGCGCCGCAAGCTGCGCGTGCGGCTATGCAATTCCGGCATGAGGAGCCTGCGAAGTTTCTATTGGACGGCATCGGAGGGCACGGAACAGACTGGAACCCGCCCCGAAAGAACAAGTCGCCCAGGAGACCCCCCGTGACCCAGAAGCCACGCCACGCCGGCCAGGCGATTGTCGATTCCCTCACCCTCCACGGAGTCAAACGCGTCTTCGCCGTCCCCGGGGAGTCCTACCTCGCGGTGCTCGACGGCCTGCACGGAACGGACATCGACACGGTCGTGGTCCGCCAGGAGGGCGGTGCCGCGTACATGGCGGAGGCGCACGGCAAACTCACCGGCGATCCCGGCGTGGCCATGGTGACCCGCGGACCGGGCGCCGCGAACGCGTACGTGGGCATCCACACGGCGTGGCAGGACGCGACCCCGATGGTCCTGTTCGTGGGCCTCGTGCCGATCGCGGACCGCATGCGGGAGTCATTCCAAGAGTTCGACCCCAACGCCTGGTTCGGCTCCCAGGCCAAGCGCGTGTTCGTCCTCGACCAGGCAGAGCGGGCCTCCGAGGTTGTCGCGGAGGCGTTCTTCGCCGCGAAGTCCGGCCGCCCGGGCCCAGTGATCGTAGGCCTACCGGAGGACGTCATCACGCACGAGTTCGCGGGCACACTCGTGGCCCCGATCCCCGTCGCGGAGGGCGCCGTCTCGGCCCGCGAACTCGAGGCGATCACGGCCGCACTCGCGGGCGCTGAGAAGCCGCTCCTGTTCGTGGGCGGGCAGCGCTGGACCCCCGAGGCGGCCGCCGCGCTCACGCGCTTCGCCGAGGCCAACGGCATCCCCGTGGCCCAGGACTGGCACGCATCGGACCGCGTCCCGTTCCGCTCCCCGGTCAACATCGGCACGCTCGGCTACGGCCGCGGCGACACAGCCGCCGCGATGTTCGATCAGGCGGACGTCGTCGTCGCCGTCGGCGCCCTCCCCACGGACGTCCCCACGGATGGATTCACCCTGCGCCAGCACCCCGACGCCGTGAATTGGCTCGTGAGCATCGACTCCGCCCTCCGCGGCCGCTCAGGCGCGGTGACCGGGCACGTCCTCGCCTCGCCGGTCGCATTCGCGGAAGCGGTCGACGGCCTGGCGTTGGGCCGCGCCGCCGTCTGGGACTCATGGCGCGCCCGCGGACACGAGGCCCACGTGGCGTTCGCGACGATCGGCAACGAGGCCGGCCTCCCGGCCACGGCCGACGGCACAGCGCATATGTCCGTGGTAGTCAGCGAGCTCCTCGAGCGACTTCCGGAGGATGCCCTCTACACGATCGGGGCGGGCAACCACATCATGTGGGCCCAGCAGTTCATCCCCACCAACGTCTACCCGTCCCAGCTGGCCACGCGCAACGGCTCGATGGGCTACTCCATCCCCGCCGCGGTCGCTGCGGGCCTCGAGTCTCCCGAGCGGCTCGTCGTGGCAGTTTGCGGCGACGGCGAGTTCCTCATGAACGGCCAGGAGCTCGCTACGGCGGCACAGCACGGCGTCCCCGTCCTCGCGATCGTCCTCGACAACCGCCAGTTCGCCACGATCCGCGACCATCAGGAGCGGCACTTCCCGGGGCGCGTCTCCGGCACCCAGCTCACCAACCCGGACTTCGCCGCGCTCGCCCGGGCCTTCGGCGGCCACGGCGAGACGGTGACCGCCGACGGCCAGGCGGCCGGCGCCGTCGAACGCTCGCTCAAGGCCGTCGCTGAACAGCGCAAGCCAGCCCTCATCCACGTCATCGCCGACCAGTCGATCAACCTGCCGTAAGGGATCCCATGACCAAGTACACCGTTACCAACCCCGCCACGGGCCAAACCGAGGCCGAGTACCCTACCGCGACGGACCAGCAGGTCCAGGGCGCCATCGCCGCCGCAGACAAGGCGTTCGCGGTTCTCAAGGGCCTGGCCGCCGCTGAGCGCGCCGACCTCCTGCACCGGGTCGCGGACCTGCACGCCGAGCGCCGCGATGAGCTCGCCGCGATCATCACGCGCGAGGTGGGCAAGCCGATTGCCCAGTCGCTCGGCGAGGTGGACATCGTCGTCTCCATCTACCGCTACTACGCCGAAAACGGCCCCGGATTCCTCGCCGAGGACGTGCTGACTCCGGCGGCTGGGGGATCGGCCGTAGTGCGCAAGGAGGGCCTCGGCCCGCTCCTGGGCATCATGCCGTGGAACTTCCCGTACTACCAGGTGGCGCGGTTCGCGGCGCCGAACCTCATGATCGGCAACACAATCCTGCTCAAGCCGGCCCCGCAGTGCCCCGAGTCGGCGCTCGCGATGGAAGAGATCTTCCGCGATTCCGGCCTGCCCGACGGCGCGTACGCGACGCTGTTCGCGACCAACGATCAGGTCGCGGATGCCATCGCGGACCCGCGCGTGGCCGGCGTCTCGCTCACCGGCTCGGAGCGCGCGGGCGCGGCGGTCGCCGAGACGGCCGGGCGGCACCTTAAGAAAGTCGTCCTCGAGCTCGGCGGCTCGGACCCGTTCGTGGTCCTCGACGCGGACGGGGCCGGCATGGACGGCCTGGTCAAGCGCGCCGTCGTCGCGCGGCTCGGCAACGCCGGGCAGGCGTGCAACGCCGCCAAGCGTTTCGTGGTCCTCGACGAGGTCTACGACGAGTTCGTGGAGAAGTTCACAGCGGCCCTCGCCGCCACTGCGCCCGGCGACCCGACCGATCCCGGGACGTTCCTCGGCCCGCTCTCCTCGCAGGCCGCCGCAGACACGCTCCAAGGCCAGCTCGACGCCGCCGTGGCCGGTGGGGCGAGTGTGCTCCTGCCCGGCGGGAAGACGGCTGAGGACTCGGCCTTCTTCCGCCCCGCGGTCCTTGCCGACGTCACCCCGGACATGGGCCTGTACTACGAGGAGCTGTTCGGCCCCGTCGCGATGGTCTTCCGGGCCGGCTCCGAGGCGGAGGCCGTCGCGATCGCCAACGACACCCCGTTCGGCCTCGGTGCCTCCGTGCACTCGGGAGACGCGGAGCGGGCAGCCAGGGTGGCGGACCAGATCACCGCTGGCATGGTCTCGATCAACGAAGCTGGCGGCAGCGCTGCGGAGCTCCCGTTCGGCGGAGTCAAGCGCTCCGGCGTCGGCCGGGAGCTGGGCCGGTACGGCATGGAGGAGTTCGTCAACCGCAAGCTCATCCGCACCCGCTGAGCGCGCCCGCCCCGAATCCTGCAAGGTCCTAGAGTGGGCAGATGAACATCACTGTGCCAGCCGCGGCCGGGGACCGGTGGGCGGAGCTCCTCGCGGCCCTCGCCGGACGGATCGATGCCATGGCCGCCGACTTCGCCGGGCGCGTCCAGGAAATCCGCGAGTACGCCGAGGGCCTCGTCCCGCACGCCGAACTCGCGGTCACCGCGGCCCGCACGTTTGCCCTCCTCGTCGGCGCGCTCCGCGACGGAGGGGCCGGGGCCGAGCGGGAGATGCTCGCGTACGCCGCGAGCCTCGGTGCGAAGCGCGCGCGGGCAGGGATCCCGCCGTCGTCCCTCACCGCCGCCGTGCGGCTGGACTTCTCCATCATCTGGGTCCAGCTCCTTGAGCTCGGCGAGGAGGCCGACGCCGTCCTGCTCGCCGCCCGCGTCGAGCAGGTGTGGCGCGTCGTGGACGAGTACGCGACCGCGACGCACACGAGCTATCTCGCCGAACGTGTGCGGATGGCGCACGAGGAGTCGAGCGTCAAGCGCGAGTTCGTCGCAACGCTCTTCGGCCCCGAGCAGCTCACCCCCGAGGCGCTCGCCCGCGCCGGGGCTGCCCTGCGGATCGACCCGGACGCCGAGCTCGTCCTCGCGGCGGGCACGGGGCGCGCGGGCGCAGCTATCCGCGCACACGCGGAAGCCATGCCGGGCCGCGTCCGCGTGCACGCGTACGAGGCGGGCAGTGCCGTCTACGGCTTCTGGGTTGCGCCGTGGTCGGGGAGCCCGGTGCCTGTGGGCCTCGCACGGATCCCGTGCGGGCTCGTGCGCGAGGTCGCGGGGCTCGGCGGGCTGCGGCGCGCAGCCGTGGTCGCCGCGGTCCTCGCGGCGGAGGCGAGAGACGACGACGACAGGCCGCTCGAGCTCGATTCCTCCTGGCAGCGGGTGGCCCGCACCCTGCTCGAGGGTGCGGGCGTGTCCCTGGCCGCGGGGCTCGACCGCGCGCTCGAGGGCAGCCGGGGGACGGAGCGCGAACGGCTCGCCGAGACGGCGCGCTCGTTCCTCGCGACCGGCAGCGTGACCGAGACGGCCGCCGCGCTCTACTGCCACCGCAACACGATCCTCAACCGCCTCTCGCGTTTCCACGAGCTCACGGGCGTGGACCTCACCGTGCCGGCGCAGGCCGCGCGGGTACTGGTCGCGTGGGCGTGAGTCCCGTTCAGCGGTCCGCAGCCGCGGACCTCGTCCCGATTGGGGGCTAGGCGGTGTTCGCCGCCCCCGGCTCCCCGGCAGCCGTCCGCGCATACGTCGCCGAGACCCGGCGGTAGACCGGAGTCAGGAAGGCCAGCAGGGCGGCCACGATCATGATGATCCCGGCTACCAGGAACACCAGGGCGATGCCGCGGGAACTGCCCTCGCCCAGCAGCGGGGCCAGCTGGGCGGCGCCCTCGGCGGACCGCGCGTACGGGATGATCCAGACCTGGGCGATCGGCGCGATGAGGAACGCGGTAATCGGCGCCGCCGCGGACTCGAACGCCATGGCGAATCCGAACACCCGGCCCTGCCGATTCAGGGGCACCACCTGCTGGATGACAGTCTGTTCGGCGGCCTCCACGAAAGGCACCAGGACCAGGTAGAGCCAGATGCCGGCGATGTACAGCCAGGCCCACTCCCGCAGCGTGAACACCGCACCGAGGACGCCCATCAGGATCACAGCGATGAGCATGGTGCGCAACGGGTTGGACCCGAGACCGAACTTGCCGATCAGCGCGCCGCCCACGATGAACCCGGAGGCGCCGAGCGCAAAGTAGGTCCCCCACAGCTCCACGGGGAACATCTCCAGGCCATAGGGATCCATCAACGCCATGTAGACGCCACCGATGAAGTTGTTGAACGTGGAGAACAGGATCAGCGCGAACAGTCCGGAAATGGCCAGCACGGCAGCGAGGGAGCCGCGCAGGTCGAATCCGCCCTGCGCGTCCGTTGCGGCCGCGTGCACCTCCTCGGGCATGCGCAGCGTCAGCAGGTGTGCGCATGCCAGCGCCGTGAGCACCAGGGCGACGACGATCGTCCAGCCCATGCCCAGCAGCCCGACCGAGAGCCCGGAGAGCACCGAGGTGACGATGAACATCAGTCCCTGCACCATGCCTACCAGCCCGTTGGCGTTGGCCCGCCGCTCGGGCTCGATGAGGATGGTGACCGTGGTGGAGAGGGCAATGTTGCGCATGTTTTCCACCACCGCACCGACCAGAATGGTCAGCATGAAGATCCAGAACCAGGGCTTTGCGAGGTCCAGTAGCAGGGCGGAGGGCGTCAGCAGGAACATCACCCCGGACAGCAGGAACATCACCAGGGTGAAGCCGGCGGCGAAGCGCATCACCGCCAGCTTGCGGTAGCGGTCCACGAAGGTGCCGAAGCTGATGCTGGAAAGGGCGATCAACAGCATGTAGGCGCCGCCGACCACCCCGGTGGCGATCACGTTGCGGGTCTGTATGTACACCCAGAACGTCAAGGCGAACCACAGGTAGCTGGTGGTGATGTTGGCAAGGGCGGTGTTCACCAGGATCCCGGCGAAGGTGCGGGACCGCTGTTCCGGACTGCGCAAGGACGTGTCGACGGCGCCGGGATCGGCCAGCCGGAGAGCCAGGCCGTCCTCGACCGGCGCGGACGGGACCGCCACGTCCTCGGGGAGGCCCGCGTTGCCGCGGGGAGCCGCGGCGGCCCTGGGCGGACCGGGTTCCTGCTCGGTCATGGGTCCCAGTGTAGTGACAACCAGCAGGGCCGGACACGGATTCCGGCGGACACAATATACTTCGAGCATGCCGATCACTCCCCGCGACCGCGACGTCCACGACCAGCCGTCCGCCCTCGAGCACTGCGCCGGTGAGCTGTGAGCGGCGGTCTGGTCGCCCTCCTGGACGACGTCGCAGCCCTTGCCCGCATAGCAGCTGCCTCCGTGGACGACGTCGCTGCCGGAGCCGCCAAGGCGGGGGCCAAGGCCGCCGGCGTGGTAATCGACGATGCCGCCGTCACTCCGCAGTATGTGTCCGGGGTGGACCCGTCTCGCGAATTGCCGATGATCAAGCGGATCTTCTGGGGCTCCCTCCGAAACAAACTAGTGATCATCCTGCCGGCGCTGCTGCTCGTCAGCGCCTTCGTTCCGGGAATCATTCCGTTCATCCTCATGTTGGGCGGCACCTACCTCTGTTACGAGGGTGCCGAGAAGGTCTGGCACAAGCTCAGCGGCCACTCCGCGGACGAGAAGGCGCCAGCGGTCGAGCGGGGACCCGAAGCGGAGGCTAAGGTGACCAAGGGCGCCATCACCACCGACTTCATCCTGTCCTGCGAGATCATGGTCATCGCGATGAACGAGGTGGCGGATGAGTCCTTGTGGGTCCGAGCGCTCATTCTGGTCGTCGTAGCGTTTGCCATCACGGTAGCCGTGTATGGTGCCGTCGCGCTCATCGTCAAGATGGACGACATCGGCCTGCACCTGGCCGCCAAGGACTCCGTGGGCTCTCAGCGCTTCGGCGAGCTGCTGGTCAAGGGAATGCCCGCGGTGCTGGCCGCGATCACGCTTATCGGAACGATCGCCATGCTTTGGGTCGGTGGCCACATCATGCTGCAGGGGGTATACGACCTCGGTTGGCACATGCCGTATGACCTGGTCCATGCCCTCGAGACACCTTTCGCCGCAATCCCGGTGGTGGGCGGCTTCCTGGCCTGGCTCCTGAACACTTTGTGCTCGGCCGTCCTCGGACTCGCCTGGGGCCTCATCATCATGATGATCCTGCACCCGCTGCTCAAAATGCTGCCGTCCGGCAAGAAGCAGAACGTGCACGAAGAGGGCGGCGTCGCCCCCGCCGCACCCGCCGGCCATCGACCGGCGAAACGTGGCCCATACGGCATGTAGGGATTTCACAGTTCAATCTGTCTAACATGTCCCACATGAAGGTAGCCCGAGAGGCGCGGTCTGCTGCCGTGGTGATTAACGCCGGATCACGCCGGGGGGCGGCCGCACCGGAACTGGCAGTGGACACGATGCGAAGGGCCGGGGTGCCGATCTCCTCCGTGCACAACGTGCTGTCCGGTGCAGAGCTGGCCGAGACGCTCGACCGAGTGGTTGCGGACGGCCATGACCTGGTCATTGTCGGTGGCGGCGACGGGACGGTGAGCTGCGCCGCCGGTCGAGTTGCCGGCACCGGCGTCATGCTCGGCGTCCTTCCGCTGGGCACCGCCAACGACCTCGCCCGCACGCTTGAGATACCAGATAATCTGGCCGACGCGTGCGCTGCCGTCGCAGACGGCAAGGTGGTCGACATCGACCTCGGCCGGGCCAACGGTCAGCCATTCCTCAACGTCGCTTCCGTTGGGCTCTCGGTGGGTGTTACCGAGGCGCTGAGTCCACGTCTCAAGCGGCATATGGGACCGCTAGCCTACGGCATCGCTACCCTGCGAGCTTATGCTCGGCACCGGCCGTTCCGGGCCCGTCTCGAGTTCCCGGAGGGGGACCACGAGCCGATGGAGCTTGAGAACCTGCTGCAGGTGGCCGTGGGCAATGGCCGGCACTACGGCGGCGGAAACACGGTGTCCCCGACAGCTGGGATCGATGATCACACTCTTGACACCTACGCAATCTTGGGTGCGCCGATCCGGGATCATGTGAAAATCGCGCGGTTGCTCAAGGACGGAAGCTTCGTCGAGCACGACCGGGTGTACCACCTGACCAGCCGACGTGTCCGGCTGGTCACCGAGCCGCCGCTGCCGGTGAACCTCGACGGCGAGATCGCGACGATCACGCCGACTGACTTCACCGTCCAGCGCAACGCCGTTCACGTGGTGGTACCTCAGAGCAGCAACAGCGCTTCGTTCGACGGGCCGGGCGCCGCGAGCGGGCCGTCCGTGTGAGCGCCCGTGGGCCCAGGGGCCTGAAGCTTTCCTAGCGAGACTAGCGGACGGCCCATTTGAGGCCGATGGAGGCCGGCAGGTCGTGGTCTCGGCCGCCTTTTCGGGCGGTCTACGGGAGATAAGGCGGCCGTGGTAATTTCTGCTTGGATCAGGGGTTCCTCATGAGATTCCGTTCCAATCCAGCCCCTGAGGCCGTTTTCGAAAGCAGAGGCTACGATGGCAACTTTATTGATATTCCATGAGGTGGACGACGTCGACCACTGGCTCAGCTCGCCGCGACGCCGGGAACTCTTCGGACCCTTGGGTATGACCGTGCGAACCTTTGTCGACCCGGAGAAATCGAATCGCGTCGGTCTGATCGTCGAAGTTCCGGACATGGACACGTTCCAGCGAATGATGGAGTCCGAGGCTGCGGCGGACGCCATGAAATTCGACGGCGTACGCCGGGACACGCTCCTGATGCTGGTCGAACCCGAGCCCAGCACCTGACGTAGGAGACGCCTACCGGCTCGGCCAGGTCCAGGAAGCGCTCACCGGACTTCGTCAATTCGAGCGTGACGTTGGCGGCGGGTGCCAACCGCCCTCGCTTCCGCGCTGCCCGAAAAGTGCACTCCTGGCGGGTTTGGCAATAGTCTGGCCAGATGGGGACAAATACCGTGAACTCCGGCGAACAGATGGACAGACAGTCGCGCATTCTCGAAGCGGCCCTCGATCTGCTGTCCCGCCACGGTATCTCAGGAGTAAATATGCGGGCCGTGGCCCGTGAAGCCGGCGTCGCACTAGGTCTCGTTAACTACTACTACGAGGACAAGCTGAGCCTGATCCGCGCGGCCCTGCACCGCGTCGACGAGCACGACCTTATGCTGGTCGCACCCGACCCGTCGTCGGACCCGGACGACCAGTTGCGCAAAGCCCTCCGGCGGGTTGCGGGTGCGGAGCTGCTGACCACCCGGTATCTGTCCCTTCGCCTGCACCTGTGGGCCCTCGCTCAAGCCCATGACGACTTTGCGGAAATAAATGCTGCAGCGTTCGACCGGTATCTCGATGGACTCGCGGCGCTCGTGTCCAACGCCAACATCGGGCTCTCCTGGGAGGAATGCAGGGAACGTGCAGCCGACATTGTCGTCGTTCAAAACGGCATGTGGCTAACAGCGCTCCTTGGCGTGGACAAGGCATCCATCCAGCGAAGCATCGCCCGTACAGAGGAGATCGCCTTCGCCGCGCCGCGTAGCAACACCGGCCAAGGCACAGGGCTTCTGAAGGAATAAGGGCCAGTCGACGGCCCCTGCGCACCCAAAAAATTTTTTGAACGTTTGTTCAAGATAACTATTGAACGCTTGTTCAACTTCCATTACTGTCCTGCCTATGACTTACGCCACACCCTCTCGTGCCACCACGGCATCCACCCTGTTCATCAACGGCGCGTGGGAACCCGCCGCCACGGGCGCCGTACGCCAGATCAGCAATCCCGCCAGCGGCGAACTGACCGCCACAGTGTCTGAGGCCGGCCGGGAAGATGCCGAGCGTGCCATCGCCGCAGCGCGTTCGGCCTTCGACTCCGGCGTCTGGTCAGCTGTCCCGGCACCCGAGCGCGGCACGTTCCTGCTTAAGGTGGCCGCGGAATTGCGCGAACGCCGGGAAAAGTTCGCCCGCGGCGAATCACTGGACACCGGGAAGCGGATCGCGGAAAGCCGCATCGACATGGACGATATCGCCGCCTGCTTCGAGTATTTTGGCAGGCTCGCCGGGCAGCAGTCAGGCCGCGTGGTGGATGCGGGGGACCCCGCCGTCGTCAGCAAAATCGTCTACGAACCAGTGGGGGTCTGCGGCCTGATCACACCCTGGAACTACCCCCTGCTGCAGGCCGCGTGGAAGATCGCACCCGCGTTGGCCGCCGGCTGCACCTTCGTTCTTAAGCCTTCCGAACTGACCCCGTCCACCGCCATCCTGGCCATGCAGTTGCTGCAGGATCTCGGCCTGCCGGACGGAGTCGCCAACCTCGTGACCGGGCCCGGCGCCGAGGCGGGCGCACCGCTCTCGGAACATCCCGCCGTCGACCTCGTCTCCTTCACCGGCGGACTGGAGACCGGCAAGCGCATCGCCGCGGCCGCGGCCGGAACCGTGAAAAAGGTGGCGCTCGAGCTTGGCGGCAAGAACCCCAACGTGGTGTTCGCCGACGCGGACTTCGACGCCGCCGTGGACAACGCCCTCAACGGCGCCTTCGTCCACTCCGGGCAGGTCTGCTCAGCCGGCGCCCGGCTGATAGTGGAGGAATCGATCGCCGAACGCTTCGTCGACAGACTGGTCCGCCGCGCGCAGGGTATCCGGCTCGGCGGCCCGTTTGACGACGCCGCGGAGACCGGGCCGCTGATCTCCGCAGCCCACCGGGACAAGGTCCACGCCTACGTCCAGCGCGGCATCCAGGAGGGTGCGCGACTGCGGTGCGGCGGCGCGGCACCTGTTGAGGAGAAGTACGACGGCGGGTTCTACTACCAGCCGACCGTCTTGGACGGCGTCCAAAGGGGAATGTCGGTGGTGGTGGACGAAGCCTTTGGCCCGGTGGTGACGGTCGAGACCTTCCGTACCGAGGACGAGGCCGTCGCGACGGCCAACGACACGATCTATGGCCTGGCCGGCGCGGTCTGGACCCAGGACGCCTGCAAGGCGCAGCGCGTGGCGTCCCGGCTGCGGCACGGCACCATCTGGATCAATGACTACCATCCCTACCTTCCCCAGGCCGAGTGGGGTGGCTTCGGCCAGTCCGGCGTCGGCCGCGAGCTCGGCCCGACAGGCCTGGCCGAGTACCAGGAAGCCAAGCACATCTACCAGAACACCAGCCCGCAGGTAACCGGCTGGTTCGCCGACCACGGCAAGGAGAACTAGATGCACTGCGACAACATCGAGGACCTCACCGCACGCGGCTTCGACTACATCGTTGTTGGCGGTGGATCCGCCGGCGCCGCGGTGGCCGCGCGGCTGAGCGAGGACCCGGACGTCACCGTTGCCCTGATAGAGGCCGGCCCGGACGACCGCGGCCTGCCCGAGATCCTGCAGCTTGACCGCTGGATGGAACTGCTCGAATCCGGCTACGACTGGGACTACCCGGTGGAACCGCAGGAGAACGGCAACTCCTTCATGCGCCACGCCCGCGCCAAGGTCATGGGCGGCTGCTCCAGCCACAACTCCTGTATCGCATTCTGGGCTCCCCGCGAAGACCTGGACGAGTGGGAGTCCAAGTACGGCGCCACCGGCTGGAACGCTGAAGCCGCCTGGCCGCTGTACCAGCGGCTGGAGACCAATGAGGACGCCGGTCCGAACTCACCCCACCACGGAGACTCAGGCCCCGTGCACCTGATGAACGTGCCCCCGGTGGATCCCGCCGGCGTCGCCCTCTTGGACGCCTGCGAACAGGCTGGCATTCCCCGCACAAAGTTCAACACCGGAACCACTGTGGTGAACGGCGCCAACTTCTTCCAGATCAACCGCCGCGCCGACGGCACCCGTTCCTCCAGCTCGGTCTCCTACATCCACCCGATCATCGAGCGCAGAAACTTCACACTGCTGACCGGCCTCCGCGCACGCCAGTTGGTGTTCGACGCCGGCAAACGCTGCACGGGGGTGGACGTGGTGGACTCAGCGTTCGGCCGGACCCACCGGCTCTCCGCGCGCCGCGAGGTCATCCTGTCCACCGGCGCCATCGACTCGCCCAAGCTGCTAATGCTCTCGGGCATCGGCCCGGCAGCGCACCTCGCCCAGCACGGCATCGAGGTCCTGGTCGATTCCCCCGGTGTCGGTGAGCACCTGCAGGACCACCCCGAGGGCGTGGTGCAGTTCGAGGCCAGGCAGCCGATGGTGCAGACCTCGACCCAATGGTGGGAGATCGGCATCTTCACGCCCACGCAGGACGGCCTGGACCGCCCGGACCTGATGATGCACTACGGCTCCGTCCCGTTCGACATGAACACCCTGCGGCACGGCTACCCCACTACGGAGAACGGCTTCAGCCTCACCCCGAACGTCACGCACGCCCGCTCCCGCGGGACCATCAGGCTGCGCAGCCGGGACTTCCGGGACAAGCCGGCAGTGGACCCGCGCTACTTTACGGATCCGGACGGCCATGACATGCGTGTGATGGTTGCCGGGATCCGCAAGGCCCGGGAAATCGTCGCCCAGCCTGCCATGGCCGAGTGGGCCGGGCGCGAGCTTTCCCCCGGCATCGAGGCGCAGACCGACGAGGAACTGCAGGACTACATCCGCAAAACGCACAATACCGTTTACCACCCTGTCGGCACCGTTCGGATGGGACCGGTCGACGACGAGATGTCACCGCTCGATCACGAGCTCCGGGTCAAGGGCGTCACGGGACTTCGCGTCGCTGATGCCTCCGTCATGCCTGAACACGTCACCGTCAACCCCAACATCACCGTCATGATGATCGGCGAACGCTGCGCGGACCTAATACGCGCCAGCCGGTCCGGCGAAACCATGACCGCAGAAGAAATGGAGTTCATCGCGTCCCTCGCCTGAGGGGCAAAGTTCGGAGGCTATTGATTTCGCCCGCGTCCAAAGACGGCCGCGGGTTGCATCGTCGTACTTTTCTGACTTAGGAGTTCACACATTTTGGAACCCAGCAAGAGTATTGATTCAAGCGGCATGGACGAATTTGGCTATACCCAGACCCTGGACCGAAGCATCGGTAAGTTTGCCAGCTTCGCCGCAGGCGTCAGCTACATCTCCATCCTCACCGGCGTCTTCCAATTGTTTTATTTTGGTTTTTCCATGGCCGGCCCTGCGTATGCGTGGTCCTGGCCCCTCGTCTTCGCCGGCCAGCTGATGGTGGCGCTGTGTTTCGCCGAATTGGCGGGACGCTACCCTGTGGCCGGGTCGGTGTACAACTGGGCCAAGCGGCTGGCCTCCGGAACGTCGTCCTGGCTGGCCGGCTGGTTCCTGCTGCTGTCCTCCATCATGGCGCTGGGATCGGTGGCGCTGGCCCTGCAGATCACCCTGCCGCAGCTCTGGTCCGGTTTCCAGTTCGTGGGTGACGGTACCGGCCCGTACGACTTCGCCATGAACGGCGTGGTGCTGGCCACCATCATGATCACCATTTCCACTCTTATTAACGCGTTCGGCGTGAAACTGATGACCCGGATCAACAGCATCGGCGTTTTTGTGGAGCTGGTGGCGGCCGTGCTCCTGATCCTCGCGCTGGGCTGGCATGTGGTGCGGGGGCCTGAGGTCTTCTTCGACACTGCCGGCTTCGGGGAAGGCCACGATCTGGGCTTCTTTGGCGTGTTCCTGATCGGCGCGATGGCGTCCGGTTATGTCATGTACGGCTTTGACACCGCCAGCTCCCTCGGGGAGGAAACGAAGGACCCCAAGCGGACGGCGCCCAAGGCCATCCTGCGCGCCGTCATTGCATCCTTCCTGCTGGGCGGCCTGATCCTGCTCTTCGGCATCCTGGCCGCACCGGACCTGACCGATCCCCGGGTGGGTGAGGCCGACGGTGGCCTGCAGCACATTGTGCTCTCCGTCCTGGGCGGGCCTTTCGGCAAGGCGTTCCTTGCCTGCATTGTGGTGGCCGTGATGGTTTGCACCCTGGCCGTGCACGCCGCAGCCATCCGCATGATGTTCGCCATGGCGCGGGACAACAACCTCCCATTCAGCCGGCAGCTCAGCAAAGTGGATCCGGTCCGCAGGACGCCCACTGTCGCCGCCATCGTGATCGGCGTCCTGGCAGTCATCCCGCTGCTGGTCAACGTCACCCAGCCGGCCATTTTTACCATTCTGTCCAGCATCAGCATTGTCCTGATTTACCTGTCCTACCTCCTGGTCACGGTTCCCCTGCTGCGCAACCGGCTCCTGAAGAAGTGGCCGCTCGCCGCCGACCGCTCCGAGCCCGGCTTCAGCCTGGGCAAGTGGGGCCTGCCCGTGAATGTCCTCGCGGTCCTGTGGGGCTGCGCCATGACTTTGAACCTGGTCTGGCCGCGGCCGGAGATTTACAACTCGGTGCCGCCGTTCGAGTGGTACCTGCAGTGGGGAGGGGTGATCTTCGTGGCCAGCGTCACCGGGGGCGGGGCCCTCCTGTACCGGCTGAAAATCCGCCATCAAACGGGTGTGCTGGCGGAGCATGCCGCAGCCGTCGCGGCGCACCCGTCGTCCGGCTCCGCCCAGCACGGAGCCCCGGAGGATGCGCTGGCAGTCAATGGCGGACGTTGAACGCGTCAACGCTCCCGGGTTCGCACTCGGGAGCGTTGACGTACTGCAACGGGAGACGGACACGCACTGCGTTGCCCGGCGGATCAGTGTGGGCGGGCCGGCCTAGGTTGTTCAGCTCACGCGTTCCCGCGCCGGCCGGGTGGTAGCAATGGCGTGCGGGACCGCCAGCAGGGCTAGCACGGCGAGAGCGCCGGCCGCTGCGAATACGTAGAACCCCCAAGGGTAGGCGGTGCCGGCAGCGACCAGCCCGCCTGTCACGGCAGGTCCTGCGATGGCGCCAACGCGACCAACACCGGCAGCGAATCCGAGCGCCGTTGCGCGTAGGCGGGCCGGGAACAACTGACTAACCCAGGCATAAACGAGCACCTGCGAACTGAAGACAAATACTCCCGTGACGAAGACGAGGGCGTTAAGCAGGAACGCGTTTTCAACCTTAATACTTAAGAGGGCGAGGCACACCGCCGAAAGACCGAACCACAGTAACACGACGGGTTTGGCTCCGTGCCTGTCGGCCAGGACGCCGGCCATGATAAGACCGGCAACGGCGCCAAGGTTCAAGACCAGGAGCAGGGAAAGCCCTGCGCTGACCGGATATCCAGCCGAAGCCATGAGCTGCGGAAGCCAGGTGTTCAAGCCATATACAAGCAGCAGCCCCATGAATGACGCTGCAGCGATCGCCGCCGCGACCAGAGGGTACGGCTTCTTCGCCAGATCCCGGAAGGCAGTTCGCTCCGTGGCCCCTTCAGTGTCGGCAGTCCGGACAGCGGGCAGGGTTTCTGGCAGCTTAAACCACAGGAACGGCACGAGGACGAGACCCGAAACGCCTCCCACGATGAACATGATGCGCCAGTCGGGAATGACCATCAACGCCAGGAAAGCGGTGGCCACAGCGCCCACGTGGTAGCCAGTCATCGTGCGGGTGGTTGACCTTCCGGCGGAACCTGTCGGCGCGTAGTCGTTCATGTAGGCGAGAGCGGCAGGCAAGCAGGCCCCAAGCCCGAGCCCGGCTAGAAGCCGGAGAGCACCGAAGACTGCAACGTTCGGGGACCACACCACTGCGATCGTGAAAATCGAGAACGAGGCCACACAGGCAACCAGCAATTTCCGACGTCCGAAGCGGTCCGAGAGCGGGGCGATAAAGAGCGCGCCCAAACCCACGCCCACGAGGGAAATCGTTGCCACCAAAGTAGCGCCGACCGCGTCAAAGCCAAGCTCCCCAGTCTTTATAAGAGTGGGAATAACGGTTCCGAGCACCACCAGATCAAAGCCATCCAAGACCATGGCGAGCCAGCAAAGCCAGACTGGCCATCGCGAAGGGAGTGTGGAGGGAGAAGCTGTCATGTAATCCTCATTGATTAGTGAACGAGATAGAAGCACGCCCGGCGGGGCCTTCATCAATAGAAGAAGTGATGTATGGCACTTCCACCGATCGAGAATACATTGCTGTTCACGCATCGCACAAAAGTTCGCCATGCGAACCAAATATCAGTGAGGTGGGCAGGGCCGGCCGGGGACCGGCGGGGCACAGTGCGGCGCACCACCGTTGAAGTCACTTCGGAGTAGCCTGACAAGAATGCCGTCCGCGCTCCGCCGTTGCATGACGCGCCAACAGGAAACCTATCTGCAAAGGAAGTATCGATGATGCCGGAAATCCGTGAAAACAATATCCCCGCCGTGACCCTCAACAACGGCGTGCAGATCCCTCAGCTCGGCTTCGGCGTTTTTCAGGTCCCGCAGGAAGAGACTCAGCGCATTGTGGAGGATGCCCTGGAGACCGGATATCGGCACATCGACACCGCTGCCGCCTACCGGAACGAGGCCGGCGTCGGCGCCGCCATCGCCGCATCCGGCATCCCGCGCGAAGACATCTTCGTCACCACCAAGCTGCGCAACGGCGAACAGGGCACGGCTCACGCCGCGTTCCAGAACAGCCGCACCGCCCTCGGCCTCGACTATGTGGACCTGTACCTGATCCACTGGCCGGTTCCTTCCCAAGGGCTCTTCACCGAGGCTTGGAAGACCATGGAAAAGCTCTACGCCAGCCGCGAGATCCGCGCCATCGGAGTCTCAAACTTCCTGCCGGACCATCTGGACACGCTCCTCAAAGCCTCGGACGTCGTTCCGGCGGTCAATCAAATAGAAATCCACCCCACCTTCCAGCAGCAGGACCTCGCGGTCAAGAGCCGCTCCCTGGGCATCGCCGTGGAGGCCTACAGTCCCTTGGGGCAAGGCGGCGACCTCGGCGCAGCCGCAGTGCAATCACTGGCCTCCCGGTACGGTGCGACTCCCGCCCAGATTGTGCTGGCCTGGCATCTGGCCCAAGGCACCATCGTCATTCCGAAGTCCTCCAACCTCGCGCGCATGCGGGAAAACCTGGGTGCCACGGCGCTCACACTCACTTCCGCCGAAATGGCGGAGATCACAGCGCTGGACTCCGGGGCCCGCGTGGGCGCCGACCCCGCCGTCGCCGCGCATAGCCAGCTATAGCGTTAACCGGCAGGGCTGGCGAGGGACCGGGCCCGGTCAGAGGAGGCCGAGTTCGGCGAAGGCGGCAACGAGGCCTTCCTGCCGCGGACCCGCTGCAGTGCGGTCCGCGATGGCCATGAGCTCGGGGGCGGATCCTTCGATGGCGACGCCGACGCCTGCGTACGCGAGCATCTCCAGGTCATTGGCGCCGTCGCCTATTGCAATCGTGTCCTCCCGGGCGATGCCGAGGTGGGCGACAGCGGCGGCGACACCGTCAGCCTTGCTGATCCCGCGCTGGTACAGCTCACCGGCATGCCAGCCTTCGTTGGCCACCGAATTGGCGACGACGGCAATCCCGCCACCGATTTCCTGGACCAGGCGCTCCATGGCAACGGGGGACTCAAACACGGAGACCTTGGCGAACGGCACGGCGGCGCGGTCCGCTGTCGGGCGCACCGCGGCGAGAATGGCGGAAGAACCCACCGGGCCCTCGGGCGACTTCCTGAAGTGGGCGTCGAGGATGGCGCGTAATCGCTCCATCGCCGCCGGCGGAGCGTACAGCGCCTCCTGCGCCTCCAGGATGTACACGGCGTGGTGCGCGTCGAGCGCCCCGACCGTTCTGGCCGCGAGGTCTGCCGGGAGGCGCCGGTCCAGGAGCACGGTCCCGCCCACCTCCGCGTAGGCGCCGGCGCTGGCCACCAGACCGTCGAAGCCCGCGGCGAGGATGTTCTCGGGCAGCATCGACACCGGCCGGCCGGTGCAGAGCAGGACCCGGTGGCCCGCTTCCCGCGCCGCCCGTACAGCGCGCACGTGGCCTTCCGGGACCACGCCGTAGTCCGCATAGGTGCCGTCCACATCGAGGAAGACCGCCCGGACACTTCCAGTGATGCTCGGCTTTGCGCTCATGGTCCGGGATCATACCGATCAGCACCGCCGCGACCCAACCGCGACCCGTTGCTTCGCAGGGCGTCGTGTGCCAGCCTCGAAGTGATCCCGTTGCCGGGACGACGGCGGGCGGCAGAGAAGGAGCACGTCATGGGACTGATCCATATCGACCTTTTCACCACGCTCGACGGCGTCGCGCAGGCACCCGGCGGGCCGGAGGAGGATGCTGAAGGCGGTTTCGCGTTTGGCGGCTGGCAGGCGCCCCTCTTCGACGAGGCCGTCGGCGAGCAGGTCGACGCCGGGATGGCGGGGATGGACGCGCTGCTGCTCGGGCGCCGCACCTACGACATTTTCGCCGCGTACTGGCCGCATGAGGACGGGGACATCGCGCGGCTGTTCAACCGCCTCCCGAAATACGTGGCCTCCCGCCAGGCGCCGACCCTGGAGTGGGCCGACTCCACACTGCTCGGTCCTGACGTGGTCGCCGCCGTGCGCGAACTGCGCGAGCGGCATGCGAACATCCACGTCATCGGCAGTCTCGACTTCGTGCAGACCCTGTTCGCCGAGCGGCTTTTCGACCGGCTCACGCTCTGGGTGTATCCGATCCTCCTGGGCACCGGAAAGAAGGTCTTCGCCGACGGGGTGGTTCCGACCAACCTCAGACTCATCGAACCCGTCGTCGCCTCACCGAAAGGCGCGGTGCTACAGCGCTACGCGCTCGCCGACGGCACGCCGGGCGTCGGCGATATGACGGCCGTCGACCAGGAGGGTTAGGACGCTTTGCCTGGAACGTCCTCCGCCGCACCAGCTGCAGGAGGCCGTGGCACGGGCCTTCTGTTTGTCCTGTGAGTTGTGCAGGCTGTGGTTTCCGTCCATATGCTGGGTGGGTTGGTAGAGCTGATCATCAGAAAGGCGAGTGACCATGAGCGAAGAGAATTTCCCGGACGAAGAACTTGAGGTTGTCCAGGACGACGACATCCTGCTGGACGAGACCCCAGGCGCAGCTTCGTCCTTGGAGCTCGACCCCGTTTCGGGAGAGCCGGACAGTTATCCCGGGGCCGCCGAAAACAATCCGGACCGGTGGCAGGAGGATCCCTTGCTGCAGGAGGAGGCGGTTTCGGGAGAGGAAGAGGACTTCCCCAGCGAACAGAGCCTGCGCGATGAAATGTCCGGAACGACGGACGTGCCGACCATCGGTGAGGCCGCCGCGGACGTGGACTTCGGGGAAGTGCCAACCGGTGAGGAAGCGGACGGAAGCGACGACGAGTCGAACTTCGGCGGGTCTCCGCTCAGCGAGTTCGATCCCGACGACCTCGACAACTGACTTTCACGGCATAGTGCCTGCCGGAGCGAACATCCGCTCCGGCAGGCACTATCCAGGTTCTGTGTCGAGCCCCCAATGGACTCGGATCGCCTCTGCCACCCGGCCGGCGGTCACATCGACCCGGAAAGCAACGGGTGCGGTCCCGGTCTCCTCGATGACCGTGTCACGATACACGCGGCCGCACGACGGACACAGGGTGTAGAGGTCCTCATCCTCGGGCCATTTCGCCAGCCCGGCGGGGACAGGGGTGTCCCCTCCGATGTAAACGGCGATGCCTTGTGAGTTGCACTGAATCAATCCGTTTTGGCTGACAGTGTTGCCGCACACGCAGGTGATGGTGGTGACATCATGGTCGATGACATCGGCGGTTTCAGAGTCCATGATGAGCTCCCCGGCGTGGTTGGGACGTTCTGTTTGTAGCCGATGCCGGCGGATCGGCCAGTCCGGGGGCCGACATAGCGGGTTCTTTGGGACGGTTTTTGCGGTAGTCGGCAAAGAACGAAGGCCGACGCTTCATGATGCGCTTTCGTCCGGGACGCTTGTCAAGGCTGTTTTCATTTCGCACCCGCAGCTGGGACAGCACGCCATGATGGCACCAGCGTCAACGGCGCCACCGCGCGTCCGACGGCGCGTGGTCGGCACTGTAGGGAGAGGCGCCAAACGGAAACGGACGACGGCGGGAAGTCCCGCCGTCGTCCGTCACCCGCAGTCTGGGCGGAGCAGTGCCGAGTAGGAGGGGCTTCCTATCGGGCCTGAGTTCGTGTCTGGGTTATTACCGCGTGGGCTGTTCGGCCGATCCCGGATCCGAGGTGACCTCCGGTTGCGAGGTCGGTTCGGTTGCGGGGGAAGGCGGCGAGGTCTGTTCCGTTTCGGGGGCGGGCTCCGCCGGCGTGGTGGCGCGTGGCACGTCGGCTTTCGGCGCTTCAGTCCCGGCCGAGCCGCTGTCCCCGCGGCTGGGGCTGCCGTCCGTGGTCACGCCATTTTCCTTGCTGGCGCCCTCCTCGGTTTGCCCGGGCAGTTGCTTCAGGTTCTCAGTCGATCCGCCTGTCTTGTCCGGGACCGTCGGAGTGCCGCTAAATGCTTGGCCCAGCGTCGTGGTGTGCGCGGCCGCAGCGCCGTCGATGCTCGACGTCGACGAGACAAGGCTGGAGATGGGCTTGTTGGTGCCGAACTCGACTGCAGTGACACCGACCATCGCGATAGCGAATGCGGCAGCGCTGACCGCCCCGAGCTTGATCCAAGTCTTGCGGGTGAACTGCCTCCCCAGGCGTTTGACTCGGAGGTCGTCCCTCTCGGCCGGCGCGCCGGCAACCAGCACGCTGGCGTCGGCAACGGGCAGTCCGTCCCTGCCTCGCTGGGGGATTTTTCGCATTGCCACGGTGGCGGCCGAACTGAGTGTTCGGGCGTAGAGAGCGGCACCCACCGTGGCAACCACAGAGCCGAGGGCGGCGCCGATAAGCGTCCCGGCAACGCCTGTGAAGGACCCCACCAAGGCAGAGGTCACTGCGGCCAAGGCCGAGCCAATAGTCTGGGTGCCACTCAGTCCGAGGAACTGTTTCGGCTTGTCGTCAGCAGGGGAGTCTGCAGGCATATATACACGCATTTCAATCAGGGGGGAGGTTACGAACAGATAACGTTACCAGATTGTTGTCGGCAGTTCTGCGTGTTCATCTGCTGCGCCCTACGAATGGGGTCCCCAAAAGCGGGGAGCGGTTCAGGACGCATCCGGCGCAGGGCAACGTAGGTCGCGGGCCTCCTATTATTCCGATGCTCGGTATGCGAAGCTTCCTGCCATGGGAAATCCGATGGATTTCAGACTTGACCCTGTTTCCAGGCCGAGCCGGGTCCGTGGGGCTGTTGCCGTTGTTTCCTTCGTGCTCACGATCACTGCATGCAACTCAGAAGGCCCATCGACTGCGCCCTCTGCGCCACCAAAGGCCGTGGTTCAATGCGCCTCGCCCTCCAGGATCCTAGAAGGCGGCCTCAACGGTACCGAAGTTGAGGGTTCGTCCAAGGACGGAATTACGCTGTATGGCCAGGTTCAATCGCAGGAATTTTTTCTGCCTTCTGACGCTCAAAAGAAGATTGTGTGGCGCATCAGCGGCTCTGGCGAGCCAGCCGTTGCGGTGACCAGGCCCAGTGGCGACGCATCGAGCCTGGCGTGGGGACCCGAATTCCACCCGTCAAGCAACTACGCCCGTCCGGGAGATGAATATGGATCTGCTCTTGTTCTTGACGAGCCAGGATGCTGGAGCATCCAGTTCACCAGAGACTCCCAAACGGCGGACGTGTGGCTGCAGGTAAGCTCAGCGCCTGCTGCGCCAAGGTCATGATGGTGCGGTGAAGCCTAACGACTGCTCACCTGACCGAACCGTTTGGCGATTGGCGCGAGTATGAGCGGGCGGGCGGCGTACCATCCGGCCGCGGTGATGGCGATTGCCGCCGCGAAGAGCCAGAACCCGACCCAGTTCACCGCATCGGTGCCGCCGAACATGTGGTTCAGGTTGCGCAGCGCACCGGTCGCGAACACCAGGAAGAGGTGGATGAGAATGAACAGCACGAAAAACAGCATCGTCGGGAAGTGGATGGCGCGCGCAACCTCCATCGGGTAGATCCTGTTCAGCCTCGTCGCGTCCTTCGGCCAGAACTCGCTCATGCGCACACCCGTGATCGCCGCGAGTGGGGCCGCGATGAACACCACGACGAAGTACATGAGCTGCTGCAGGCTGTTGTAGTTCACCCAGCCGGTCTCCACGGGCCAGTCGAGTGTCATGTACTGCAGGAGCGCGGAGAGCGCGTTCGGGAACGCCTCCCAGCTGGTCGGTACGATCCGCATCCAGCGGCCGGAGGCAAACAGCAGCACCACAAAGATCAGCCCGTTGGCCAGCCACAAAACGTCGAGCGTCTGGTGCAGCCACAGGTTGATGCTGATCTTCTTGCCACCGCGTTTCGGCGTCCAGAACGCCGGCGGCTTCTGCTGGGTGCGCACCTGGTAGCCGGAGCGAATGATGAGCACCATCAGGAAGAAGTTCAGGAAGTGCGCCCACTGGGCCCACCACGGGAAGCCCGGCTCTGCCGCATCTGGCAGGTCATATGCGCCCGGGTACCTCGCGAGGAACTCCGGAACGCCCGGCAGCGTGGTCACACCGCGCGCGGCGAGCACGAGGATCGCTGCGGCGGCCACGGCCCCCATCGCGAGGAGCACGACGAGCTTGATCCATTGGCCCCGAGTCCGCGAACCGTAGAGCCTTGGCTCGGCCTTTGGCCTCGCGGGCTTTTCGGCGGGCACGGACGGTGCCACTGATGCTGGGGCGGCTGTGACCGCAGGGGCGCTCACGGTCCCCGGCGGCTCAGTCATGGCCACTGTCTCCGCCGCGCTGGCAGCCGGAGCGGGTTCCGGGGTCATCTGTAGGGGAGCTGCCTGCACCGCAGGGGCCGCAGCGGCTGCCGGAGCAAGTCCAGCGGGCGGCCACGGCTCACCACCGGGGACGCGGGGAAGCCCGCGGCGAAGCGGGGTGATTCCCGTCGCCGGTATGGTGCGCGCCGTCACGGGGGCAGACGCCTGCGACGTCGCTGTCGGTTCCGTCTTCTCCGCGGCAGCAGCGGCGGGCATGGCCGCCGCCGGCATCGCGGCTGCGGTGCGGGCTACGGGCAGAGCCGCCGCTGGAACCTCGCCCGCTGGCGGCCAAGGTTCGCCGCCCGGCACCCGCGGCAGGCCTCGGCGAAGCTGCCGCGCCAACCCGTCCGCATTGATTGCAGGGCCGTCCACCCCCGGGGCGTCGACGGCGAGGACCGGAGCGGACACCGCTGTCGAAATCGGCGCCGCATTCAGGGGAGCGGCGGGGGCGGAGATAACACGTGCGGGCGCCTCACCCGCCGGCGGCCAAGGTTCGCCGCCCGGTACGCGCGGCAGGCCCCGCCGAAGAGTCCGAGACTGAGTTGCCATCGCTACTTCTTCCGAGCCTCAAGCGCGCTGATCAGCTGTGGCACAACCTTGAAGACGTCTCCGACCACACCGAAGTCGGTGATCTCGAAGATCGGCGCGTCTGAATCCTTGTTGATGGCGACGATTGTCTTGGAGGTCTGCATCCCAGCCCGGTGCTGAATCGCACCCGAAATGCCCAGCGCGATGTACAACTGTGATGACACGGAAACGCCGGTCTGCCCGACCTGATACGACGGCGGGAGGTAGCCTGCGTCCACCGCGGCACGTGACCCGCCAACGGCAGCGCCGAGTGTATCGGCGAGTTGTCCGACGAGGGCAAACTGTTCCTCCGAACCGAGGCCGCGGCCGCCCGCGACAACCTTCGCGGCGCCCCGCAGTTCCGGCCGCGAGGTGGCGGCAACTGCCTCCTCGAACGCGTCGATCCGCGCGGCCGGCTTACTGGAGGGCGTCACCGCCAGAGTCGCCGACGCCGGCGGCTGGGCCGTGGCCCGCGTTTCGATGGAACCTTGGCGGATCGTAATGACCGGCGGCCCAAATGTGGACGTTGACGTCGCATTGTAGGCGCCGCCGTAGACGGAGTGGTGCGCCACGACGCCCTCGTCATCACGGGACACCCCGATCGCATCGGCAGAAACCGCTGCCCGCGAACGGGCAGCGTAGCGGCCGGCAACGTCGCGCCCATTCAGGGAATGCGATATCAGGATCGCGTCGGGTTGCACGTGCTCCGCGGCGGCGGCAAGCGCGTCAACGCCAGGAACGCCGAGTGCGGACGGATCCGGAGTCTCTGCGATCAGAACGTGCGCGGCACCAAGGAGTGCGGCCTCCGCGGCGGCCGCGCTCCCTGCGCCGGGTGCGGCAAGCACCAGGGCAATCGGCGTGCCGACTGCAGCGGCTGCGCCGAAGAGTCCGGGTGCAGCCTTCTCGAGCTCACCGCCAGCCAGGGTTTCCACGACGACGAGGATGGCGTCACGAGGGAATTCAGTCATGTGTCGTTACTCCTTACGCCAGTCGGTTTTCTATGAGGAAGTCAGCGAGTTTCTCGCCGGCGTCACCTTCGTCAATGATCTTTACCCCCGCCGCGCGCGGGGGCTTCTCGGCAACAGTCAGCATGATCGAACGCGCCGCGTCCGGGTTGTCGGCCGTAACCCCGAGGTCCGCGAGGGTAAGCGTCTCAAGGGGCTTCTTCTTCGCGGCCATGATTCCCTTGAAGTTCGGGAAGCGCGCCCCGGGAAGTGCCTCGGTAATCGAAATCACCGCGGGCAGGTTCGCCGATACCTTTTGCACGCCGGATTCCACCGGGCGGGAGCCAGACACCGCTCCGTCGCTGATCTCCACGGAGCTGAGACCGGTGGCATGCGGCACGTCGAGCAGTTCTGCAAGCATCGCGGGAATCATGCCGCCGGATCCATCGGTGGAGACATTGCCGGTGATCACAAGGTCAAACTCCACGCGACGGATCGCTGCGGAAAGGGTCTCAGCAGTCAGTCCCAGATCCGCGCCCAGGAGCGCCTCGTCAGAGATGTGGGTGGCGCTTCCGGCGCCCATCGCCAGCGCCTTGCGTATGGTTGCCGTGGCACCCGCAGGAGCGAGGGAGAGGACTGCGATCTCGGTGCCCTCGTTGGCGTCGGCGTACTTCAGCGCCAGCTCCAAGGCGCGCTCACCGATTTCGTCAATGACCGCCTCGCTGGCTTCTCGATCGGCGAGGCCTGTTTCAAGGTTCAGTTTTCGGTCCCCGTATGTGTCGGGGACTTCCTTGACAAGGACGATTATCTTCATCGATGGCTCTTCCTGTGGCGGGCTCGCCTCTATGGGGCGTGCCGAATCTCCATTGAGTCTACGAAAGCCGGGCCATTCTTGCCTGACGGCGCCCGTGTCGTGCGAATTCGCCGGACGTATCCAGAACGCGGCGAAATGTATTGTGGGTCCGTGAATTCGTCGAAGGCCAGGCCGAAAGTCCCTGCTGCCGCTAATGTCTTGGCGGTCCTCAGGTATCTGGGCAGTCAGGCGGGGCCGGTGGGCGCGTCGGTGATTTCCAGAGATGTCGGACTGCCCCGGTCCACGACGTATGACCTTTTGCAGGCATTGATGGATGACGGGTTCGTCGTTCATCTGCCGGAGGAACAAAAATATGCGCTTGGCGTCAGTGCACAGGAGCTGGGGACCGGCTACGCCCGCCAGGTGCCGCTACAGCGGATCGGGCGCTATCCCTTGTCGAAGCTTGTGTCGCGGACCCGCCGCACGGCCCATTTGGCGGTGATGCACGGGCGCGATGTCATTTATGTGATCGAGGAGCGGGCACCCCGTCAACGGCCGCTGGTGACGGACTTGGGTGTGCGGCTGCCTGCGCATTTGACCGCCAGCGGCCGGGCAATGCTCGCCTGGATGGAGCCGGCGCAGGTGGCCGCGCTCTATCCGGACCGAGATGCGTTCACGTCACGGCTCGAGGACGGCCCGCAGACCCTCCCTGAGCTCCAGGAGCTGCTCGCTCGGGTCCGCAAGGCGGAGTTCTCCTGGGAGCAGGATGAGATCACAGTCGGTTTTTCTTCGGTGGCTGTGCCGGTCCTTGACCGTGGGCAATATCCCGTGGCGAGCGTGACCGTGACGGTGGCGAACCGCGCTTTTCCGGGGAGGGCGACCGCTGCCAGGGCCGTCCAGGGCGAGGAAACGCGCCTCGATCGGACAGTCCGGCTGGAGGACATGGCCAGGGAATGGGTGCCTGAAGTGGCTCGCTGCGCCAGGGAGATTTCCAGGCGGCTGGGCACGGCAGGTTAGGCTCCCTCGCGCGCGGAGACCGTCCAGGTGCACGGCTGCTGCGCCTGGACGGTCTCCGGTCTTGTTAGATGTCTCCTGCGGGAGGTCTGAGTTTCAGAACACTACTTCGGTCTCCGGCCGCACGGGCGCCGGCGCGGTTTCCTCATCCCGGGGATAGATCATCTCCGACGGGGGATTGGACGTCCTTTTGGCCAGCGGGTAGTAGACGAGGGCAGTCACGACGAGCCCGACGAGCCAGGAAATGTCCGCGCCGCCGAGCAGCTCTGTCATCGGCCCGGTGTAGAGCGTCTGCGCGAGGAACGGTATCTGGACCACGATGCCGAATGCGTAGGTGGCAAGGGCTGTGACATTCCAGCGCCCGTAGCGCCCGTTGAGATCATAGAGTGCAGGGATGTCGACCTTTTCCTTTGAGATCAGGTAGTAGTCGACAAGATTGATGGAGCTCCACGGGATGAACACCATCAGCAGCAGTAGCACGAAGTTCTTGAAGTTGGAGATGAAGTCGGGCGAGGCCAGCACAGCGATGACCACCGACACCCCGATGAAGCCCACCACATAGGCGAACCTGGTCCAGACCGCCACAGTGGATTTCCGCGTG
Organism: Arthrobacter sp. NPDC058192; assembly: GCF_042883665.1. Classification (NCBI taxonomy): domain Bacteria; kingdom Bacillati; phylum Actinomycetota; class Actinomycetes; order Micrococcales; family Micrococcaceae; genus Arthrobacter; species Arthrobacter sp. NPDC058192. The sequence goes on along the minus strand of NZ_JBHVVJ010000001.1, from coordinate 142,618 downwards.
AAGGCGGTGATGGAGGTCAGCATGGTCATGTAGCCGCCGTAGGCGTTCAGGGTGTTGACGGTCAGTTTGCCGACCACGATGACCAGGTAGATGACGACGGCGATCAGGCCGCCGCCGCTGAGGTTGCCGAGAAAGGCGACCTGGCCGTCCAGGAACCTTTCCCCCTTGGGCAGGGCGAGCGCGGCGAACAGGGCGCCAAGAGTCATTGACCACTGTGAGCCGAGGACCGTTCCCAGGAAGGAGGAGCGGAATGTGCTCGCGATGCTGGTCTTCGCCGGCAGATAACGGGAGTAGTCCGCAACGTACGGTCCGAAGGTCAGCTGCCAGCCGGCGCCCAGCGAGATGGCCAGCAGGAACGTGGGGAACTCGAACTGGGCGTCGCCCAGTACCGCGCCGACGTCGTAGTTCGTGAAGAGCCGGATGCCCAGGTAAGTGAAGCCCACGACGCCCACGATGGTCGAGACACGGCCCAGGGAGTGGATGTACTTATACCCCAGGGTCGCGATCAGCACTGTCAGTGCACCGAAGATGACCATGCCCACCGCGGGAGTTCCGGTGTGCAGGATCTGATCGACGGCCTGGCCTGCGAGGACGGTTCCAGTGGCGGCGAATCCGAGGTACATGATGACGACCAGGATCAGCGGAATCACGGCTCCGAGGATGCCGAACTGGGCCCTGCTGGAGATCATTTGCGGAAGACCCAGGCGCGGCCCCTGGGCAGCATGAAGTGCCATTACTGCACCACCCAGCAGGTTGCCGACGAGCAGGCCCAGGATGGCCCAGAGTGCGTCGGCGCCGAAGAGCACCGCCAGTGCGCCGTCCACAATCGCGGTGATCTGCATGTTCGCACCAAACCAAAGCGTGAACTGGTGGAACGGGGAACCGTGCCGTTCGCGTTCGGGAATGAAGTCGATGGAGCGGCGCTCCACGCGCGGCCCCGCCGTCCCCGTTGCTGTATTCGCCTGCATTGCGTATTCCTTCTATCGGAACTGAAAAGTGCTTCCCCGTGGGGCCATGTCCATCAGAGCATGATGGAGATCACAGGGGGCCCCGTGCGGCCCGATTCTGTCCGGTGCACCGGACATGGCCCCAAAACTCGAAGCGTCCGGCCCGGCGGTGCCCCCGGCCGGTTCTGTCGATTATCCGCCAACTTATGCACAAAACTGTCAAAATGGTTGCTACTCTGAAATTTGCACCTACAGAGAGTGAGCAATGATGCTTCTCGAAAGAGACCTCATCCAGTCCGTCGGCTTCCGCAACATCAGGGAGGGCGGACGTGTAACCGGCTTCCAGTTCCGGGTCCGAATGCCGTCCTACCGCGGAATGACCGCGTCCCTCATCGATGGCATCGCGGTGCGCGTTGGCAGCATCGTCGACGTCGGGCCGGATGTCCCGCTTTGGACGTTCGGCGGGCGGACCTACACGCTGGAGCAGCTCTGGGAAAGTGACGGCGTGCGCTGGCCCCTTGAGGAAGCGGCCGTGGTGACCGTTCCCCTCGACGGCGGCCTCCCGCAGGGCGTGCATGAACTCTCCATCGAGCTGCGGTTGCGCATGTCCTATATACCGGTGGAGCACCAGCCCACCGTGCACCGGACCAGCCGTAAGGTGACGCTCGCGCCGGAAGGCGGCGAAGGCGCCTTCCGCTACGGCGTTTCCCTGTACAGCTACATGGGTGACTACGGCACGGTCATGGACCTGGAGACGGCCTTGGCAGCCGTCGCCGACGTGGGCGCCACCGGCGTCGAGATCCTCGGCGAGGGCCACATCCCCAACTATCCGGAACCGTCCCCGGCCTGGATCGATAGCTGGTTCGGCCTCCTGGAGAAGTACTCCCTGGAACCCACGAACTACGGTTCCTGGATTGACACCCGTCTTCACCCGGGCCGCACCATGACGGCCGCCGAGGGCGCGGAGGCCCTGCAGCGGGACCTGCGGCTCGCCGACCGCCTGGGCTTCGGCTTCGTGCGCCCCAAGATCGGCGTCGTGTCCAGCGACCTGGTCCCGGACCCCATCTGGACCGAGTCCGTGGAACGCTCCCTTGACCTGGCCCACGAGCTGGGCATCATCATCTGCCCGGAGATCCATTCGCCAACGCCCATCAAACACCCCGTCGTCGATGACTACATCGCACTCATCGAACGGACCGGCACCAAGAACTTCGGGCTCCTCATCGACACCGGCATCTTCCAGGACCGGCCCATCCCGCTGCGCGAAGGGGAGACCCGCGAAACGCGGCCCGCCTTCCTTGACGGCATCGGCGTCGACCCGGCCGACTTCGCGGACATCGCGGAGTACGTGGTGTTCGTCCAGGCCAAGTTCCACGACATCAACGAGCAGCTCGAAGACCAGCAGATTCCCTGGCTGCCCGTCCTCAAGGCCCTCAAGGACTCCGGCTACACCGGCTACCTCTCCAGTGAATACGAGGGCGAACGCACGCCGTGGCGCGCCATCGAGCAGGTGCGGCGCCAGCACGCCCTGATCCGCCGCACCGCCGCCGGACTTACCTGACCCATCCACCTCCCAGCAAAGAGACAACCATGCCAAACGGACTTCTTGACGATGCAAGCCTCCGCACCCACCCCGAGGGCCTCGCGCTGGCCCTGACCCTGCCGTGGTACCGGAGCCTGTGGCTCTCCTCGGTCTCCAGCCTCCGGCTCACCGTTGACGGCCAGGAAATCCCCGCCGGGGACCTGACCCTGGAACTGGACGGTGTCCGCTATGCGCTCCCGGACCTGCCCGCGCAAAGCGAAACTCTCTGGTACCTCCAGGAGCATCCTCTGCTCATCGCCAAAACGGACAGCCCTGTTGCCTTGGGCGAACAGCACACGGTCCAGCTCATCGGTGAGCTGCGCCTGCCCTACATGCAGATTGCCCCCGGCCAGGACGGCGGACCCGGCATGTACGTCCCCAACTTCGTCAACCAGACTTTGGAGCTGACCGTCACGGACACTGACGTGCCGGCCCCGGAACTCACGACGGCGGTCACCCCGCCCCCGCCGAAAGCCGACGGGGATCCCTTCTCTCTCGGGCTCACCCTGTACTCGGCAAGTGCCGAATTCCGGGCCGGCTGGTACGACTTCGACGGTCTGTTGAACCGGGTCGCGGAGCTGGGGATCGGCCCCGGGATCGAGATCGTGGCCTCTCAGGTGCTGCCGACCTACCCCAACGTGACGGATGACTTCGCGCGCTCGTGGCACGAGGCCTTCGACAAGCACGGCTTCACTGCCAGCTCCTTTGGCGCCAACCTGGATATGGGCCGACGCCGGGACCGTGACATGACCCCGGACGAGGAGTACGAGTTCACACAGACCCTCTTCCACGGCGCCAAGAAGCTCGGTTTCCCGCTCGTCCGCATCCAGAGCGCGAAGCCGGAACTGCTCCGCCGGCTCCTGCCTCTCGCCGAGGACCTCGAACTCAAACTTGCCTACGAGATCCATGCCCCGCTGGGACCCAACTCCCCGGAGATCATGAAGGTCCGCGACGTTTACGCGGAGCTTGACTCACCGCTGTTGGGTTTCGTGGCCGACTTCTCCTCAACCATGCACAGCATGTCCCCCACGCTCCTGCGCGCGGTCCGCCGTGCGGGGCTGGACGACGAAGCCGTCCAAAGACTGCAGGCCATCTGGGCCACCGACGCCCCGATGCGGGCGCGGCAGGAGGAATTCATTGCGTACCTGCGCGGACGCGACTTCGATCCTGCCCGGCTTGGGTCCTTCGCCCACCTGGCCTTCAATATGCACGGCCACATCCGCCCCGCAGAGTGGGCCGACATCATGCCGCAAATCATGCACGTCCACGCGAAGTTCTACGACATTGATGACCAGGGCAACGAGCCGGCCATCGACTATCCGGAACTCGTCCGCGTCTTCGTGGAAGGCGGCTACCGCGGCTACTGGTCCAGCGAGTGGGAAGGCCACGCCTTCGCCGAGCTCGGCGAAGTGGATCCGCTGCTGCTGGTCCGCCGGCAGCACGACCTCATCCGCAAGAGCATGCGGACCGCGCTGGCCTCAGCCTGACGCCGTAACCGAAGGTCCCATCGCTTCGATGCCCGTCCGGAAACGGACGGGCATCGAGGCGTTCAGGGGGCTTCCTTCGTTGCGGCGGCTGCCACGATGTCACCCGCTTCTTTGAACAGGCCCCGCATCCACTCATGCTCCGAGTCGCGGTTGTGCACCGGGTGCCACCACAGGGCATTGACCAGCGGCGTGGCATCGAAGGGCAGCGGCAGGATCCGCACCCCGCCCACTCGCAGCGCGAACGGCACCAGTGCCGCCTGGATAAGCGCGATCCTGTTGGTCCCCACCACAAAGTGCGGCAGGGACTGGAAACTTTCCACCACCACATCCACCCGCGGCTCAACACCCAGCTGCATGATCTGCCGTTCCGCCGAGGTGGAGGCGGACCGGGTCTGATAGGTCATCACCCAGGGAAGCTCGGCGATGTTCTCCATGGTGATGCGCTCGCCGACGGCTTCATTGGACGAGGAGACCACGGCCACCCACCCGTCCCGCCACAGGTCCAGGTAGGGGAGCCCGGTGAGGAATCCATGGGGAATCACCATGCCGTCCACGGAACGAAGGCGGTTGGCAGCATCCTCCACCACCATCGGATTGTGGAGCATAAACCGAAACCGGACTCCGGGGGCGCGCTCGGCGGCAAGCTCGGAAGCAACCCGGCCAATGGTGGTGAAGCCATAATCCGAACCGTAGATGGAAAACTCACGCTCCGATTCGGCGGGCTCCCAGGTTGCCTGGCTCTCAAAGACGCGGCGTGCGGCCTCGAGTGCCGTGGTGGTGTGCTCCGCGAGGCGGAGCGCGAATGGCGTTAGCTCGTAGGCATTTCCGCGCCGCGCCAGGATGGGGTCCCCGAAGTGGGACCGGAGCCGCGCGAGCGACGCGCTCAGCGCCGGCTGGCTCAGGTGGAGCCGCTCGGCCGCCCTAGTGACGCTGCGTTCGGTAATGAGGGCGTCCAGCGAAATCAGCAGGTTGAGGTCGAGTCGGGAAAGCAGGACATGATTCGTCACGGCACGCGATCCTTCAAAGGTGAACTAGGTCAGGGCAGTGTATCAGCGGCGCCGATAACTTCGGCTGCGCGCATCAGACCTTTCGATGCAATCGCTTCAGCCACCCCTTGCGTAACTTATGTCTGTTATCGGTAAGACTTATGTGCTTTTTCGGCACATCTCCTACATACTGATGAGTGACCGGGGTCACGGCCTCGGATTTTTTTCGACAACGAAGTCAGAAAGGCTGGACATGACACAGCACCGTCGCTTTTCGGGCCTAAAGGTCGGCGCCCTCGCCGTCCCCACGGTCGCAGCCCTCGTCCTCACCGGCTGCTCGGCCTCCGCCGGCAGCAGCTCCTCTTCGGGTGGTTCCCAAGAGTTCTCACTGTCCTTCGCGACATCCAACACCATCGAGAGCCCCTTCCAGGTTCTGGCTGAAAATTACATGAAGTCCCACCCGAACGTGAAGATCACGTTCAACCCGCAGCCCAATGACTCCTACGACCAGACCCTGCGGACCCAGCTCCAGGCCGGAAACGCGTCCGACGTCGTTGTGACCTCACCGGGTTCCGGCACCGGCCGCAGCATCCTGCCCCTCGCTCAGGCCAGCTTCCTCGAGCCGCTGGACGATGCCGCCAAGAAGCTGGTTCCCGCAGGAAGCGCTAACCTTTTCGGGGCCGAAGGCAAGGTCTACGGCCAGGCTGCGGAAATTACGGTTGTGGGGCTGGTGTCGAACGAAACGGCCTCCAAGGCTGCCGGCATTGCTGACCTCCCGTCAGACTTCGCCTCCCTTGAGCAGCAATGCAAGACACTCGAATCCTCAGGCAAGTCATTCTTCGCGCTTGCTGGCTCGGCTGCTCCAAACACCGGGCTCATGGCGATGTCCCTCGCCGCCTCGCGTGTTTACGCGGAAGACCCGACGTGGAACGAAAAGCGTGCTGCGAAGCAGACTACGTTCGCTGACTCGGCGGGCTGGAAATCCTCCCTGGAGGCAGTCCAAAAATTGAACGATGCCGGCTGTTTCCAGAAAGGCGCCGCAGGTGCCGGCTTTGATGCCATCACCAAGGGCCTTGCCACCGGAACCTCCCTTGCCGGATTTATCCCCGGTCCCAGCTGGAAGCAGCTGAAGTCCGCGGCCGCCGGTTCGGACTTCGGTGTTAAATCGCTTCCCGCGGAACGGAGCTCGGGCAAGGGCTTCGTGTATGCCAGCGCTAACTACGCGTTTTCCATCAACGCCGCGTCCAAGAACAAGGATGCTGCCAAGGCCTTCCTCGACTGGGCCGCGCAGCCTGAGCAGACCAAGGCCTTCGCCGAAATCGACGGCGCCCTCCCGGTCACCGGCCTGGACAGCTACGACTTCAACGGCGGCGCCTACAAGAACGTCGGTGAGCTCATCAAGGGCGGAAAGTACGGCCCGCTGCCGAACAGCCAGTGGCCGAACTCCGCCGTCTACGACGCACTCGCCACCGGCGTCCAGGGCCTCATCACCGGACAGAAGACTGCTGACCAGGTGCTGCAGGCAATGGATTCGGCCTGGGGACAGTAACAGTTTCACATCACCAAGCTCCGACGACTCAAAGGGACAAGCAAGGATTACCAATGACTGCGACGATGCAACCCAAAAGCGAAGCAGCTGAAGCACCCCGGCGAGGCAGGCGCACTCCGGGGGCGGGTGAGAACACCCGTCCCCGGCGGGGGCCCGTGCAGTTCGGGCACTGGTGGTGGGCACTGCCCGGCATTGCCCTTGTTATCGCCATCCACTATGTGGCAACGGGTATTGGCGGTTTCTTCGCCTTCACCAACTGGACAGGCATCGGTTCTTTCAAGATCGTGGGTTGGCAGAACTTCGAATCCATTTTCAAGGATCCCGCCAAGCTCGGTGCCCTGTTCAATACCATCTTCCTGGCATTTGGTTCCGTCATCCTCGGCAACGTGGCAGGGCTCATCATCGCACTCGGCCTGAACCGGGTCCTGAAAACGCGGTACATCCTCCGCACGCTCTTCTTCATGCCCGTAGTGCTCAGCCCGCTGGCCACGGCCTACGTCTGGAAGTACATCTTCGATTTCGACGGCCCCATCAACGTCTTTCTCACCTCGATAGGCTTCGGCGACCTGGCGAAGCCTTGGCTCGCGGACCCGCAGTGGGCCATCTGGACCGTCCTCGTGGTACTTGTCTGGGGCTCCACCGGCTTCGCCATGGTGATCTTCATGGCCGGATTGGCCGACGTCCCGGTGGAAGTCGAGGAGGCAGCCGCCATTGACGGCGCCAACCTGTGGCAGCGCTTCCGGAACGTCACGCTTCCGGCCCTCCGTCCCGCCGTCGCCATCGCCACCACCCTGGGAATCGTCCAGGGGCTCCGGGTCTTCGACCCCATCATGGCCTTGACCAGCGGCGGACCCGCCGGTGCAACCGAAACGCTGGCCACCCAGGTCTACAAGCAGGCCTTCGCGCTCGGCAACTTCGGCGGCGGTGCCGCCCTGGCACTGGTGCTCGCCGTCATCATCCTGTTCTTCGCCGTTATCCAGCAGCGGCTGACGCGATCGAACCCCGAGGACTAACACATGTTCCGCTACACCAAACTCACTCTGCTTCGCGAAATTGGCCTCTGGGCCCTTGCCCTGGTCTTCCTTGCCCCGTTCTACTTCCTGGTCACCACCGCCCTGAAGCCGGACAGCGAGATGTACACGACCTCACCGCTGGCGCCGCCGAAGAGCCCGGACTTCAGCAATTTCGTTGCTGTCCTGACGGCGAGCGGCAACTCCAACGTTGTCCTGGGACTCGTGAACAGCATCATTATCACCGCGGGCAGCATCCTCGGACTGATCGCACTAGGCTCAATCACCGGCTACGTCATCTCCCGCAACACCCGCCGCTGGAGCAAAGGCGCGTACTACCTCTTCCTGATCGCAATCATTCTCCCCGGCCAGCTCGGCGCGGTGCCCTTGTATATGGGTGCACGCGCCATGGGGCTCACGGGATCGGCGTGGGGCCTGATCATTCTGTACACCGGCATGCTCCTGCCGCTGTCGATCTTCCTCTACGCCAACTTCTTCCGCGGCCTCGGCACGGACTTCGAGGAGGCGGCAACCATTGACGGTGCCAGCAAGTCGCAGATCTTTTCCAAGGTTGTGTTTCCCATGATGGCTCCCGCCACGGGCACCGTCACCATCTTCGCCGGGCTGATCGTGTGGAACGACTTTTTCACCTCGCTGATCTTCCTGGGCGGCTCTGCCAACCAGACGCTGCCGGTGGCCATGTACTACTACATCGGCTCCCTGGTCTCTGAGTGGAACTCCATCTTCGCGATCGTGATCGTCTCCATGATCCCCATCCTCGCGTTGTTCCTGTTCGCGCAGAAGCGCTTCATCCAGGGCTTCTCTGGCGGCCTGAAGGGCTGATTGCGAATGGCCGACAACCGCGAAGCGTTCGAGCGCTTCGCGGAGATCTTCTACACCCAAAAACGGGTGGGCGAAGCCTTCGACTTCCCCCATGTTTTAGACCACCCCTCTTAGACCAACCCTCAACTCTCCAGGAGACACCCATGTTCCAACTTTCGCCCAACATCGACCTTTTGTTCGCCGAAGCTGGCGAAAGCGCTGCCGACCGGGTTCGTGCTGCAGCCGCCGCCGGCTTCGATGCCGTCGAGATGTGGGGTCCGACCGGCAAGGATATTCCGGCCCTCAAAGAGGCGCTCAAGGAAACCGGCGTCCAGCTCACCGCCCAGCTGGCGGAACCGCGCATGCAGTTCATGATCCCGCCCCGCAACCACGAGCCCTTCTACGAGGGCCTGGACGCCGGCGTGGCCGTAGCGCAGCAGCTCGGTTGCCCGCGCATCGTGGTGGGCAGCGGCACCGGATTCGGCGGCCGCAAGCGGCGGGACCAGCTGGACGAACTAGTCGAGATCTTCACCCGCGGCGTCGCACACATCGAGGGCTCCGGCATCACGCTGGTCCTCGAGCCCGTGAACGTGAGGGTTGACCACCCCGGAGCCCTCCTTGACCGGACCTCGGAAGCCGTTTACGTGGCCCGCGGTGTGGCTTCCCCGAACTTCGGCGTGCTCTACGACCTGTACCACTCCACCGTCGAAGGCGAGGACGTGGCCGCCGAGCTCGCCAACGCCGGTGACCTCATCAAGTACGTGCAAATCGCCGACGCTCCGGGGCGCGGGGAACCCGGTTCGGGATCCATTGACTGGCACGCCCGCCTCGGAGACCTGCAGGCCAGCGGCTACTCCGGCCCGATCGGGCTGGAGTACTACCCGACGATCGACTCGGCAAAGTCCGTGCGGCGCATCCAGGAACTGGTGGCGGGCCGGTGAGCAGCAACCGGTACCCCGACGCCGTCGATGTCGCCATCGTGGGCAGCGGGCCGACGGCATCGGCGTACGCGCGGATCCTCAGTGAGGAAGCACCTGGCGCCACCATCGCCATGTTCGAAGTCGGGCCCACGGTCAGTTACCCGCCCGGGGCGCACGTTAAGAACATCGAGGACGCTGAACGCCGCAGCCACGCCCAGCGGGCATCGGAAGGCCCGGGAGCCGGAGCCGAAACGGTGAACTCACCCGGCGCCGTCAAGAGTGGAGAGCGCCGCGCCCGGCCAGGCACCTACCTGCTGCCGGACGGCTACGCGTTCCCGGGAGAAGACGGGCTCCCCGTCGCGGCCATGTCCAGCAACGTGGGCGGCATGGCCGCGCACTGGACCGCCGCCTGCCCACGCCCCGGCGGCAAGGAGCGCATACCGTTCCTGCCCGACCTGGAGCAACTCCTCGGCGACGCCGACCGCCTGCTGGGCGTGACCACCCACGCCTTTGACGGTGCCCCGTTCTCAGACCTCGTCCGCGCACGCCTTGCCGCCGCGGTGGACGCGGGCCGCACCCCCGACGCCCGCGTCCAGCCCATGCCGCTTGCCGTGCACCGCCGGGAGGACGGGGGCCTGGTGTGGTCAGGGTCCGACGTCGTGATGGGTGACGCGACCCGGGAAAACCCGCAGTTTGAGCTCTTTGACGAGTCTCTGGTGGCCCGCGTGCTCGTCGATGAGGACGGCAGGGCTGCCGGCGTTGAAGTCCGCGACCGGCGCAGCGGAGAATCCCGCCAGGTGGCCGCCCGTTACGTTGTGGTGGGCGCGGATGCCCTGCGCACACCACAGCTACTGTGGGCTTCCGGAATCAGGCCCGCCGCCCTGGGGCGTTACCTCAACGACCAGGCGCAGGTGGTGTTCGCGAGCAGGCTGCACGGCGTTACGGCCGACGACGCGCCGCGGGCCGCCGACGGCGCACTCAGCGAGCAAAGCGGAGTGGCGTGGGTTCCCTACACGGACGAGGCGCCATTCCACGGCCAGATCATGCAGCTGGATGCGTCCCCGGTTCCGCTCGCCGAGGATGACCCGGTCGTCCCCGGATCCATTGTGGGCCTCGGGCTGTTCTGCGCCAAGGACCTTCAGCGGGAGGACCGGGTCGCGTTCGACGACGACGCCCGCGACTCCTACGGGATGCCCGCCATGCGCATCCACTACCGCCTCACCGAACGGGACCACAGCGTGCTGGAACGCGCCAGGCAGGAGATTGTCCGGCTGGGCAAGGCAGTGGGCGAGCCGCTCGACGAGCGCCCCTTCGTCCTTCCTCCCGGCGCCTCGCTGCACTACCAGGGCACCACCCGCATGGGGGAGTACGACGACGGCGCGAGCGTCTGTTCGCCCGACAGCGAGGTCTGGGACGTCCCCGGGCTCTTTGTGGCCGGCAACGGCGTTATCCCCACGGCCACGGCGTGCAATCCCACCCTCACGGCCGTGGCGCTCGCCGTGCGCGCGGCACGCAAAATCGCGGAAAAACTCACCGGCACTTTACTTATGTCGGAATTAGACAATAGACTGACTAAATAATGAAGAAGTGGCCGGCGGCCGCTTCGGCTAGATGCAGGCAAGGCATGCCGCAGACAAGGAGGTCTCGATGATCGCCGACCGCATTATCGAGCAAGGAACACTCACCACGCAGGACGGGCGCACCGCCGTCGAAGTCCGCATCCCCTGGTACCGCGCCCTGCCGGGCTCGTGCATCGCAGCGGCTGCATTGACAGTGGACGGCGTCGCCGCCCCCACGGACTCGCTGCGCTGGACCATGAACAACCGCACCTTCAGCTTCGAGGAGCTCGTGGACGAGACCGGCGAATGGTGGTTTCCCCTGGACTCGGCCGTTCTTTCGGGGGACCTTCCCGTCCCGGACCACGATGCCGAGCACGAGGTCCGCGTGGACCTGAAGCTCTATATCCCGTACATCATCACCGACCACGGCGTGCTGCACATCGAAGAGCACGACACCAAGACCATGAAGGCGGCCCAGCGATGACCAGCCTCGGCACGCCGATCCAGGGCGTCACACTCTACAGCTTCACCCGGGCCTCCCACGGCCGGCAGTACGACCTCGACGGCCTGATCCGCAAGGTCGCGGCCGAAGGCTTCGGCCCGGGCCTCGAAGTCATCGGATTCTCCAGCCTGCGCGGCTTCCCGGACCGGATCGATGACACCTTCGTGGGGCAGTTCCGCGACCTCGTGGCCGAGGTGGACCTGGTGCCCACCTCGCTCGCGGTCAACGTTGACACCGGCATCCGCCGTGACCGGCTCATGAACCACGACGAGCTGGTCGAATACATGCGCAAGCAGATCGAGGTGGCCTCCCGGTTGGGCTTCCCGATTGCCCGGGTGCAGATCTCGCTGACCCCGGACGCCATGGAAAGCCTGCTGCCCGTGGCCGAGAAGTACGGTGTCACGCTGGCCCTGGAAGTCCATGCCGACCAGCACGGGGCCCACGAGCGCGTGCTTGCCCTGCGCGACCGGTACGAGAAGCTGGACTCGCCGCTGCTGGGCTTCACCGCCGACTGGGGTGCCACAGTCACCGGCTTCGCCCCCTCGCTGCTGGAGGCCTACCGCCGGCGCGGGGCCTCGGAGGAACTGCTCCAGCAGGTCGTCGAGCTGTGGAACGGCTTCTACGCCGAAGGGCCACCCAACAACCAGAAGATCCACGGCGAACGCTTCGGAGCCTTCATCGGCCTGGCGGCCCGCAACGGCAGGCCAGACCTCGGCATCGACTTCGCTATCAACGGTACTGGGCTCTTCGGTCCGGCACCGCTGGACACCTGGCTGGAAATCATGCCGTGGGTCCGCCACGTCCACGGCAAGTTCTTTGGGATCGACGAGAACGGCGAGGAGCCTTCGGTGCCGGTCCGCGGCCTCGTCCGGCAGCTCGTCGAGAACGGCTACGCCGGAGCAATCTCCAGCGAATACGAAGGCTGGCACTGGAACAACTGGCAGGACCCGTTCGACATCATCCGCGGCGAGCAGGCCGTCCAGCGCTCGGCCGCAGCCAGTGCCGGTTCGGCCATGATCACTGACGCCTCCGAAGCGCGCCGCATCCTCAACAACCACCTCGCACAGCCCGTCCGCGGCTGACAACGAAGGGACCACAAGTTATGTCAGAAGGCATCGCAGGCTCGGGCATCGAGCTTGGCATCACCCTCTATTCACTCACCTCCGAGTTCGCCGCGGGGCTCTACACCCCCGAGACGCTGATCAAGGCCGTGGCCGATGAAGGCCTTGGCCCCGGCGTGGAGTTCAACATCGCCCAGATGCTGCGCACCTACCCCGACGTCGATGACGACTTCATCCGTCTGTGGCGCGACAGCATGGACCGCTACGGCCTCACCCCCAGCGCCGTGGGCACCAACCTGGACATGGGCCGCCGCAAGGACAGGGACATGACGCCTGACGAGGAATATGACTTCTTCGCCGCTCAGCTCCGCACGGCCAACAAGCTCGGTTTCCACCGCGTGGTGATCCGCTCCGCCGGCAAGGAACTGCTCCGCCGGCTGCTTCCCCTGGCCGAGAAATACGACCAGAAGCTCGGCTACGAGATCCACGCACCGCAGGGCCCGAACGATCCCAAGATCCTGCAGATCCGCGAAATGTACGGGGAACTGGGCAGCGACCGGCTCGGTTTCACCGCAGACTTCAGCTCCACCATGCACAGCCTTTCCCCGACGCTGTTCCGCACCCTGACGCAGATGGGGCTGCCCGAGGAGCACTTTGCTGTCATGCAGGACATCTGGCGCAAGCCGCTGCCGATGCAGGACCGCAACCAGGAATTCGAGGACTACCTCAGCGCGAACAACTTCGACCCCGCGCGCCTGGGCCCGTTCACCCGGCTGGCCTTCAACATGCACGGACTGGTCCCGCCGGAGGAATGGCTGGACATCATGCCGCAGATCTTCCACGTCCACGCGAAGTTCTACGACATCGACGAAAACGGCAACGAACCCGCCATGGACATTCCCCGCATCGTGCGCCAGTTCGTTGAGGGCGGCTACCAGGGATACCTCTCCAGCGAGTGGGAGGGGCACGCGTTCGCGGACCTCGGCGAATCCGATCCGATCGATCTCGTCAAGAAGCAGCACTCGCTGATGCGGCGTGCCATCGAGGAAACCGTCGTTCCGGCCTGAGGAGGATCCATGCCTACCGTCGATACCGACCTCGCAGCCGAGGTGGAGCGCCTCCGTGCGGAACTCGGGGAAGCCCTGAAGCTGGCCCGGCGGGCCAATGACCGCGGCGACATCGAGAACCTGTTCAACCGCTACATGTACCTGCACAACGCATTCCAGGACGAGCAGATCATCCCGCTGTGGGTTAAGCCCGGCACCCCCGGCGTGCGGGCGAGGTACACCAACGCCGGCCAGTACACCGATTACGACAGCGTCATCGGCTATCACCGCGGACGCCCGTCACCAGTGGGCAAACTGATCCTGCACTACACCACGACGCCGGTCATCGAAGTTGCGGCCGACGGCGAGACCGCCAAGGGCGTCTGGATCATGACCGGCAACGAGTCGGGCCTGACGGACCCCGACGTGGCCAAGGAAAGCCCCGACTACATGTACTCGCCGGGCGAAGTGCAGGGCAAAAAGGTCTGGGCCCACTGGGTCTGGTGCAAGTACGCCGTGGACTTCCTGCGCCAGGACGGGGAATGGAAGATCTGGAAGTTCCGCTGCTACGAGCTCCTGCGGGCGCCGTTCGAGGAAAACTGGATCAGCTTCGCGGAGAAGAACCAGCACGCCTTCGCCCTGGACCTCATGTACTTCGGCGACGACGGCAAGCCCGTCTTTATGCCGCCCGCCGACGAACCCGTGCCCCAGGAGTACCACCCGTATAGCCCGTCCACACGGCAGACCCTGGACCCCCTGCCGCCCACACCCCACGACACCTTTGTCGATACGTTTAAGTAAGGAAAGCCATGGCAACTCACAATTCCCTGTTCCAGGACACCGACATCCGCAGGCACCCCGAGGGCATTGCCGTGTCGGTGCAGCTGCCCTGGTACCGCAGTCTCTGGCTGTCGGCCGTTGACGACGTCGTCGCAACAGTCAACGGTGTCGAGATTTCCAAAGAGTCCCTCCGCTTCGAGCTGCAGGGAAAGTCCTACTCCATAGCTGAGCTGCCGCAGCAATGGGAAACCCTGTGGTTCGTCGCCGACAAGCCCGCCGTCATCATCCCGCTGGACCGCGTCCCGGATGCCGGCGAGGAGATCGAGGTCGAAGTCATCCTCACCCTCCGCCTGCTCTACATGCAGATCGCCCCCATGCGTTACGTCGGCAACCGGGTGGCGGTCGAGCGCAAGGTAGTGCTGGCGTGAACACCCTCCGTGTGGCCATGATCGGCTATGGCTTCATGGGGGCCGCCCACTCCCAGGGCTGGCGCACAGCGCCGCGGGTGTTCGACCTTCCGGCCGAGCCGGAAATGGCAGTGGTTGTGGGCCGCAACGCCGAGGCGGTGGCCGCTGCGGCCCAAAAGTGGGGCTGGGCTGAGGCAGCCCCAGACTGGCGCGGGGTGATCGCCCGGGACGATATCGACGTCGTCGACATCGTCACCCCTGGTGACTCCCACGCTGAGATCGCGATCGCCGCGCTGGAGGCCGGGAAGCACGTTTTGTGCGAGAAGCCGCTGGCCAACACGGTGGCGGAGGCCGAAGCGATGGCCGCGGCGGCCGAGCGCGCGGCAGCCCGGGGCGTCCGGGCGATGGTGGGTTTCACGTACCGCCGCGTTCCGGCCGTCACGTTCCTCCGCGATCTCATCGCCGACGGCGCCGTGGGCACGGTCAACCACGTGCGCGCCTCCTACCGGCAGGACTGGCTCGTGGACCCGGAAATGCCGCTGGCCTGGCGGCTGCAGAAGGAACACGCCGGGTCCGGGGCGCTGGGGGACATCGGCGCCCACGCCATCGACCTGGCCCAGTTTGTCACCGGGCTGAGCCTAGCGAAGGTCTCCGGCGTCATCGACACGATCGTGAAGGAGCGGCCCCTCCCGGACTCAGGTACCGGACGTTCCAGCACCGGGCTGTCCGGCACTGCCGGGACCGGTTACGGCCAGGTGACCGTGGACGATATCGCCATCTTCACCGGCCGCTTCGAAACCGGGGCGCTGGCATCGTTCGAGGCCTCGCGCTTTGCCACCGGCCGCAAAAACGCGCTGGAGATCGAGGTTTCGGGTGACAAGGGCGCCCTGGCCTTCGACCTTGAGGACCTGAACAGCGTCCTGTTTTACGACCGCACGGCGCCCGCGGACCGCCAGGGCTTTCGGAAGATCCTGGTCACGGAGGCGGAGCACCCCTACGTTTCGGCGTGGTGGCCCGCAGGGCACATGCTCGGCTACGAGCACGGGTTCTCCCACCAGGTCAAGGACCTCGTGGAGGGCATCGTGGGCGGCACGAACCCGCACCCGTCGTTCGCTGACGGGCTGAGGGTGCAGCGGGTGCTCGACGCCGTCGAGCGCAGTTCCGACAATGATTCCGCCTGGACACGGGTCGCTTCCGGCGTTCCTGTGGCCGGTTGAGGAGGGGAAGTACGTGGCACGACCAATTACACTCTTTACTGGCCAGTGGGCCGACCTGCCGTTTGAGGAGGTGGCCCGGCTCGCCGGCGAGTGGGGCTACGACGGCCTGGAGATCGCGTGCTGGGGAGACCACCTGGACCCCTGGCGCTGGGACGACGACGCCTATGTGCAGGGCAAGCTGGACATCCTGGAGCGCCACGGCCTCAAGGTGTGGACCATCTCCAACCACCTCAAGGGCCAGGCTGTCTGCGACGACCCGATCGACGAGCGGCACCGCGGCATCCTGCCGGACGTCGTGTGGGGCGACGGCGATCCTGAGGGGGTCCGCCGTCGTGCCGCCGAGGAACTGAAGAACACGGCGCGGCTCGCCGCCAGGCTCGGCGTGAAGACTGTGACCGGGTTTACCGGATCGTCCATCTGGAAGTACGTGGCAATGTTCCCGCCCGCTACCGAAAAAATGGTCGATGCCGGTTACCAGGACTTTGCGGACCGGTGGAACCCCATCCTGGACGTCTTTGACGAGTGCGGAGTCCGGTTCGCCCATGAGGTGCACCCATCCGAGATCGCCTACGACTACTGGACAACGCAGCGCACCCTGAAGGCGATCGGGCACCGCGAGGCGTTCGGCCTGAACTGGGACCCGAGCCACATGGTGTGGCAGGACATCGACCCGGTGGGGTTCCTGTGGGACTTCAAGGACCGTATCTACCACGTGCACTGCAAGGACACGAAGAAGCGGCTGGTCAACGGCCGGAACGGCCGCCTTTCATCCCACCTGCCCTGGGCGGACCCGCGCCGGGGCTGGGATTTCATCTCCACCGGCCACGGCGACGTGCCGTGGGAGGATGCGTTCCGGATGCTGAATGCCATCGACTACCGCGGCCCGCTGTCCGTGGAGTGGGAGGACGCCGGCATGGACCGGCTGGAGGGCGCCCCGGAGGCAATGGCGTTCGTGCGCCGGCTCTCCAGCTATGAACCCTCAGCAGCGGCCTTCGACGCCGCTTTCAGCACGAAGTAGCGCCCGCACCAAATAGCGCACAGCTGAACGGCCGGTCCTGGAACTCCAGGACCGGCCGTTCTGCTGTGTCCGCCTTCGGTGTATGCAGATCAGACCGCAGCGCCGGCGGCGAGTGCCCCTTCCGCGAGGGCGGTTTCAGCCAGCGCCAGATGCCTTCGTGTCATCTCCGTGGGATCATCCTGCAGCCATTCGTGGCCGCCCCATTCGCTGGTCAGCGTGCCTTTAAACCCGTTCCGTCCGAGCAGGCCGCCAAGATCGCTCAGCGGCTGCGTAACCCGGCGGTCGGCGTCGTCCAAGTCCCAGAACTTCAGGTGGAAGCCCCCCACGAGGGGAAGGATGTCCTGCAGGTCGGCGGCGTCGCTCCGGCCGAAGCGGATGAGCAGGTTCATGAACAGGGTGTGGACGGGCGGCGGAACCTTCCCCGAGCGAAGCAGGGCCGTGACGGCATCGGGGGTGGCGGGATCGCGCCAGTCATTCTCCAGGCGCTCCAGCAGGTCGGCGGACACGTCTCCCCGCCGCAGTTCTTCAAGGTAGGTTACGGGAAGGGCGGGCATCAGCATGCTGATATCCACGAGGACCCGCACGCGATCGTCGGCGAGACCGGCGATCGCATCCAGGGCTGGTGCCACTGCCGGATTCCTCGGAGTCTGCTGGCCCTGGATCTCTTCGTACAGCACGAGGTCGAGCTCGTGCAGGAGCGGCTGCACCAGTGCCAGCAGCTCGGTGCCCGCCTGTCCGATCGGCAGCCGGATTCCGCTCGCGCCCACCCGGTGCGCGGCATGGAGCTGGGGGACCAGAAAGTCCAGGCGCTCCCGCAGCGTGCGGCGTTCAGTCGGCGAGGTGAAGTCGTCGAGGCTGGCGCCAACGATGCTGACGCGTCCCTCCTTGGCGGCCAACGCTTCGCGCAGCCCATCCACCTCGGCGTCCTGCGGAGCCGGAAAGGACCGCCACAGCAGTCCGGGTTCCAGTTCGATGGATTTCGATACGGAGTCGGCTATGCCGCTGACGATGTCTTGGGCCGGCCGGCGAGCGGCGATGATCTCGGGAGTCCAGTTGAACGAGCTGGCGCACAGAGTCCAGCTCTCGGGAAATACGGGGACCATCAGGTGCCTTCCCATTTATGCTTGTTAATGACAAGCTTATGTCACTTTTAGGATAAAGGATGGAGGCGATGTTGGAAACCGCTTTGCGTGAAGATGCGCTGACCACCACGCCGGGCGGCTTTGAACTTCGGATCGGGCTGCCGTGGATCCGCTCGATGCCCTTATCCAGTGTTGTTGGGATCGAAGTTGAGGTCGAAGGCATCCGGGTGGCGCCAGGGGAATTGTCGGTGGTGCTGGGCGGCCGCCGCGTGCCGCCCGATTCGCTGCAGGGGGAGTCCGGCTGGTGGTTTGTCCAAGACAGGCTGGTCCTGGCTGGCCGGCGCGAACTTGGCCGCGGTTCGCACGGCGTCGCCGTCGACTTCCGCCTGCTGGTGCCATACCTGCAGGCGCGTCCGGGTTCGCCGCTGATCCTGCCGTTCCATCTTGGGGCCCGGCTGGAGCTTGACCGGCCGCCGGTGCCCAGCGTGTCCTTGGACGTGGCCTGAGCGGTCCAGGCCACGCCGGGACGATACCTATTTCTGGGAGGCGGGCTCTCCTGCTGCTACCCAGTCATTGAACATGCCGCGCACCATGGGCTCCAGCGTGGTGGGCCACCAGTCGCCGCCTTCTACGGCCTCGCCGAGGTCTCCGGGCGTTGGAATTGTCACCGCACCGGTCGCCGCCCACTCCGCGCTGCGCGGGAACAGGGCGCGGAAGGCGGGGTGTCCGATGGCCTGCTCGTTGTGGCCGATGCCGATCGACACTGACCGTCCCTCGCCGTACTCAACGGCCCAGGCGAGGGGGTGGTCTTCGCCCATTCCCGGCAGGCTGCGCCACTGTGACGGGACCTGGGTGTAGCGCAGGGGATTGTCCCATCCCTTCAGCAGAACGGTCTTCCTGACGCCCTCCGGCCACTTGAGGCCGACGTAGAGGTCGTCGTTGTAATGCGGGAATTCCGCCGGCCAGCCGGCGGTGATGGGGTGGGGCTCCGCTGTGTGCACGAGGAAGTCGTTGTTTGGCGCCCGTCTGGAAGTCTCTTCCCGCATGACCCCGCCGAGCAGGCGCTCGTACTCGGGGTCCCAGCCGACGCCGCCGGCGAGTGTTGGGTGATAGGCGATGAGGCCTTTGCCGCTGGCAACAAAGTCGAAGAGCGCCTGCTCCGCAACCGGACCGAAGCGCTCTTCCGGAACATCGCGCCAGGGGTCGGAGCGTCCGTAGTAGTTGAGAACCACAAGGTCGTAGGGTTCCAGCGTTTCTGCCGTTGCTCCGCGGAACTCCTCAGTAACGCGCACCTCGAAGCGGCCCGTCTGCTCAAGGAGCTCTTTGAGGGCGGGCGTGGTCTTGCGCCAGTCGTGGTGGACATCAGTCATGCCGGTGACGATCAGCGTTCTGATGAGGTCGGACGGGGTTCCGCGGGACGGGATTCTTTCGGGCATTGTTATGCACTCCTTCGTGTCGAGACTTACGATCCGAAGATACATTCTTAAGTCAGAAACAGGAAGAAGTTTGGCCCCGGGAGTTTAGGCCGGAACTTTATGCCGGAACGGCGGTCCGTTCCGGGGACGGCCGGCCCTCCGCGAACCAGCGGGGAAAGGTGACGTCGAACAGCTGCTCGCGGGCCAGTTCGGCTCCGCCGCGCAGCGGTTCGCGCTCATCGTTGACGGACAAGGTGATGGTGAGGTCCCGGGTGGCTAGCGGCAGCGACAGTTCGTAGACGCGTTGGCGCACCTCGGCCAAAAACACCTCGCCCGCAGACGCAATGGCACCGCCGATCACAATGACTCCCGGATTGAACATGTTCACCAGGGCCGAAATGGTCTCGCCCGCCACCCGTGCCGACTTCTGGATGAGGGTGATGGCCAGGGAGTCCCCTGCGTTGGCCGCCAGGGTGATGTCCTCGAAGGTCAGCGCTCCCTTTTTGGCACTCGGGGCAAGGGAGCTGTGGGCACCTCCCTTGATGGCCTGTTCGGCATCCCGGACGAGGGCCCAACCGCCGGCAACCGCTTCCAGGCAGCCGACCTTGCCACAGCGGCACTGCACATCAGAGTCCGAGACCCGGACGTGGCCGATGTCGCCGGCGGCCCCGTTTGCGCCACGGTGAATCCTGCCCTTGGACAGCAGGCCGGCCCCAACGCCTGAACCGATCTTGCAGTAGATGAGGTCCGCCAGGGAGTCGCGCCGCCGGGCGCGTTCGCCAAGGGCAAGCAGGTTGGAGTCGTTATCGACCCATACCGGTGCATTGAACCGTTCCTCGAAAGGCGTGCGGACATCGTAAGCGTTCCAGCCGGGCATGATCGGAGGCGCCACGGGCTGCCCCGAGGCAAAGTCCACCGGGCCGGGCAGTCCCACCACCACACCCCATACGGGCACCTGGGGGTCCTTCTTCAGGACATCTTCGATCAGGGACATCACCGCGGCGATGGTCTTCTCCGGACCCTGCGCGATGTCCCAGGTGCGATGCGTGTGTTCCAGGATGTCGCCGTCGAGCGCAGCTACGCCAACCCGTATGTGTGCCGCGCCAAGCGCGCATATCACGATCCGTCCCTGCTCCGCGCGGAAACGCAGGGTCCGGGGCGCGCGGCCGCCGGACGAGGCCCCGAACTCTCCATCGCCCAGGAAACCGATTTGAATGGCCTGATCTACGCGCTGACTGACAACGCCGCGTCCCAAGCCGGTGACCTTGCCGATTTCAGGGCGCGTGGTGGCCTCGCCGGTGCGCACCAGGTTGACGATCCTCAGCAGGCTCGTCACTTCATCCGTCTGCGCTCCAAAGCGGAGTGTGGAGTCTGTCGTCATGGTCACAATTCTCACACAAAAGTGCCACTAAGGTGCCGTCGGGCGCGACTATAGCCAGAACTACCCGAACTTATGAATAATAGGCACATAAGAAGGGAGGCGACGATGCCTTGGAACGTAGGGGTCCTTGGAGCCGGGCCGGGCGTGGCTGCCCTTCACCTCCCGGTGCTGGGGCGGCTGGCGGAGCTGTTCAACGTGGTGCACATTGCCGACGCCGGGAGCGGGCGCGCCGAGGCCCTGGCCAGAACATGTGGTGGCCGTTGGTCTGAGGGGGAGGCCGAGCTCCTCGCGGACAGGGACGTGGATGTGGTGGCCGTATGCAGTCCACCGGCTGAACATGCCCGCCAGATCCTCGCTGCAGTGGCTGCGGGCAAGCGGGCCGTGTTCAGCGAAAAACCGCTGGCCACCAGCAGGGAAGAAGCTGAAGAAGTCGTTGCGGCATGCCGGGCCGCAGGCACCATCCTCCTGGTGGGAACCAATCACTTATTTGATGCGGCATGGGGCCGGGCAAAGCATCACCTGCTCGCCCTCGAGGGCCGAGTGCAGACAGTCTCCGTAACCCTCGCGCTCCCGCCGAACGACAGGTACCACCGCCTGGTCGCAGAAGGGGGCCCTTTTCAGCCTGGGCGCCGGGGACGCCCTGACCTGCATGACCCTGCTGTGGCGGCCGGCGTCTTAAAGCAGTTGCTGACGGGCCTCGCGATCCATGATCTTCCGGCCGTCAGGGACATTGCGCCCAGCATCGACGAAGTGGTTTACGCAAGAATCGTTCCGCCGATCGGTTATCTGGTGGGGTACCGGGCAAGCGGGATCCTGATCCAGCTGGCGCTCACCATGCTTCCGCTGGGGCCGGATGCTCTCTGGCGGTTGAGCGTCGCCACCTCCCACGACCGTATCGAGGTCAATTTCCCGCCCGCCTTCGTCCATGCCGGAAGCGCCGCCACCCGTGTACGAAGCGTGGACGGGCAATGGACGGAGTACCGGCGGGACACCGAGGACGGCTATGTGGCGGAGTGGCGCCTGCTTGCGTCGCTCCTGGCGGGTGCGGCGCCGGTGGAGTACGACGAACTGCTGGCCGACTCACACTATGCAACCGACCTCGCCGACGCTGCCGCCGCGAAAGTTCTTGAAGGAGTGCCCCTGTGAGTGCGGTGAAGCGAGGCCGCGGCGTATTCACTGCGCTGCCTTCCTACGTTGGCGCTGTTGCCGAACTTCCCCTCAGTGCTGTGCTGACGGCCGACGTCAGCGGGGCGGTGGTGGTGGTGCCTGGATCCGGTGATTGGTGGCAGGCTCTGCTCTCGGCCCGGGCGGGAGGAGCAGCGGCCGTGGTGATTGCGGACCCGGAGGTGCTTCCGCAGGAGACGATCGGATCTGGCTCCTGGCCGGCTGACGTTCCGGTCATCGTTGAGCGCCCGCGCCTGCGCCCCGATGCCGTTGCCGAGGCAATTCGGGCAAGAGGGGGCAGCCCGGCCCGGATCGTCACGGTCGAGTGTTTTGCCGCCGTCGCGAGCCTTGACGCCGTAATCCGTGACGGCGTTGGCTGGGCGCGGTCCCTGCTCCCGGGATCGCTGACGCTTCGGTCGGGCGTGGCCGCGGCCCAGAGCAGAATCGCGCTCCTGGACTCGGCTGGGGCCGCCGGCGGGTCAATTCCCACCACCCTTGCGGGGACAGTGGCGGGCGGCCTTCACCCCGGAGGCCTGCTCCGGCTGCTGGCCCTCGGTGAGGTGAGGACGGAACTAACCGTGGACCAACCCGCGGGGCTGACCCGCCTGGAGACGTCCACCGAGGACGGGGCACTTAGGGCTCCGGAACGCTACGAGTCTTCAGCGCGGCTCGCGCTCCGCCGGGCTCTCGTTGCCTGCTCCTCGGGCGAGCACGTCACAGACCTGGAGGAGCTGCTCGAGGACATGGCCCTCACCTGGGCCCTAATAGGTGTCTGAAATGCAGCATGTCGAATCCGGACATTCTTTTGTTGTTTTCAGACCAAAGTGGAGTAGTATGGCGAATGACGTTGGGGTTCCTGCCGGACCCGTTCTCGGCCGTGATGGTGCGGCCGAGGCACAACACGTCGCGTCGACGGCCCGATCGTTCGGGTAGATCAATATGCCACTTTCACCTTTGAGACTCCGTCTCCTTGTTATCGCCCTGCTCTCGGTCTCTTTCCTCGGGGCCTTGGACCACACAGTGGTTTCCACATCCCTCGCCACCATTGCCGGTGAGCTGGATGCGCTGACACTGATGAGCTGGGTTGTTGTCGGCTACACCCTGGCCAGCACCGTGCTGCTGCCTGTGCTCGGGAAACTGGGTGACGTGCTGGGAGCGCGCCGCATCTTCCTTGGTTCCCTGGTTGTGTTCCTGGCCGCTTCCCTGGCGTGCGGCTTCGCCCAGGACATGGCTTGGCTCATCGCGGCGCGCGTCCTGCAGGGGATGAGCTCAGCCGGCCTGCAGCTCATGTCCCAGACCATCATTGCCCGGGTCACCTCGCAGCGCGAACGCCCCAAGTACATGGCGATTATCGGCGCCGCCTTCCCGATCGCGATTCTCGTCGGTCCCGTGCTCGGCGGTGCGATCACTGACTACTGGGGCTGGCAGTGGGTCTTCTGGATCAACATCCCAGTGGGCGCCGCAGCATTGGTCCTGGCGCTGATCGCTGTTCCCCGCCTGGCACCCGGCCCCAGACCCCGCCACTTCGATGTTGCCGGCGCTGCCGTCTTCACCACTGCCCTAGTGGCCCTGGTGCTGGCCGTTACCTGGGCCACCGGGCGGAGTCAGGGCCCCGCCACTGCTGTGGCGCTCGGCGCCAGCGTCGTGGGCTTTGTTGCCTTCTTCTTCATTGAGCGGCGGGCCGCCGAGCCCATCGTGCCGCTCCACTTCTTCGCCAGCCGCACGATTGCGGCAGGCACCGCGCTGTCGGCGATCATCGGCGTCGGGCTCTTTTCCATCACTGCCTACCTGCCGACGTACTTCCAGATGTCCTACCAGACCACGGCCACCGTGTCCGGGCTCGTTCCCATCGCTACGGTGTTCGGCATGCTGATCAGCAACCTGCTCACCGGGTGGCTGGCCAGCAGGACAGGGCGGTACCGGGTCTTCCCGATCGTGGGAACATCGCTTGGCGCGGCCAGCCTATTTGTCATGGCCGTGCTGCCTGCCGGGCTTCCGCTGTGGGTTCCCATGATTGTCATGGGGCTTGTTGGAATGGGCACCGGAGCGTTCATGAGCCTGATTGTCGCTGTGGTGCAGGGAGCGGTCCCCGCCAGCCAGACCGGCACCATCACCGCAACCATCAACCTGGTGCGGCAGGTGGGGTCAACCGTTGCGACGGCGATCATCGGCGGGGTGGTCGGCTTCGGCGTGGCGGCCCTTCTGCCTGCAGGCCTTGACGCTTCCACGCTTATCCCGCAGCTGGTCCACGCCGCTGCGCCGGAGGTGCAGGCCAGCGTCGCGCATGCCTATAGCTCCGTCTTCACGCCCATCTTCACCGCCTTGGCGGCCACCTATGCCGTGGGCATTGTCGCCGCGGTCCTGTTGCCGCACGGCCGACTCTCTGACGAACCCGTTCCCGCCCAGCAAACAACTTCCGAAGCTCTTACGGCCTGATTTCAAAGGAGACCTCATGTCCAACCCCACTATTGCCATCGTCGGCAGCGGGCCCATCGGCTCTACCTATGCACGCGTGCTCCTCGAGCAGGTGCCGTCTGCCCGGGTGGTGATGTTCGAAGCCGGTCCGCAGCTGACGGCGGTTCCCGGCGAGAGCGTCCGGAACATCCCTGACGCTGCCGAAAAGGCCCGCGCGCGTGAGATGTCGCAGGGACCGCAGGCCGGCGACTACCGGGAATCGCTCGGCCTCCCTGCCGGCACCGTGACTGAAGGCATGTTCACCGCCCGCCAGGGCACGCACCTGCTCGACTTCGGCGGGGCGGGCTCCGCACACGCGGCAACCTTCCCCGCGGCGGCCGCGGCCACCAACGTCGGCGGCCAGGGCGCGCACTGGACCTGCGCGACGCCGTCGCCGGCCTTCAGCGAGAAGGTTCCGTTTATCGCGGACGAGGAATGGGACGGGCTCATCGAGGACGCGAAGCAGCTGCTGCACGTCCACAGCGCCGCGTTCGCCGACTCAACCGTCGGTGAGGCCATCCGGTCTCTCCTGGACGAAGAGTTCGCGGCGGAACTGCCCGAAGGTTACGGGGTGGGTACCCTTCCGGTGGCCGGAGACCCGCAACCGGACGGATCCATGCGCTGGGCGGGCGCCGACGTCGTCCTCGGCCCGCTCCTGGACCAGGACAGCCCGCTCTCCAAGCAGTTCGAACTCCGCGACCTAACCCTGGTCCGCCGCGTGGAGCTGAACGGACACCGGGTTACCGGCGTCACCGTCCAGGACCTCCGCACGGGAGAGACGTCATTCGTGCCAGCCGACTTCGTCGTGGTCGCGGCGGACGCCTTCCGCTCGCCGCAACTCCTGTGGGCCTCGGGCGTGCGGCCGAAAGCACTTGGCCACTACCTGACCGAGCATCCCGTGGTCATCTCCACCGTGGCGCTGGATGCCGAAAAGATGCGCCGCTTCGCCACTGAGAAGGATCTCGACGCCGAACTGGCCCGGCGCGCACTGAACCCGGCAGACCCCGTTGCGGCAGTGAACCGCATCCCGTTCTCGGAGCCGGAGCACCCCTTCTCCGTCCAGGTGATGTATTCCGAATCGACCCCGTTCCCGATGGAGCCGGGAACCCCGTACTCCGAGAACCGGTGGGGCTACGTCAACATGGGCTACGGGATGCGCAAGCACCCGCGCTACGAGGATGCCGTCACTTTCGACGACGGCGAGCAGGACTACCGCGGATTCCCCAACATGAGCATCGAGTACGCGCTCACTGAGCGGGAAAACGCCGAAATCGCCGAAGCCACTGAGCGGCTGCGGCGTGCCGGCAAGACCCTTGGCACCTTCGTTGCCGAGCCCCGCCTCATGCCCAACGGCTCGAGCCTGCACTACCAGGGCACCATGCGCATGGGCGAAACCGATGATGGGGCCTCGGTGGCGGACCCGTGGTCACGGGTGTGGGGCTACGACAACCTGGTGGTGGGCGGAAACGCGCTTATTCCGACGGCGACGGCCATGAATCCCACGCTGATGAGTGTGGCCATCGCGGTCCGCGGCGCCCGGAAGGTTGCCGAGGAGCTTGGTTCGGAGGGCGCCTGAACCGGCAGCTCGATCGGAGCCAGGCGCCACCGGCCGCTAAGTCGGCCGGGCTCGGAGCACGGATAACCTATGGGTATGAAGAATCTGGACCTGAATCTGTTGCCCCAACTGCAGGTCCTGCTGGAACTGCGGAACGTTTCCAGGGCGGCTGAACGGCTCCAGCTCAGCCAGCCGGCCACCAGTGCCGCAATGGCCAGGCTCCGGCGCCATTTCGACGACGAGCTTCTGGTGCGGAACGGCCGAACGTATGACCTCACGCCCTTCGCGCAGTCCCTGGTCCCGCTGGTTGATGAAGCAGTGCTTCACATCCAGCGGGCCACGCGGGTACGGTCCGGCTTCGACGCCGCCACGAGCGAGCGAGAATTCGTTATTGCCGCCTCGGACTACGCGGCGGCGCTGATTGTGGGCCCGCTGCGGGGCATCCTGCGCGAGGCAGCCCCCGGCGTGTCGGTGGATTTTGTTCCCACGGCCAAGTCCGGGATCCAGGGCCAGATGACTGACTATTCTAAAATCGACCTGCTCGTCGGGCCCACGGGATACCACATGCAGGGAGCCAGCAAGCAGCTCTTCCGGGACAGCTTCGTGGCTGTGGCTGACACCGCAAATCCCCTGCTCCAGCAGCCCCGGCTCACCCTGGCGGACCTGGCCGCCATTCCCCACGCCGTCGGCTATTTCGGCGAGGGAATCAGCACCCCGGCCGACAAATTGTTCGAGTCCAGGGGCGTTCAGCGCCGCGTGGCCGCGGTGGTGGCCGGGTTCCTGTCCCTGCCACTTCTGGTGGAAGGGACAGACCTCGTGGCGCTGGTCCCGGGGATGCTGGCAGCACGGGCTCAGCGCGGCGCGGACATCGTTGTGCTGGAGTTCTCGGAGGGCGCTGAAGCGTCCCTCGTGGAAGCAATGTACTGGCACCCGTCCCAGACAGAGGACCCTGCCAGCGTCTGGCTGCGTTCCGTGGTCCAGCGGGCTTGCTCGCGGCTGCACGAACTCTTCCCCGTCACCGCCCACCCGGTGACTATCCGTGCAGCGGATACCACCTAGAGCCAAAGCGCCATTCCCCGTCCGGACCATCCCTGCGAGAGTCGAAGAAACGCAGATTCGGAAGGACCCCTCATGCCTGTCCCCAGCCAACGCCTGGCCGGCAAAACCGCCGTCATCACCGGAACGGCCAGCGGCCAAGGCAGGGCGGCGGCGCTCGCCTTTGCTGAGGCAGGGGCCCTAGTGGTCGGCTGCGACATGGACGACGACGGCGCCGCGGCCACCGTCCGCCAGGTCACCGCGGCCGGGGGCCGGATGATCAACAGCCGGGTTGACCTCACCGACGAGACCGCTGTGGCGGCATGGGCGGGAGACGTCGCCGCACGCCATGGCCAGGTCCACATCCTGTACGCCAACGCGGCGGTCACCCGCTTCGCCCCGGTGGAGCAGCTCACGTTTGCCGACTGGAAATGGAACGTTGAACACGAGATGGATGTGGTGTTCCTGCCGGTCAAATATTTCTGGCCACAACTGATCCGGACGCAGAACGCCGCCATCGTACTCGTCGGTTCCACGGCAGGAGTTACCGGCTCCATGACCAACGGCCGGCTGGCCCACACCGCCACGAAGGGAGCCGTGGTGGCCATGACCAAACAGCTCGCGGCCGAAGGGGCTCCGCATGGACTGCGCGTTAATGCTGTCAGTCCAGGAATGATCCGCACCGCGGCGACCGAGGGCAACCTCCTGGCCCCCGACCACCCCATGCGGTCCATCGCCGGCAGCATCCCGCTGGGCCGGATCGGCGCGCCAGACGAAGTCGCCAAGTGCGCGCTGTTCCTTGCCTCCGACGAAGCGTCCTACGTGACGGGCGCCAACCTGATGGTCGACGGCGGCTGGTCGGCGGTGCTGCCGGGCTAGCGCATGGCGTCGGAGACCGACTTGGCCCCGCCGTGGCCTGACTGGCCCCCGTCCACCGGGATTTCGGCTCCCGTTACGAAGGTCGAGAGCGGGCTGAGGAGGAACAGCACGACGCCGGCGACCTCCTCTACGGTTCCGGTGCGGCCCAGCGGGGTCTCGGCCAGGGTCGCCTGCCGGAACTCGGGCCCGGCGCTCGCCGTCATGGGCGTCTCGATGAAGCCCGGGTGGACGCTATTTACGCGGATGCCGCGCGGTCCGAGTTCCATGGCTGCCACCTGGGTGAGTCCCCGCAGTGCCCACTTGCTGGCGGTGTAAGCGACCGGATAGTGGGCCGTCAGGCCCGCCACGGAGCCGACGTTCACAATGGAGGCTCC
Organism: Arthrobacter sp. NPDC058192; assembly: GCF_042883665.1. NCBI lineage: Bacteria > Bacillati > Actinomycetota > Actinomycetes > Micrococcales > Micrococcaceae > Arthrobacter > Arthrobacter sp. NPDC058192. The sequence goes on along the minus strand of NZ_JBHVVJ010000001.1, from coordinate 114,386 downwards.
GCTGCCCATCAGGGGTGAGAGCGCCTGGATTCCCAGCAGGCTTCCAGCGACGTTGACGTCATAAACGCGTCGCAGGTCTGCCACTGAGGCATCCAGCAACCTGCTCCGCTGGGTGATGCCGGCGTTGTTGACCAGCCCGTCCACCCGCCACCCCTGGGACTCGATCCATGAAGCGAGACCGGACCAGCCGGAGGAGTCGCTGACGTCCAGTTGCCGGTACACCACCGCACCGGCACGCGGCGAGACGCCGGCCAGGCCGGCCGGTACGTCCGCCGCCAGGTCCGTGGCAATGACCCGCGCCCCTGCGTCCGCGAGCATGCCTGCCTCGGCAGCGCCCTGACCCTGGCCCGCGCCGGTGACCACCACGGTCCGGCCATCGAGCTGAAGGGAAACCACCCTACGTCCCGGAAGGGACCGCAGAGGCAACCCGGTTGCGCGGACGCTGGCGGGCAGGCACCCGGGTTACGGTCTCACGCCGGGCGCCCACCGTGTTTTCGATGGCGCCGATTCCCTCCACCGTCATGCGGACCACGTCGCCAGTTTTCAGTGGCGGGGGAGTCTGTGAACCGTTCCGTCCCCAGAGCTCGGCGAGGCAGCCGCTGCCGCACGTGCCGGAGCCCAGCACATCGCCGGGCCGCACCACGGAGTCCTGCGAGGCGTAGGCCACCAGCTCGGCGAACGGCCAGCCCATGTTGGAGAGCAGGTCCTGGCCGACGGCTACGCCGTTGACGTCCACGGCCATGGAGATCGGCAGGAAACCCTCGGCGTCGTGACGGTCCTCGAACTCATCCGCGGTGACAATCCAGGGGCCCAGCGTATTGGAAAAATCCTTGCCCTTGCACGGCCCCAGACTGACCTTCATCTCCCGGCGCTGCAGGTCCCGTGCCGACCAGTCGTTAAGAATCGTGTAGCCGAAAATGTGGCGGTGCGCCTCCGCTGCCGTCAGGTTCCGGCCGTCGCTGCCGGGAACCCGCCCGACAACGGCGGCGACTTCCGTTTCAAAGTCCAGATCATCACAGCCCGCCGGAATACCAATCACCTCTCCCGTGCCGGTCACCGTATGCGGGTTCGTGAAGTAGAACGTGGGCGCCTCGTACCATTCGGGCACCACGCCGGCCACCCCGTCGATGCTCTTCCGCACGCCTTCGACGTGTTCCTCGAAGGCCACGAAGTCCCGGATGGTGGCGGGCACCAGAGGGGCGAGCAGCTGCACGGCCGCCAGCGGAACGGCCGGGCCGGAACCGATGGTCTGCCGGGCAAGGGCCAGCGCTTCTTCCAGTCCGGCGTCCAGCAGCGTCTGGACGCTGTGGCCTGCGGGCAGGGCGTAGCAGGTTCCGCCGTCCACGAAGCCGGACTGCGTTCCGCCGTCGTGGTTCCAGCGTGCAATCTTGACCATAAAAACCGTTCCTTAGGCTGTGCGGGGGGTGGCGGGAATCGCGGCGGGCGTGATGCCCAGGGCGGCGGCGTTGCTGGCCAGCACCCTGGCCTCGTCCCAGGCGGGAAGCCGTGCCTCGGCCACCTCCGCCACGGGGTTCTCGGAGCCCATGTCGAACGGGTAGTCCGAGCCGAGCAGCACCTGCTCCGGGCCCGCGGCGGCCACGAGGGCGCGCAGTTCCGCCGGGCTGTGGACCAGCGAATCGAAGTACAGCTTCTTCAGGTAGGACGACGGCGGCTGGGCGCAGCCGTGGGCCTCCGGCCGGACCCGCCAGGCGTGGTCGGACCGGCCCAACGTGGTGGGAAGGTAGCCGCCGCCGTGCGCGGCCAGGACCAACAGGTCCGGGTGTCGGTCCAGGACGCCGCTGAAGATCAGGTGGGACAGTGCCACGGCGTTTTCCGCGGGCTGGGAGACGGTGTTGGCCAGGTAGAAGCGGTCCAGCCGCTCATCCAGCGAGCAGCCGAACGGGTGCAGGAACACCAGGGCGCCCAGCTCCTCGGCCCGGCTCCAGAACGGTTCCAGCCTGGGGTCGGACAGCTCAACGGTGCTGCGCTCCGGGTCTTCGGGGGTGCCGGCGAACGAGCCGATCTCCACGCCGAGCAGTCCGCACTCCAGCACCGCGTGTTCCAGGGCTTCCACCAGCAGGGCAGGATGCTGGAGCGGCACCAGGCCCAGGCCGTTGAGCCGCTCCGGTGCGCTGTCCACGAACTCCCGCACTGCGTGGTTGGCGGCCCTGGCCACCTGCAGGGCCAGTTCTTCGCCGGCGAAGTAGTAGAAGTGCGACGGTGAGGGGGAGACCAGCTGGACGTCCACGCCCTGGGCATCCATGTCCGCCAGCCGGCGGTCCAGGTCCGTTAGCTGCGGCCAGCGCTCTTTGATCATCTTGCCCGACGCGGCCATGGACTGCGGCCCGTTGCGGCGTACTTCCAGGGCCTGCTGGGCGCCGAACCCCTCGGGATCAGCTCCGGCCACGAGCTGCTGCAGGGCCGGAAGGAGGATGTGGGCGTGGACGTCCACAGTGGGGTTTTCTGCAGGGCCGGTGCTCATGCGGGCTCGCTAACCAGGCTGGAGACTGAATGCATTAGGCCCGGCACGTTGGCGTCCCGGACGCCGTCGAGCATCCACTGTCCCAGCTGGACGGAGGCGTCGACCACTGTTTTTGCCCGATCCAGGCGGCGGTCGGTGAACTCTTTCCAGAGTGTCTCGGTAACGTGGTCAGCGTTAATCAGGAGCTCGGCCAACACGGCTGCGTCCTCCATTGCCATGGCGGCACCCTGCGCAATGGTTGGCGGGCAGCTGTGGGCGGCGTCCCCGATGATGACGGTGCGGCCGCGGTTCCACGGGCCATCCACCAGGTGGGTGGTGAACCAGGTGTAGTTGATGCGGGCACTCTGGTCCAGGTTCGCGCGGATCTCGTTCCACGGGCCGCCGTAGGCGGCGGCGAGTTCGGCCATGATACGGGGGCCGTCCTCGTGCTTGCGTTCCTGCGCCTTTTCCACCAGGTAGGCATAGATGGTGTCCGGGCCGGTGGGGCAGTACCCGGCGATGAAGCAGGGGCCGCCGTAGGTCAGGTCGGTGCGGACCACGTCCTCGGGCCGCTCCACGAACGCGCGCCAGATGCCCATGCCCGTGGACTGTGGTTCGACGTCGATGCCGATGGCCTTGCGGACCGCGGAGTGCAGGCCGTCGGCGCCGATCAGGAGGTCATAGGTGGCGCTGCCGCCGTCGGCGGTGCTCACGGTGACGGAAGCGCCGTCGTCCGCTATTCCGGTGACGGTCTTGCCGTAGCTGATCCGTGCACCGGCCTGCTCGGCCCGCTCGCGGAGGATGGCGGTGAGGTCGGGGCGGTACATGCCCATGGTGGCGGGCAGGTCCTCGCCGCCGGTGCGGATGTCCTCAAGGACCGCGAGAACGGTGCCTGCGGGGTCCGGGGCGCGCAGGCCCAGGGTGCTGAACGGGTAGCCCTTCGCTTCGATCTGCTCCCAGACGCCGAGCTGGCGGAGGACCCGCAGGGCGTTGCCCTGCAACGTGATGCCGGACCCTAGGGTCTGCGGAGCCTCGGCCTTTTCAAGGATTTCGACCTGGATTCCGGCGTCGGCCAGCAGGATGGCTGCGGTCAGACCCGCGGCTCCCGCCCCGACGATTCCGACGTTCTGTACTGCTGCCATCGCTGACTCCTTTGTATTGACGGCGTAACTGGTGGTTGTGCTGCTGTTGTACTGAAAGTACCGGTCGTCTATTACCGCACAGCGATCGGGTTGACGGGTGAGCCCACGGCGCCGGTGATGGGAAGCGGTGCGGCGGTGAGCAGGAAGTCGTACCTTCCGTCCGCCGCGCAGGCTTCCGCGAGGCAGTCCGGGTCCCACATTTCGCCCAGGAACAGTCCGAGGTTCGGGATGGCGATCTGGTGGAGGGGCTGGAAGGCGCCGTCGAACTCGTTGGGCCGGACCTCAAAACCCCAGGTGTCGGTGGCGATCCCGGCGATTTCGCTGCGGTGCAGCCACGGCGCGGTGCTGAAGGACAGTCCCGGGGCTGGGCCGCCGGCGTAATCGCCCCAGCCCTCGCGGCGGACCCTGGTGTGCTGGCCGGTGCGGATCACCACGATGTCGCCCCGTCCGACCTTCGAGCTGGGCCCCTGCAGTTCAATGGTCCGCTGAAGGTGTTCCGGGGTGATGGCGAAACCGTCCGGAAGTTCGCCGTCGTTCCTTCCGAGCTCGGGCCCCAGCGCCCGGCCAACATCGAGCAACACCCCGCGGGTGACGATCTTGGCGGCGGCGGTTTCGATGCCGGTCACCAGGTCGCCTTCGGAGGTGACCACGTCCCCGGCAGCGCGGCCGTTCCAGGCTTTGCCTTGGTCGAAGATGTGCCCCAGGCCGTCCCACTGGGTGGAGCATTGCAGCGGCATAGCGATGACGTCGTCCGCCCCGCCGAAGCCGTGCGGGAACCCCTGGTTGCCACGTTCGGCGTCCACGCCGGTGTCGGTCATGGTGTGCACAGGATTGGTGCGGCGGCGCCAGCCCTTCTGCGGTCCGTTGGTATCGAACGGCTGGGACAGCGAGAACGCCTCACCCGTCGTCACCAGGGCTGCTGCCTCAACGCGCTTGGCGGCGTCGATGAAGTTCAGGGTTCCCAGCACGTCATCGTCACCCCAGCGGCCCCAGTTGTTGTGCGCTTCAGCCATGGCCCGGATGCTGCCCAGCGGGTCTTCACGCCGGATCACCGGGGAATCAGTTGCTGATTCCCCGGTGCCGGTGGTGGGTGCGGTGTCCTGGGCGGTCACTTCTGGCCGCCTTCAGTTTGAACTTCGTCCTTGCAGTGGATGAGCTGGGTGCCCAGCCCCGTGATGGTGCCTTCCATGATGTCGCCGTCCTGGAGCAGGCGTCCCCAGTGCTGGCCGTTGCCGGCAGGGCTGCCGGTGAGGACCAGGTCGCCAGCGCGCAGCGGCATGATCTGCGAGGCCTCGCTGACCAGCTTGGCCACTCCGAAGATCATGTCCTGGGTTGACTCGTCCTGCATGGCCTGGCCGTTCAGCTTCAGCGTCACCTGGACGTCCTGCGGGTCGCCGAAGAACTTGGCAGGCACCAGCAGCGGTCCGGTGGGCAGGAAGCCGGGGGCGTTCTTGGCGCGGTACCAGTCAGAGCCGATGGCGGGCATGTCCTTGCGGAAGACGTACTCGCGCGTGGTGATGTCGTTGACCATGGTGTAGCCGAACACGTACTCCAGGGCTTCCTCGGGGGTTACCCGGAAGGCCGTCCTGCCGATGACTGCCGCCAGTTCCAGCTCCCAGTCATGGGACTTGGAGTAGGCGGGCAGGGTGAGGTCGTCAGTCGCGGACGCGATCGCCGTCGGGAGTCCGATGAAGAAGTACGGCGTGCCCTGGCCTGCCCGCTTGTCCATCATGGCCGCGGTCTTGGCGCGCACTTCTTCCTCGTCCTGGCCCGGTTCGCGGTGTGCCGCGGCGAGGTCGATCACGTGCTTCCGGTAGTTGGCGCCGGTCTGCAGCACCTGGACGGGCTCCACCGGGGCAAGGACCTCGACGTCGGCCAGCGCCAGGCCGGCGTCCTCGCCGGCCGACGCGGCGAGCGAGTCCAGCTGGGTCTCGGTGGTGCCCCAGTGCTCGATCAGGGAGTTGATGTCCCCATCCAATGGCAGGACCCGTTCGCCGACCAGCAAACCCGGGCGCGCCTTGCTGTCATCCGCTTCCTGGAACCGGATGAGGGAATATGTAGCTTCGGCCATGGCGTGTTAGCCCCGTCCCTGCTTGGCGTAGGGGTTCAGGAGGGCGTCCTTCATCTCGGCGGAAGCACCTTCCTCGGTGGCGGTGAAGCCATCGGCGGGCGGGAAGGACTCGGTCATGGAGTGCGGCATGGCGCCGTTCTTGTAGAAGTTGTTCGAGCCCTCGGACGGTTTCCAGGTGTTGGCGTCCCAGTCCGGGACGTAGTTGCGGTAGCCGCCGGAGTTCAGCTCGACGCGCAGGCCGGAAGGATCGCGGAAGTACAGGAAGTTCTGCTCGCCCACGCCGTGGATGGAGGGGCCGTATTCCATCGGGGTGCCGTTTTCCATCATGACGTCTGCGGTGCGCAGCAGGTCCTCGGTGGCATCCACCCAGAACGCGATGTGGTTGACCCGGCCGGCGCGGCTGGAGGTGTCCAGGACCACGCCAAGGTCGTGTGATTTCTCGTTGGTGGTCAGCACGGAGAAGACGGTGATGGGGGCCTCGTCCAGGTCCACGAAGGCCATGACGCGGAAACCCAGGGCTTCGTTGTACCACTTGGCAAAGCCGCGGACATCGGCGGCGGCCACCGTGACGTGGTCCAGGAAGCGGGGCGCTGCGGCGTGGCTGCTGCGGCGCTCCGGGCGGTCCGGGTAGGTGGACTCGAAACCGGCCTCGGCGACGAACTTCTCCACGTCGTAGAAGACGCGCATGTGGTGGCCGTAGGGGCCGGTGAATTCGTATGCCTTGCCGTAGCCGTGGCCGCCGGCGGTCCAGGTGCCCTGGACTCCGGTTGCTTCGATGCGCTGGGCGGCTGCTTCAAGGGCTTCCTGGGAGTTGGTGCGCCAGGCCATCCGGCCCAGGGAGGCTTCCGGGCCTTCGGTGATGACCAGGCTGTAGCGGTAGGAGTCGCCCCAGCAGCGCAGGTAGACATTGCCGTCAACCCGGTCAATGATGCGCATGCCGAACTTTTCCTCGTAGAACCGTGCGGACGCTTCGACGTCCGGGGCGGTGATCTCGAGGTGGGCAAGATGGGAGAGCGGAGTTTCCACGTTGAATTCCTTCTGGTTACTGGCTGCGGTCGGATTGGTGCAGGTCCTGTAACCACTGTGAGGGATTTCATATATCTGGGAAAGGGCAGATTTCCAATAGAAACTATCCGTGAAGCTGATACCTCACCCGGCGCCGTCGGCCACGTATTCACCTGGCCCCGGCGCACCGCTGGAAGCGCCGCACCGACGTCGCGCCTCATTCGGCAACCGGTTGATGCGTGCGTAGACGTGCATACGCGGATCCGCTGATGCCGCCGCCAGAACACGGAAGGCTGTTCAGCATCGGCTCCATGGCAGACTTTCTGCCATGGAGCCGATGGATTGTCTGGTCATCTACGTCCCCACTGAAGCTGCCCACCTTGTCCGGCAGGCCATTGGCGATGCTGGGGCGGGGAGGCTGGGCAACTATTCGCACTGTTCGTTCAGCCTCGAAGGCACCGGCCGCTTCACCCCGCTGCCGGGTGCGAACCCAAGAGTCGGAGCCGTCGGTTCCCCCGAGGAGGTGCCGGAAACCCGGATCGAGGCGATCTACGCGCGTTCCCGGCGAAACGCCGTCGTCGAAGCCGCACTGTCCGTGCATCCATATGAGACGCCGGCGTACATGACCTTCCCCGTCGATGCCGGCCTGCCGGCCAGAACAGCCTCAGCGGACTAGCACCGCGGGGCCGGCCAAATAAATTATCCGGCTCGTGTCGATTTTGCCCTCGCGCTGTTCGACCTGTGGGTGAGAAGGTCGGAGGGCGACCTTCCGCAACCTAGGAGATTGAAATGGCAAAGTACATGTTGATCATGCGGGGCACCGACGAGTCGTACGCCAACCTTGAGAAGGCCGACTTCAACGAAATCCTTGAGACCATGGGCAAATTCAATGACGAATTGATCCGCTCCGGCGTCCTGCTGGCGGCCGAGGGCCTGGATGATCCGAAGGAGGGCGTCGTGGTGGACTTTACCGGCGATACCCCGGTGGTCACTGACGGGCCGTACGGCGAAACGAAGGAACTGTTCGGCGGCTACTACATCCTCGATGTCGCGTCGAAGCAGGAAGCCATCGAGTGGGCCAAACGGGCCCCCCTCACTGCCGGCACGAAGACCGAGATCCGCCGCGTGCCCTCCATTGACGAATTCCCGCAGGACAATGAATGGATCCAGAAGGAACGCGCCTGGCGCGAGCAGACCGGCCAGGTCTGAGCCAGCCCTCCGGAACAGCAGTGAGCAGCAACGCGGCAAGGGCCGCCGTCGAAGCGGTGTGGCGCATTGAATCCGCCCGCATCGTCGGCGCCCTTGCCCGTTACACGGGCGATTTCCCCTTGGCCGAAGACCTGGCGCAGGAGGCGCTCGCCGAAGCCCTCGTGTCCTGGTCGGTGAAGGGGGTTCCCGCCGAGCCGGTGGGTTGGCTGCTGACTACCGGCCGGCGCCGCGCGGTGGACACCTTCCGGCGTCGTGCCGCGCGGGACGAAAAGTACGCCCTTCTGGCCCGCGACCTCTCGGAGACGGAACCGGGCACGGATGCCCTGTTCGATCCCGACGCGATTGACGACGACGTGCTGGCCCTGATGTTCATCTCCTGCCATCCCGTGCTGTCCAAGGAGGCCCGGATCGCGTTGACGCTGCGCGTGGTGGGCGGCATGGGCACCGACGAGATCGCGAAGGCGTTCCTGGTTCCGGTGCCGACCATCCAGGCGCGCATCACACGGGCGAAGAAGACCCTGGCCGCCGCCCATGTTCCGTTCGCCCTGCCGGACACGGCCGAAGTCCCCGAACGGCTTGGCTCCGTACTCCAGGTTTTGTACCTGATCTTCACGGAGGGCTCGTTCGCGTCCGGGGGTGAGTCATGGATGCGCACGGACCTGGCCGGCGAGGCGCGCCGCTTGGCCAGGGTCCTCACGCGGCTGGCGCCGGAACCCGAGGTGTTCGGCCTGCTGGCCCTGATGGAGCTGACTGCCGCACGCTTCCCCGCAAGGCTCGATCCGTCCGGGCGCCCGGTCCTCCTGGCCGACCAGGACCGGTGGTTGTGGGACCAGTCGGCGATCCGGCGCGGCCGCGCCGCGCTGGCGAGGGCCGTCGCTGCCGGCCGCGGGCTCGGCGCCTACGGACTGCAGGCCTCCATCGCCGAATGCCACGCGGTGGCCCCCGCCGTCGCGGAAACGGACTGGCAGCGGATCGTCATCCTCTACGAGGCCCTGGGGAGACTGGCGCCGTCGTCCGTTGTCGAACTGAACCGCGCCGTGGCGGTGGCCATGGCCTCGGGCCCGGCCGCGGGACTGGAACTGGCCGACGCGATAGCGGCCGGGGGCGAACTCGACGGCTCCCACCTGCTGCCGACGGTCAGGGGCGAGCTGCTGACCAGGCTCGGCCGGCGCGGGGAGGCACAGCTCGCCCTGCAACAGGCTGTCGCGTTGTGCACGAATGCGGCCGAGCGGAGAGCGCTCGAACGCAAGATCGACGAGCTGGGCCGCCATTAGGGCAGGGGCAGGCGACGGCGTTCGCTCCCTCGGACCCTACCGGGCCGGCGCCGGACGGCCTATCGTGGTCCTGTCCTGACACAGCACGAGGGAAAGGAACGACGATGTTCACCCTGCAAATAAGCTATCCGGTCCGGGACTACGGGGCCTTCAAGGAAGCCTTCGACAGCGATCCCGCAGGCCGTGCCGCCTCGGGCGCCCGCTCTGTCCGGCTGTTCCGGGATACAGACGACCAGAACAGCGTGGCCGTGCTCCTTGATTTCGACACCAAGGAGGCTGCGACCGGCTTTTTGGACCGGCTGCGCACCATGGTGTGGGACAAGCCGGAGGTGATTGGGCAGCTGATGGCGGCACCGCCGACGGCCAGGATCCTGGAGGAAGTGGGCCGCGAGGGTCAGGGCGCGGGTTAGCTGCTGCCGTGAGTGGGCAGGCCCTGCCACGGGACTGCCGTCAAGGGATCAGCGGCCGCAAACACGGTCCTACGGCTTTTGGGCTGGAAGAGCCAGGCCATCGGGGCCGGTGAGGGGCCCCGCCTCAACCATGCGACGGGCCGCCGCGGCGATGTGTTCGGCGTCGATGCCTGCCCAGGCGAGGAGCTCCTGCCCGGTTCCGGACCCGGGCATGCCGCGGACGGCCAGGTGGGCTATGGACAAATCACTCGGTGGTGACATGAGCAGTGCGTCCTTGACCGCTGATCCCAGGCCGCCCTCCGGGTGGTGGTCTTCTGCGATGACGACGCGGCCCTGTGTCTCGCCGGCGGCGGTGAGCAGCGTTTCTGCGTCGATTGGCTGGATGGAGTAGCAGTCGATGACGCGCGCCTGGATTCCTTCAGCGCCGAGGATGTCTGCCGCCTCGAGCGCTGCATGAAGGGTGATCCCGGCACCGATGAGGGTGACGTCGTCGTTGTCGGAGGACCTGAGGAGTTTGGAACCGCCGACGGGGAACTGCTCTGCGGCGTTGTACAGGACGGGGTAGGCACCGCGGGTGGTGCGGAGATAGCTGATGCCGGAGGTGTCCGCCATGCCTTGCACCAGGGCAGCGGTGCTGGTGGCATCGGCGGGGTAGAGGACGGTCGAACCGTGCACGGCCCGGATCATCGCGAGGTCCTCCAGTGCCATCTGGGAAGGGCCGTCGGCACCGATCTCGACGCCGGAGTGGGAGCCGGAAAGGCGAAGATCGGCACCCGAAATGGAACCCATCCGGATGAAGTCGTAGGCGCGGGTGAGAAATGCCGCAAAGGTGGAGGCGAAGGCTTTGTATCCCCGCATGCTGAGTCCCGTTGCGGCGGCGATGAGTTGCTGCTCGGCGATGTACATCTCGAAGAACCGGTCGGGGAATGCCTTGGCGAACTCGTCGGCATGGGTCGAATTGCTGACCTCGCCGTCCAAGGCAACAACGGTGGGATCGTTTGCACCCAGTGCTGCCAAGGCGTCGCCGTAAGCTTTTCGAGTGGCGACCTTCTCGCCCATCTTGTAGCTAGGAAGGGTTGCGCCGGGAGCGTCGATGCCTGCTTTTGACCCTTCTTCCGGACGAGGCCCCCGCAGGGTCAGCGTTCTTGGGCCGCCGAGCCCCGCAATCGCCCTGTCAGCCATGTCGGGTGGGAAGGGTTTTCCATGCCAGTCGGGACTGTCTTCAATCTCGGCGAAGCCCTTGCCCTTGATTGTCTTGGCGAGGATGACCACGGGCTTGCCAACAGGCGCTTCTGCCGCAGTAGCAAAGGCCTCGTCAATCATGGCGAGGTCATGGCCATCAATGATGACGGCCTGCGCGCCGAACGCTTGGACCCGTCGAGCGTATGACTCCATGTCCCAGCCCAGTTCGGTCGCGCCGCGCTGTCCCAGCCGGTTGACGTCGACGACGGTGATCAAGTTGGTGAGGCCGTAATGGGAGGCCTTGTCCAGGGCTTCCCAGATGGAGCCTTCCGCCATTTCGCTGTCGCCACACAGTACCCACACCCGGTAGGGGAGCCGGTCAAGGTATTTTCCCGCGAGGGCGACGCCCACGCCGTCGGGAAGTCCCTGCCCCAGCGAACCCGTAGCGAATTCGACCCAGGGCAATGCCGGCGTCGGATGCCCTTGCAGGCGCTGGCCGAAGCGGCGGTAGCCGGTCATGAGCTCGTCGTCAGAGACGACGCCGACGGCTTTGAATACGGAGTACAGCAGGGGAGAGGCATGGCCTTTTGAGAAGATCAGGTGGTCGTTGGCGTCACGGTCCGGGTTGTCCCAGTCATAGCGCAGATGGCGGCTGATGAGGACGGCCAGAAGGTCCGCGGCGGACATGCTCGACGTCGGGTGGCCGGATCCGGCGGACGTGCTGGATCGGATGGAGTCCACTCGGAGCTGTGCAGCGAGTTCAGCGACCGTTGAGAGGTCGGAGCCGGATTCTTCCTGGTGTGCCGAGGGCATGGCGGGGTCCTTCGTCGATGGAACCATGTTGGACCCCTGCAGGTTGCCTCCGGAATGGGGAATGAGTCAAGAGTCTTCGGTCTCGGCGGCGGCGCCTGTCGCCCCTGCGACCGCCGTTCGTGCCATGAGGTCAAGCTCTGCGGGCTATGCCTAGTCGAGGAATCCCACGATGTAACCGATGAAGTACAGCAGCGACAGCAGGACCACCACCGCGATGCCAGCCATCCAAAGGACCTGGGCGCCCTTCATTGGGCCCTGCTCGTCATGACCCTGCGGCCCCGCCGTCGATGCTTCTCCCGGAGGGGTCTCGCCCGGCGGCACTCCGCCCCCCGGCTCCAAGCCAGTGATCTTGTCGTCCTCCGGGTCCGGATTGCTTCCTGACACATTCACTCCTCGATCGCAGTGCTGGTGCTTTGATCAGGGTATCGGGCGGCGGTAACTGGGCCTAGGCCGCCCGGCAGGTCAGGACTCCGCCCAAGTCGCTTCGGACATCACCCGGACCGACGGTGAGCCGTCCACGGCGGCCAAGTCGTGGACCCCTTGGTGTCCTCGAGCTGAGCGGGCGAGCGTCCTAGATGTCCGCGAAGGTAAGCACCGGCGGTGAACTTCCGTCGATGTCCAGGACGCCGAACTCCTTCGCGACCGCGGCGGCGATGAGCACCTGGCCGGTCCGCGCCATCAGGTTCGAGTCGTGGAACAGCGCGCTGATCACGCGGCCGATGAACTCAGGGCTTTCGCTGGTCGACAGGTCGAAAGCGCCACTCCTCGCGGCTGCCAGGACGGCTTCGGTTCGAACCAGGCCGGGGTACAGCGAGATCACCGGAATATCGAACGGTTTCAGCTCGACGGCCATGTCGGATGTCATCTTGTCCGTCGCCGCCTTGGCGATGCCGTAGATGGTGTTGCCGAGGTGGCGTTGTGCTGACCAGGAGCTGATATTGATGATCAAGCCGCGGTGCCGCGGCGTCATCATGCGCGCCGCGTGGGCCGAACACACAAAGGCAGCGCGCACGCCGACGTCCATCATGCCGGTCCAGCGGTGCGGGGGTTGTTCCCAAAACGGCGCGGGCCACGTGAACGCGCCACCTTCGACCATCTTCTCGTAGCCGCCCCAGGCGCAGTTGACGAGGAGATCGAGGCGGCCGCACTCGGACCGGATCGCTTCAAACACGGCCGCCGTCTCTTCGTCTTTGAGATGGTCGCAGCGCAGGCCCGCTATCGTCCGCGGCAGGTCTGCCTGCTCGATGGAGCGGCCCGAGCCGTAGACTCGAAACCCCGCTGCCAGAAGGCCAAGGGCGATGCCCCGGCCAACCCCTCGGCTGGCGCCCGTCACGAGCGCCACGCTTTCCTCCGGCGCTTCGTTGCGTTCGCTGGTCATGCCAAGCGCCCCCGCCTACCTTTCGTTCGTGTCCCCCATGATAGGCCGGAGCCGGTGCCTCGGACCCGCAGTGTGGCGGAAATGCGCGTGAGACAGGGAGTGGGCCGACAAGCGCGAAGTCGGCCGGTGCTACCTGATGGGCCTGGACGCCGGTACGTCGCCGAGACGGTCGACCTGTTCGGCCAGTGCGTCGATGACTGCCCGAAGCTGCACCTGTGCGACCTTCGTGTAGGTGCGGACGTACTCGATCTCGTGGATCGGTGTTGTGTAGGCCGGGGCGGCGACGGTCGTGGCCAAGGCCCGACTTTCACTGCGGTTGGCCGCGGATTCCTCGGCGCGCCGAAGGATCTCGCTGTACTGGGTCCGGGCGCTGGCGACGAGATCCTTGGAGTACTCCTCTGCCTCCGCGACGAACTTCTCTGCGAGAATCTGCGCCTGGCTGATGATCTTAACCGTCTCGTCCTTGGCGGTGATCTTCTGTGCTTCGATCTGGGCAAGGTCAGCTTCCATCTGGGCGGCAACGGCTTGGAGGAAGTGTTCGACGGCGCCTGTATCGTAACCGCGATCGACCACGTAGAACGTGGCGCTACCGACCTCTGACGGGCTGATCCGTCCGCCGTGGCTGGGGGTGCTCATCGTGATCCTTCTAACTGGTCTTCTCTGGTCTGTGTGGAGTTGTCCTCGACACTGGTGTAGTCCTCGTAGCGGATGTCGCTGCTTGGAATCCCCGCCGCGATGAGTTCGTCGACCGTGTGTCGGACCATCGGCGCCGAGCCGCACACCAGGGCCAGCGGGGCTGTCGTCGACACGTGCGCGGCGGCGGCAGTCCCCACGTAGCCGGTGAGGCCAGGGAATGACGGATCGTCCGAGACGACCGGGTGGAACGTGAACCACGGTTCTGTGGCCGCTAGCTCGGCAAGCCGCGCCTGGTCGTAGAGGTTCCATGGAACCCGCGCTCCATGGAACAGGTCCACGCGCGGTCCCTTGCCCGTCTCACGCCGCCGGGTGGCGACGGCGTCGAGCACGGCGGAGAGTGGCGCCAGCCCCGTGCCGCCGGCGATCAGGAGGAGGTCGCATTGGCCGTCTACGGTGAGCTGGTCGCCAATGGGGGCGCCGACTCGGAGCGTGTCGCCCGGCTGGGTTTTCCGGACCGCGGCGGTGCTGAAGAGGCCGCCTGGGATCAGCTGGACATGGAACTGGACAACGCCGTCGGTTCGGGGAGCGTTCGCCGGGCTCAGATACCTCCACGTGCGTGGAAGGGCGGGAAGCTCAACGGCGGCCGACTGGCCAGGATCATAGGTGAAGCCCCCAGGCATGCGGACCTCGAGTACCGCTACGTCGAGGCTGCGGCGGTCCACGGAGAGGACCTCGCCTTCCCACCACGGCGGCGTCGTGTCCGAGGACTCCTCGGCAGCTACCACCATGACTTTTGCGATGAGCCCGTACGCCTCGGACCAGCTCCGCGCGACCTCGTCGGTCCACGCGTCGCCCAAGAACTTCTGCAGCGTCGCGAGGAAGGAAGCACCGACCATGGAGTAGTGCTCAGGTGCCACCGAGAAGCGGCGGTGATCACGGCCGAGCTGGCCGATGAAACCTTCGACTTCGCCGATCCTGTCGGCATGGCTGACGATATGCCCCAGCGCAGTGAAGAGCTTGTCGCGCTGGGTGCCCATGGCGACGGGGAACATGTCCCGCACCTCTGGGTGGGATGCGAACAAGTGGGAGTAAAAGTACAGCGGGACCTCGTCCCCAAGCGCAGCGGCCATCGACCACGTCCGCTTCAGCGCACCGGAGTCCACTATGTCAGCCCCCCTGCGCCCGAGCGTGTGCGGGGTGAGTTGCTGACACACTTCACGGGACATTCATCCTTTGGTTGGCTGAAGGCTGGCCGGCGCCCGATGGGGGCAGGCGCCAGCCTGCACTTAGATTGAAAGGCCAGCCGGGTCCTGCTTGGGGGGTCCAGGCCCCGGCGGCGCTTACAGAGGGGTAATCGCTCGCGACCCTCGAAAGGTTACGCTGCAGCCGGAATTTCCTTTTTTGTGTTCAGTACGGGCCCTTGTCCCGGCCGCGGGGCCGCGCACTTCGTCCGTCGTGCTTGCGCGACGGTGGCCATGGGTGGCCACCCATCCTGAACAGAAATGGAAATCCGGCTGCAGCGTAACCTTTCTGGGTTCTCAAACGATTACCCCTCTGTAAGCGCCGCCGGGCCGGACCCCCATCAGAGATCCGACTGGCCTTCTAAATGCGGGCTGGCACCTGCCCCCATCAGGCGCCGGCCAGCCTTCAACCCAAGCAAAGGGTGTATGCCCCGTGAAGTGTGTCAAAAACTCATCCCGCACACGCTGGGCTACCAGCCCGCAGTCTCGCTCGTAGTGACGATCGATGACACGAAACTGGGCGCGACCCTGTGGCCCGACGCCCCGCAGGAAGTCTCCGCCCTCGGATTACGCCCAGGCACCCGTGACCTACCTCGCGGCACGCGACGCCGCCACGGCGGCCCAGTTGGTTGTCCATTCCGACGAAATCGGGCCCGAGGAACGGCGCCCATACGGCACCCACATCGAAGCGCTGAACCCGGAACTGTCAATCACGTCCATGCCAATCCGCGATGGACGGCGGGTCACATCACACCACCGGCGGAACCCGCTGTGCCAGGACAGCTGCTGCCCGGATGAGCCGCTTGACGCGATCGCCGGTTCGGTGGCCACCCCCTCCCTGATCTACGCAGGAAGTAGCGCGGACACGTTCACGACGCCGGCACCGTTCACCGGCGACCCGGACGCCGCCCAGATCACTGCCGCCGAAACTCCCGGCGGCCAGCCGGGCAACTTTGACGCTGCCCGCGCCGCCTGGGCACAGATCCTTGACCGTCCCGCTACCCTTGGCCCGTTCACGGCAGGGCAGGTCGCGGGCGCGTTCCAGCACAAACTGATCCGGGACTACCTGATGACCGACGTCATCACCACCGCCTCGGAACAGTTCGCCTCCGTCATTCTTGGGGTTGTCACCGGCCGCCCTGACTGGGCCCGCGTGGACACCGCCCAGGAACTTGCGTTCGAATTGATGAAAACCACCCCGGAAGGCCAGCGCGCGCCGATGCTGTGCCTGATCGGCTGGCTCGAATGGCTCAAAGGAAAATCCAGCTTCGCCGCCCGCTACTTCAAACTCGCCATGGACGACGTGCCAGGGTTCCGGCTCGCGTCATTGCTCGCCGAGCTGATCAACCGCGGACTCGTCGCCGACGTCGCCCGGAATAAGGCCACTGCCTACACCCCGCCAGCGCGGAACTAACCGCCACTGCCGGACCCCGCATTCGCGCTCCTCCGGCCGCCGGCAACACTGCGCGGGCGAAGCACCCTGCCAGCCGACAGGCAGGAACCGTGGCTAGGGTGAAACGAAAACGCCGTCCGATCACTCAGGGAGCACCCTTTGGCAACAGAACTCCGCATGACCGAAGACGACGCCGTCGGCCCCGGCACGAGCCTGGCCGAAGACCTGTTGGAACTGCGCCTGCTCACCGCAGAAGACAAGGGACTCGGCCCCGTAGACTTTCCCGCCAAAGACCACCAGTTCGGGGGTGGAGATCTGCAGATCGACGAGCAGCGGTAACACCGGCAGCGACGACGCTGCCTCGCAAAATTTCAAGCCGCTACATGGGGTCGGTCTCGGTGTCCTTCGTGCCGGTGTGGAAGGGCGGCCCTCCTGTCGGCGACTCGACGGCCACGATACGGTCCGACTCTCGAGCCCCTTTGAGTGACTGCGCTCCGCCGGATCCGACGGCAGCCTGGAACCTCACGCATACGTCCAGTCCCTGGTTCCCGTCCGCGGCCGGTGCCAGCGACGCGACGCCGCCGCCCGCCGTCGAAAGTTGCTGAACGATCGCCAGCCCGAGTCCGCTGCCTCCGGAACTCTCCGAGCCCCGCCAGAAGCGGTTAAAGGCCCGCTGGCGGTCGTCCTCAGAGAGGCCAGGCCCCTCGTCCAGGACGTGAAGCTCCACGAACTCCCCGTTCTCCACCGGCGCGACGGTAAGCCGAATCTTTGAATCCTGCGGCGCCACGGCCAGGGCGTTGTCGATGAGGTTGTCGATAATCTGTTCGGCCGCTCCGGGCAAGGCAGTGACGTAAGCCTCGGCGGGGGCATCCAGAATGATGCGCACACCGGTTTCCTCGGCAAGCGCCTCCCATTGTTCCAACCGGCTGCGGGCGACGTCGCTGAGGTCCGTTGTGACGCGGCCGATGTCCCGGCCGTCGGTCCGGCTCAGGAGGAGGAGACCGTCGATGACCCGTTGCAGCCGGTGGGTTTCCTCGAGGGAGTCGGACACCATGACGGCGGCGGCCTCCGGATCGGTGTTGACGGAGTCGGCGGCGTTCTCCAGCCGCAGTCTCAGCGCGGTGAGCGGGGTGCGGAGCTGGTGGGATGCGTCGCTGGCAAAGCCCTGCTGCTGCTGCAGCAGCTGCTCCAGCCGGTCTGCCATCCGGTTGAAGGACGCGGCGAGGGCGCGCAGTTCGGGTGCGCCCTCCTCCTCATCGGTGCGGGTGGCGAGGTTGCCTTCTGCGAGCAGCTCCGTGGCTTTTTGCAGCCGCTGGATTCTCCTCGTGACGGCGTTGGCCATCAGGTACGCGACCAGCCCCGCGAGCAGCACCGTGGTTGCCGCCACGGCCGCCATCACCTGCAACTGTCCGGACACCCGGTCCGTCACCACCGACGCCGGATAGGTCAGGCGGACGGCCCCGGCGATCTTCTCATCGCTGAGGACCGGGACGGTGACGTACAGCAGATCAAACCCGAGGGTTTCCGAGTACCGCTGCCCCGCTGTGAGCTGGCCGGTGAGGGCGGCCGCTATTTCCGGGCGGGAAGCGTACGAAGCGCCGGTTGCGGACTGGTCGTCGTCGGAGGTTGCCACGGCAGTGCCGTCGGGCCTGACGATCACCACCCTGGAACCGCTTGCCTCGCTGTATTTGCGGATGGTGTCGGCAACGTTCTGGGGCACTTGTTCGCCGGATTCGAGTGTTTGCCGCGTCCGGCCGCCGAGCAGGAACGCATCCCGTTCCAGGGAAGTGGTCATGCGGTCACGTTCAACGCGGACAAGGTAATTCCCCAGCGGGATGTCCTGCACGAGGATTACGAGCAAGGAAATGAGCATGAAGGCGGAAATCAGCCGCCACTTCACTGCGGCACGTCCAGTCTGAACCCGATGCCGCGGATGGCCTCGATCCAGCGGGGGTCGCCGAGTTTTTTGCGGAGCGCGGCCACATGGGCGTCGAGGGTCTTTGTGGTTCCGTACCAGTTCCCGTTCCAGACGGCGCGGAGAATGGCGCTGCGCTGGCAGACCGCGCCCGGGTCTTCGGCGAGGTAGCACAGGAGTTCGAATTCCTTGACCGTCAGGCGGATTTCCTCCCCGTCCAGGAGCACCCGCCTCGACCGCTGGTCAACGCTCAGCGGACCGATGCTGGTGGTACTGCCGGAGGTGGCCTGATCGTCCCCGGCGCGGTCATCGGTGCGGCGTGCCACGGCCCGGATCCTGGCGATGAGTTCCCGCATCCCGAAGGGCTTGACAAGGTAGTCGTCGGCGCCCAGTTCCAGCGCCAGCACCCGGTCAATCTCCTCGTCACGGGCACTGACAACGATGATGGGGGTCGCACTGAGGGCCCGGACGGCGCGGCACACATCCGTCCCGTCCATATCGGGGAGCCCCAGGTCCAAGATGATGAATTCCGGGCGCGCTTCACGTACGTGCGCCAGGGCCGCCCCGCCGCTGGCGACGTGGCTGGTCTGGAAGCCTGCCCGCGTCAGACCTTCCACAACGCCGGCCGCCACTGATTCGTCGTCTTCCACCACCAGAATCTGCATACCTGATTATGTTCCTGCAGGTGCGGAAGTGGCACGATATACAGATGATGCAGGCGAATTGCGTGATGAATCTTGGACAAGTCTTGGATTTCCCCTCCACCTGCCTTTTCCAACTGCTTCCTACAGTCGAAGCATGAAAACAAAAACCGCACTCGCACTGTCAGTCGCCGGCATTCTCCTGACCGGCTCCGCCGCTCTCGCCGTGAACACCCAGACCCTCAACGGGTCCCATACGGGAACCACGGGCAACACCGATCAGCTCCTCCTGCCGGCAGTCTCGCTCAGCAGCACGCCGGCCGTTTCCATCCCCGCGGAAAGCGCAGCTCCACAACCGACGACGACGGCGTCCCCCTCGCCGGAGGACCGGAATGCCCCGCGGTCCCCGGCGTCCGCCACGCCCTCAACAGCTTCCCGCCAGCCCGGGGACGACAAGGGCGGGCTCCGCACCACGCCTGAGACGGGTGACGACAAGGGCGGCCTCCGCACCACGCCTGAGACGGGCGACGACAAGGGCGGGCTCCGCACGACCCCCGAACCGGGTGACGACAAAGGCGGCCACGGCCGCGATGACTGAGTCGGGGCGGCCGGGCCGGCTGTCTCAGCCGGCCCGGCGGACCTCGATCCGGCCGTCGTTTATCCGCGTTTCATAGGCGGGCTGGGGGCGGGTGGCAGGTCCGCGGACAATCGTCCCGTCGGCCAGCCTGAAGGTGCTGCCGTGCCATGGACAAATGACGCAGCCGTTCTCAATCTTCCCCTTCTCCAGGGGGCCGCCCATGTGGCTGCATACGGCGTCGAGTGCGTGGATCGCTCCCTCGGACCGGTGCAGCAGGAGGGAGACCCCGCCGACCTCCACGGTGCGGCGGTCGCCGTCGGACATCCCGTCGGCGTCGAGTACCGCCGTCCACTTGGAGGGCCCGGTCCGCTCCGCCGTCTTGTTCACATTCACCGCGTCGGCGTAGGTCAGGTGCCCGCCCAGGAAACCGCCGGCGGACATCAGGCCGAAGCCGGCCAGGCCCAGCGTCTTTCCCAGACCGCGGCGGCCGCTCCTGCGGGCAATGGCCGATGAAACGTAGAGGCAGAGGGCAGCGCTGTTGGCCAACGCATGGACCACCCCGGTCCGCCTCGTCTTCCCCGTGGTGTCCGACCAGTCATTGAGGCCGGCTGCAGCCGTTGGGATAGCGGTGGCAATGCCGACGACGACGAGGGCGTCGGCGGCCGGTTCGGAGGCCCGCCCCCCGGCCAGGTCCAAAAGCGCGGCCATGCTCCAGGCGCCGATGGGCAGATCCGTGAGTGCCGGATGCAGCGGGTGCCCGATGTAGGTTCCGCTCAGAAGATTCCGGACCGGCCGCGGGCTTACTGCCTTTCCCACAGCCTTCGCGAGGGAAGACGCCGCCCCGTCGAGTAAATCGAACTGCTCGACGGCTTTGACGACAGAATCTAGCTTCATTGCAACTCCTAGGTCTCAGCATTCGGCTCGTGCTGTTCAGGAACAGGTCGCTGGTTCCCCCGCGGTGTCCGGTGGCCCCGTGGACGAAAGCTAAGCACCGCCCCACCGTCCGTGGCAAGACCTGCGCCGGCCTCGCCAACAGCGCCCGCCCTTTGCGCCGCGGAGACGCGCATCCTTGATGAGTGGACGCGGGCGCTAGACGGAGAGCCGCAAACCACGGGATAATCCACACCACCACAAAGCAACGTGCACAACGATGTACACCACTCCTTGGACTCCATTGCCAGCGCTGTCGAATTCGCCGCACGATGAATGCGCCGGGTGGTCGGATACAGCACGGTGTCGCAGGTGCGGGCGGCAATCGAGCGGTGGGAGAGCGGCACTTTGGACCGGACGTTCCGGGTCATATTGATCCTCAAGGGCCTGGACGGCATCTTGGAACTGGTGGGCGGAATCCTCCTGCTCGTGGTGTCTCCCCAGCAGATCGGGGCCATGGCCCGGGCTCTGACCCAGCACGAACTCTCCGAGGATCCCCACGACCTGGTTGCCAACGCCCTGGTGCAGGCCACCGGCCATCTCTCTGGCTCAGCATCGCTATTTGGAGCCGTCTATCTGCTTCTCCACGGACTGGTCAAGGTTGTCCTAGTCTGGGCTGTCCTGCAGGACAAGCTATGGGCCTATCCTTGGATGATCGGCTTCCTGCTGGTCTTCATCGTCTACCAGAGCTATAAGATCCTGGTTTCCTTTTCTTGGGGCATGGTTCTACTGACTGCCTTCGATGCTTTCATCGTGTGGTTGACGTGGCGCGAATACCGGCGGCACAAAGCCCGTACGGGCAGCGAGAGACGTCCGGGACTAATTCGGTAAGCGACGAAGTTATGCAATCGGGCCTGGAACCGGTTCATGCGCGCGCTTGGCGCGCCGAGGGGAGTGAAAGTACGTGACCACAACGCATGCCGAGGGAGTGGGTTTCCGCTCCGAACGCGGACCTGTCCTCATTGCCCTGATGCTCTCGACGGGTCTGGTGGCGATCGATGCGACGATTGTGGCCACAGCGGTGCCTTCGATCGTGCACGACATTGGCGGGTTTGCGTCGTTCCCGTGGCTTTTCTCCGCCTACCTGCTGGCGCAGGCCGTGTCAGTACCTGTCTACGCGAAACTCTCCGACACCATCGGCCGCAAGCCGATCATGCTGATCGGAATCGGGTTGTTCCTGCTCGGCTCGATCCTGTGTGGAGTCGCCTGGAGCATGCCGGTCCTCATCGCCTTCCGCGTGGTCCAGGGGCTGGGGGCCGGGGCGGTCCAGCCGATGGCCATCACCATCGCCGGCGATATCTACACGCTGGCAGAGCGGGCCAAGGTGCAGGGCTACCTGGCGAGCGTGTGGGCCGTTTCTTCGGTGGTTGGCCCGACGCTCGGGGGAGTGTTTGCCGCACTCGGGATCTGGCGCGGCATCTTCCTCGTGAACATTCCGCTGTGCCTGGTGGCCGGGTGGATGCTGGTCCGGTCGTTCCACGAGAATGTCGAGCACGTGAAGCACCGGGTCGACTATCTGGGAGCCGGGCTGCTCACCGCCTCGCTCACCCTGCTCATACTCGGCGCTCTTGAGGGCGGCCAGGCCTGGGCCTGGAACTCGGCCGTCAGCATGGCAGTGTTCGCGGGCGGTGCCGTCCTGTTCGCCGCGTTCATCCTTGTCGAGCGGAGGGCGGCGGAGCCGGTCCTGCCGCCGTGGGTCGTGTCCCGGCGGCTGCTGGCGACGACGGCGATGATCTCTTTCGGTGTGGGAGCGGTCATGCTTGGCCTCACTTCTTACGTCCCCACGTTCCTCGAAGGGGCCCTCTCGACCTCCCCAATCCTGGCCGGGCTGGCGCTGGCGGCGCTGACGATCGGCTGGCCGATCAGCGCGTCCCAATCGGGCCGGCTGTACCTTCGGATCGGGTTCCGGAACACGGCCCTGATCGGCATCACGATCACCGTTATCGGCACCGCAGTCCTTGCCTTCACCGCCACCACCCCCAACGTTCTGCTGGCCGCGGGCAGTTGCTTCATCGTCGGGCTGGGACTCGGGCTCGTCGCCACCCCCACGCTCATCGCCGCCCAAACGAGCGTCGAATGGAACGAACGTGGTGTGGTCACCGGCACCAACCTCTTCGCACGGTCAATCGGCAGCTCCATCGGCGTCGCCGTTTTCGGGGCGATAGCGAACGCCGTCTACGCCGGAACCCTGCACGGCGAGACCGACCCCCATACTGTCGTCGCGGCCTCCGCGGCCGTGTTCCTGGCGGTTACGGTCGTCGCGGCCCTCACCGTCGTCGCCGTGATCGGCATGCCCGCCGCAAGGAACATCAAACAGGTCCCCGCCGCGGCGCAGGCCAATCCGCGAGGCTAATCCGGAGGCTGGGGTCCGGGCAGCAGGCCCAAAAGCTGGCTCAGAGCATGAATCAGCTGGCTTTTAGGTTGAGATCTCAGCGATATGGAGAGAACGGTGTGATTGCCGTGGATATGGTGACTGGCATGGAACCAGTTTTGAATTTTGCTCGGCGTTGGGGCGCCCCTGTGGCGGCCGTCATCTTCTTTTCCCTCTGGTGTGTGGCGGAGGCCGGCAGAATGGGAGGATCCTGGCTGACATGGTCAGGGAACTGGCCGCTGGTGCTGATGACATTGGCGGTTGCCACGGCCACCTGGAAACCGCTGGTCTCCCTTGGGTGCACCGTGGCACTCCTTGCCGGACAGTTAAGTCACACCCTGCCCCCGATGGCTTCCAACCACTGGGCCATCTACCTGGGCTCCTTTATCGCCCTGGGCTTCATTCTCTGGACGGCCCCTCTGCGGCTGCGGTACCTCGCTGCGGGCACGAACGTGGCCGCCGCTGCTGTCATGGCGTTCCTGATGCTCTCGTGGAGATATGGCGACGGTGTCGGATGGTACCCGCCTGCCTACGCCGGTGACCGGTGGATGCTGCAGGACTACGGCTGGCAGCTGTTCGCGCTCCTCCTGTTAATCGCGGGAGCCTGCGCCGCCGTCGGACTTCTGCTGGCGCTGTATCAGGAACGGGGCAGCCTGTTCCGGGCCCGGGAACTGGCGCAAAGCAGCCTCAAGGAAACCGAGATCGACCTGATCGTGGAACAGGAACGGACACGCATCGCCCGGGATCTGCACGACGTCCTCGCCCATTCCCTCGCGGTCATCGCTGCGCAGGCCGACGGAACCCGCTACCTGAGCAAGGACCAGCCCAAAGCCGTCCTCAACGCCCTGGACACCATCGCCGGGTCCGCTCGCAGCGCCCTGGTGGATGCCCAACGCGTGATCGAGGGGGTTCGTGATGACGGCATGGTGACGCCCCAGCCGCGGCTGAGCGACATCCCGGCACTCATCGACGGCATGCAGCGCGGCAGTTTGAAGATCCACCCGACCGAGTCCGGGACGCCCGTGAAGCTCTCCACCGGACAGGAAATGGCCGTCTTCCGGATCGTTCAGGAGTGCCTGACCAATGCCCTCAAGCATGGCGGACGCGGCACCGACGTGCGGCTCCACTTTGACTGGAGCGGGCCGGGCCTCACTCTGCACGTGGCCTCGGCCGTCGCCCCAACCGGCCAGGAAGACGCTGCAAATCCGGCCAGGACCCGGGGCGGGAGAGGACTTCCCGGCATGCGCGAACGCGCCCACCTGGCCGGCGGCTGGCTGACGGCCGGGCCGGACGGCGAACACTTCCGGGTGACGGTTTTCATCCCCTACGGAACCCGGGAAGCGAGGGCGGCGGACGAAACAGCCGGCGCCGAAGCCCGGAGTACTTTCGGTGAAATATCGGGCGACGAAGTCCGGCCGGCGCTGACCGCAACTGGCCTACCCCGCCCGGCAGGGATCGCACGCGAAGCCCACGACCGTGGCTGATGCCGGGGCGCGCGTCACCGTGGCCCTGGTGGACGACCAGCCCCTGTTCCGGGCGGGCATCCGCATGCTGATAGAGAGCCAAGGGGACATGGAACTCTCGGGCGAGGCCGGTGACGGGGAAGGCGCGGTGACCCTCGCAATCGAACGGCGCCCGGACGTGATGCTGATGGACCTGCGTATGCCGATCATGGATGGCGTCGAAGCCACCCGGCGGATCGTACAGCACGCCGTGGCGGCCGGAACCGACAAGCCAAAGATCATCGCGCTGACCACGTTCAACCGGGACCAGGCCGTGGTCCAGGCTGTGCAGGCCGGGGCGAGCGGGTATCTGCTCAAGAGCGCGGAACCGGAATTCCTGCTGGCAGCGATCCGGACCGTCCACTCCGGCTACTCCGTTATCGCGCCAGGATCCATCCATTCTCTCTTCGAGCACGCGGCCCGCAGCGTTCCCGCTGCCGGTCCGGACTTATCCGTTCTTAATGTGCTGTCCGTCAGGGAGCGGGACGTCTTTCTGCTCGCGGCAAAAGGTCTCAGCAACGGCGAAATGGCGGAGAGTCTGTTCGTCTCTGAAGCCACCATCAAGACTCATCTGCGCAGCGTCTTGGACAAACTGGAACTGCGCACCCGCCTCCAGTTGGTCGCATTCGCCCACGAACGCCGTCTACTGGGCGCCTGAACCTACGACGGACAAGCGACGCCGGCGGAACCCAGGGTGCGGCACCCGGTCATGCGTGTGTTCCTAGCAGTTGCTGGCTGTACTGGCTTTCAGGACGGTCGAGGCCGAAGTGCTCGCGCAGGGTCCGGCCGGTGTATTCGGTGCGGAAGAGGCCGCGGGACTGCAGGATGGGAACCACCTCGTCGGCGAAGGCCTCAAAACCGCCAGGCAGCCAGGGCGGCATGATGTTGAACCCGTCCGCGGCGCCGCCCTCGAACCAGCGCTGGATTTCGTCCGCCACCTGCACCGGCGTTCCCGCGAACACGTAGTGGCCACGGGCCCCCGCGAAGCGGTGCAGGACCTGGCGCACGGTCAGGTTTTCGCGGCGGATGGTGTCCAACAGCAGCTGGCTGCGGCTGCCCTCCCGGCCCGCCGCGGCGAGGAGTTCCGCCGGGAACGTCTCGTCCAGCAACACCCCGTCAAGGTCGACGCCGAGCAACTTGCGCAGGATGCCCAGCCCGTACTCCGGCTGGGTCAGCTCGTCGAATTCCTGCTTGAGCGCCCGGGCCTCGGCCCCGGTGGAGCCGAGGTACGGGCTGATGCCCGGCAGCACCAGGAGCCGGTCCGGATCCCGGCCCAGCGCCGACGCCTGGGCCTTGATGTCGGCATAAAACGCCTGTGCACTTGCCAGGGTCTGGTGCGCCGTGAACACCGCCTCCGCGTGCTGCGCCGCGAAAGCCTTCCCGTCGGCGGAGGACCCGGCCTGCACATGCACCGGCCGGCCCTGCGCGGACCGCGGCGTGTTCAGCGGCCCCGCGACGCGGAAGTGGTGGCCCTCATGCTCAACGGGGTGAATCCGTGAGGTATCGGCGAAAACTCCCGTGCCGGCGTCGGCCACCACCGCCCCGTCCTCCCAGCTGTCCCAGAGCTTGCCCACCACGCGAACGAATTCATCGGCGCGGGCGTACCGCTCCGCGTGCGGCGGGTGCTGGTCCAGGCCGAAGTTCTGGGCGGCGCGTTCGGCACCGGTGGTGACGATGTTCCAGCCCGCGCGGCCGCCGCTGAGGTGGTCCAGCGACGCGAACAGCCGGGCCGCGTTGTACGGCTCCAGGTACGTGGTGCTGGCCGTGCCGATCAGGCCGATGCGTTCAGTGGCGACGGCGATCGCGGACAGCCAGGTGAAGGGCTCGATCCGGAACCGGGTGGCGTACTGGACGTTGCTTTCCAGCGCGGGGCCGTCGGCGTAGAACACGGCGTCCAGCTTTGCCTGCTCCGCGCGCTGCGCCAGTTCCTGGTAGAACCGGATGTCCAGGAGCCTCTCGGGCTGGGACTTCGGGTGCCGCCAGGCGGCCTCGTGGTGGCCGCCGGGGTAGATGAACAGGTTGAGTTTCAGCTGCCGGGCCATTAGAGCGCCGATCCGATGGAGGCCAGCTCCGCCGCGGCGGCAGCGGCGTAGCGGTTCTCCGGGCGCTCCAGACCGTAGTGCCCCCGCAGGGTGCGGGCAGTGTATTCGGTGCGGAACAGGCCGCGGTCCTGGAGGATGGGCACTACCTGCTCCACGAACACGTCCAGTCCCGAGGGCAGCACGGGCGGCATGATGTTGAAGCCGTCTGCCGCGCCGCCGTCGAACCATTCCTGGATGGCGTCCGCAACCTGCACCGGGGTACCGGTGAAGGTACGGTGCCCGCGTCCGCCGCCCAGGCGGCCGATCAGCTGCCGGACCGTGAGTTGCTCGCGGCGGGCCAGCTGGACGATCAGGGTGTAGCGGCTCTTCGCGCCCTCGATCTCGTCCTCGCTGGGCAGGTCGTCCGGCAGCTGCCGGTCCAGGGGCAGGTCCTCCGGGTTGACGCGCAGGGTCTTGGCCAGCTGGATCCGGGCGTACTCCGGCTTGATCAGCCGGTCCAGTTCGTGTTCGAGCTCCAGCGCCTCTTCCTCGGTGGCGCCGATGACGGGCACGATCCCGGGGAGGATCTTGAGGGTTCCGGGGTCCCGGCCGGCGGCGGCGGTGCGGGCCTTCAGGTCCCGGTAGAAGTCTTGGGCGTCCGCGAGGGTCTGGTGGGCGGTGAAGACGGCGTCCGCGTACCGTGCCGCGAGGTCCTTGCCGTCCTCGGATGAACCGGCCTGGACGATCAGCGGGTGTCCCTGCGGCGGGCGCTGGACGTTGAGCGGGCCGCGGACCTTGAAGTGTTTGCCCTCGTGGCCGATGACGCGGATCTTCTCACCGTCAGCCCAGATGCCCTCGGCTTTGTCGGCCACGACGGCGTCGTCCTCCCAGCTGTCCCAGAGCTTCCGCGCCACCTCGATGAATTCCGCGGCACGCTCATACCGGACGGCGTGCGCGGGCTGGTCGTCCACGCCGAAGTTCCGGGCAGCGTCCGGCCCGGCCGTGGTGACCACGTTCCAGCCCGCACGGCCGCCGCTGACCCAGTCCACTGAAGCGAAGCGGCGGGCCAGGTTGAACGGCTCGTTGTAGGTGGTGGAGGCGGTGGCGATCAGTCCGATGCGCTCGGTGGCGCCGGCGATGGCCGTCAGCAGCACGGTGGGTTCCAGCTTGCCGGCGGGGCGGCGGCCCACCTCGCCGAACAGGACGGGGGAGTCGGCGAAGAAGATGGAGTCCAGCTTGCCGCGCTCGGCGGTGCGAGCCAGCTCCTTGTAGTGCTCCACGTCGGTGTTGGCCTGCGGGTCGCTTTCCGGCAGGCGCCAGGACGACTCGTGGTGGCCGGTGCTCATCAGGAAGGCGTTGAGGTGGAGCTGGCGCTGCGCGGAAGCGGGGTTCTGGGAAGCCGGGTTTTGGGAAGTCATGGGTGGTGCTCCTTGAAGGTCAGGTGTGCGGGAAGGTTTGGGTCAGAGGGCTGCGGCTGAGTGAACGGCCGTTGCGGCTCCTGCGGCGGCAGGTTCGTCGCCGGTGCTGACGGCTGTGTTGACTCCAAGGGCCTTGAGGAGGTCGCGGCGCAGCGCTTCGTGGCCGGCGGCGTCGGCGGCGGAACCGACCTGTGGTGCCACGTTGCGGACGGTGGCAATCCGCCCGTGGTCAAGGACCACGATCCGGTCGGCCAGGGCGATGGCCTCGTCCACGTCATGGGTGACCAGCAGGACCGCCGGGCGGTGCGCGGCCACCAGGTCCTGGAGCAGCCCGTGCATCTTGAGCCGGGTCAGGGCATCGAGGGCGCCGAACGGTTCGTCCGCCAGCAGCAGCTGCGGTTCACGGACCAGCGACCGGGCCAGCGCCACGCGCTGCTGCTCGCCGCCGGACAGCTGGTGGGGCCACGCCTGTTCGCGGCCGGCGAGCCCCACCTCGGCGAGGGCCCTGCGCGCCCGGGCCTCGGCGTCGTGCACCCGAAGGCCCAGGGTGACGTTGCCCAGCACCGTGTCCCAGGGCAGCAGCCGCGAATCCTGGAACACCACCGAGACGCGGTCCGGGACGTTGATGACGCCGCTGCCGCGCACGTCGTGATCCAGGCCGGCGAGGGCGCGCAGCAGGGTGCTTTTGCCGCAGCCGCTGGGGCCCAGGAAGGCCACGAATTCGCCGGGGGCGATGTCCAGGTCCACGCCGTTCAGCACGCCTTTGGGTCCAAAGCCGCGGATCAGGCCGCGCACCGACACGGCCGGGGTGGCCGCCCCAGCGGGTCGGGCGCCGGCGCTGGCTGCCCCGGCGGGCCGGGTGGCGGAGGGGCGTCCGACGGCGGAGGGGGCGGCGGCGGTCAGCCCGCCAGTGTGCGCTGCCATGAGAGGGCCTTTCGTTCGATGAAGCGGACGGCGCCGTCGGAGAGCAGGCCGAGGATACCGTAGACGGCCAGTCCGAGGACGATGATGTTGGTTTGGCCGTAGGTGCGGGCGAGCTCCATCATGTAGCCGATCCCGCTGGTGGCGTTGATCTGTTCCACGACCACCAGGGACACCCACGCGCCGGTGACCGCGAAGCGCAGGCCGAGGAAGAATCCGGGAAGGGCGCCGGGGAGAACCACCCGGCGGATGAAGCTTGCCCGGCTGAGGCGCACGGTCTGGGCCAGCTCGACGTAGCGCAGGTCGATGCCGCGCAGCCCCGCATAGGTCTGCAGGTAGACGGCGACGAAGACGCCCAGGGTGATGGTGAGGACCTTCATGGTCTCGTCGATGCCGAACCACAGGATCAGGAGCGGGATCAGGGCTAGGCCGGGGATGGCGCGTTTGATCTGCACGGGTCCGTCGATCAGCGCTTCGCCGACCCGGCTGAGTCCGGCGACGACAGCCAGCACGGCGCCGCCGACGGTTCCGAAGAACAGGCCCAGCAGGGCCCTCTGGGCCGAGATGGCGAGGTTTTCCTGGAGCCGGCCGTCGGCGATCAGTTCACCGGCGGTGGTCACCACGGTCCAGGGTTCGGAGAGGACCCGGGGGTCCAGGAGCCCGGTGGCCGAGGAAACTGTCCAGAGCAGCAGCAGAGCCGAGGGGCCCAGCAGCCAGGCGAGCCGCCGTCGTCGTCCCGGTCCCAGCCTCCTTCCGGTGGGCCGGACGTCTTCCCGGTCCGCGACGGCAGGGTCCCGGTGGGGCGCGACGGCGGGACGGTCCAGTACGGTGGCGGCGCTCACGCGGTCCCTCCCTTGGCGGCCGCGGCGAAGGCGGTGCCAGCGATGGCTTCGTAGCGCGTGTCGTAGAGGTCAGCAGCCTTGAGCTGGGGCTTTTTCTGTTCGCGGGACAGCAGGTCGATGGTCTGCTGGTGGCGGGCGATGCCCTCGGCCCAGGACGTGGGCAGGTCCCTCTTGCCGGCGGCCTCGATCAGGTACTGCCCGTCCTCGCGGGACAGGCCCTGGTCCTTGATGTAGTAGCCCTCCAGCCATTCCTTCGGGTGGTCTTCGATCCAGCGCTGGGCCTTGCCCCACACCGCGACGTACTTCGCCAGGGCGGCGGCCTTGGCGGGGTCGGCCAGGGCCTCGGCGGGGGAGTAGAGGAGGCTGGGATCGTCCCGGAGGCCATGGCGCAGGGTGGCCGCGCCGTCGTTCTTGTATTTGGCGAGGTACCGCTTGATCTGGACGCCGCCCAGCGGCGCGGCGTCCACCTGCTTGCTCGACAGCGCCGTGGCATAGGTGTCGCCGGTGCTGGGCAGTTCCACCAGCTTTACGTCCTCCTGCTTGAGGCCGGCCTTCGCCAGGATGCGCAGGACGAGGGCGCCCTGGGCCTGGCCGGGGCTGTAGGCCACTTTCTTGCCGCGCAGGTCCGCCAGGGAGTTGATGCCGGAGCCGGGGGCGACGCCGAGTTCGTACAGCGGGTGGTCCACGGCGTCCTGCCGGTAGGCGCTGGCGATGATCCGCACGTTCAGGCCGGTCCAGGTGGCGTGGATGGGCGGGATGTCCGCCACGGAGCCGACGTCGAGCGCCTTGGCCCGGAAGGCCTCCGTGGTCTGCGGGCCGCCGGAAATGTTGGCGAACTCCACGTTGACTCCGTCCAGCTCCTTGGTCAGGCCGGACAGTTCGAGGGCCACCCGGATGCTGGGGTCGCCCACTTTGATGGTGGTCCCCGCGGGGACCGAGGTGGCGAGCGGTGCCGGTGCGGCCAAGCTGGCTTGTGGGCTGCCGGCGGTGGCTGCCCCGCCGCAGGCGGTCAGCAGGCCGAGGGCGGGCAGTGCCAGGAGGGCGCTCAGAGCCCGGCGCCGGGTGACTTTCGCTCCGGTAATTGTGCGATTGGAAGACGTGAAGAACATGGCGGCCTTTCGGGACGGTGAAGGGGGACAAACGGGCACAGCGGAGCTGGCCCGGGGAGTGTCCGGGCGGGGAAAGGAGGGGAGGTTGCGCCGGGCCGAGGGGTGGCTGACAGCGGTTGGCGGTCCTGCGATTGCGTTCGTGGTGGGTCCATGTTGCTGCGGCCTGGCCTTGACCGTCGAACCACCTAAGCACGGCTCCCGCGGTCTTGGCCAGCACTCGGCAACGGAGGCTAAACAGGACGAAACGGCGCTACATATGGCGCCATGCTGGGGGCGGGCCGGGCAACCCGGCGCCATGAACTGCAATGCAGGTTCATGTGACTTGAGGTGTCGCGGAGATGCTCTTGGATGCGGCACGCGCTCGTCGGCTGGCGGGGCTATCGTCGGCTGGCGCGACCGTTTCCGGGCCCGGCGCCGCCCTGCTCTCCTTGTTTGGCACGTCGCTTCGGTGGATACTCTCAACGGAGCCAGGCATACCGGTCGATGAAGGCAAAGCGGGCGACGGGCCGGCCGGGGCCGCCGGTAGCGGCCTCGATCACCGCGTCAGACAGGGGAGGTACGGAAATGAGGGCAGGTGACGGCGCCACGGACCGGGGTCCGGCGGCCTTGGTACTCTCCGGGCAGAACGGTATTGCGGCCTGGCAGGAGGACCTCTACCGGGCACTTCACCGGCACCCGGAACTGGGCAACCAGGAAGTCGAAACGGCCGCGACAGTGGCCCGGCTTCTGACCGGGTTCGGTTTCGACGTCCGAGAGAAGATCGGCACCACCGGCGTCGTCGGCATCCTGGAAAACGGCGACGGTCCGACTGTGCTGGTGCGTGCGGACATGGATGCCCT
The DNA here is from genome assembly GCF_042883665.1 of Arthrobacter sp. NPDC058192. Classification (NCBI taxonomy): domain Bacteria; kingdom Bacillati; phylum Actinomycetota; class Actinomycetes; order Micrococcales; family Micrococcaceae; genus Arthrobacter; species Arthrobacter sp. NPDC058192. The sequence continues at coordinate 83,085 of NZ_JBHVVJ010000001.1, read as the reverse complement.
GCCCATGGCCGAAGAAACCGGGCTGCCGTATGCAAGCACTGATACCGCGACCGACGACGCAGGGAACACCACCCCTGTCGCTCACGCCTGCGGACACGACGTTCACGTCGCGAGCCTCCTGGGGGCTGCCCGGCTGATGGCAGCCGAACGAACGGCCTGGAGCGGAACTTTCGTCGCACTCTTTCAGCCGGCCGAGGAGCTGGCGGATGGGGCCCGCCGGATGGTCGAGGGCGGACTGGCCGGCCTGATCCCGAAGCCGGACGTGGCCCTGGCACAGCATGTGCTCGCGTTTCCGGCCGGTAGGGTCGGAACGCGCCATGGGGCGGTCCTGTCCAGCGCGGACAGCATGAGGATCACCGTGTACGGGCGCGGCAGCCACGGTTCGATGCCGCAGCTATCGGTCGACCCCGTGGTGCTCGCGTCGATGATCGTCATCCGCCTGCAGCAGATTGTGTCGCGCGAGGTCGCGCCGGGGGAGTTTGCCGTACTCACGGTCGGACGGATCAGCTCAGGATCGAAGAGCAACATCATTTCGGACCGTGCGGTGCTTGAGCTGAACATCCGCACCTTCAACAGGGGCACCCGCGAGCTGGCTTTAAACGCCATCAAGCGGATCGTGACCGGTGAATGCCTGGCATCAGGATCGCCGAAGGATCCCGAATTCGAGCTCTATGATCGCTACCCGGTGACTGAGAACAACGCGGGCGCGACGGACAGGGTTTCCTCGGCCTTTCGGGAGTACTTCGGCGATCAGGCCTTTACCATCGGCCGTCAGTCAGCCAGCGAGGACTTCAGTGAGATTCCGAACGCCTTGGGTGTGCCCTACACCTATTGGGGAATCGGCGGGACCGATCCGCAGCTGTATGCGAAGGCCGAGGCCGGGGGCACCATCTTGACCGACATCCCCGCCAACCATTCGCCGAAGTTTGCTCCGGTCATCACGCCAACACTGCAAACCGGCACGGCGGCTATCGTGGTGGCTGCCTGCGCCTGGCTCGGCCGCTCGCCGGACGCCTGATCGAGGGTCTCAGGACGTAGGCGGCAATACCGACGGCCGTCAGATACTTCAGCGCATCCTGGTGCCCAGGAAGGCTTTGATCTTGGCGGCCATGACCGGCGCTTGGGTCCAGTGCAGGTAGTGCGCGCCGGGGAGCGTCACGATCTCGTGGTGGCGGACGTTGCGGAGCAGGGCCTCGTGCCGTGCCGGGTCCGCAGGGGTCTCCTTCGCCGAGGCGAGGAACGTGAGCACGGGCACACCGTCCGGGTAGCGCAGGGTTTGCACCTTGCGGGCGTTGTCCGCGATGCGATTGGTCTCGTCGAGAACGGAAGGGTTGCCGAAATTCCAGTTGGTCATCAGGCGCATCTGGTCCCGTTCACGCTGGGTGTAGGCGGTGCCGTCCGGTTCCACCAGGCTCGGCACGAGCATGCTGGCCCAGCGGAGCAGCCCACTCGCGGCGATGAGACGTTGCCAGTTGATGCCGTCCGCGGGGACGCTGGTCTGGTCTGCGGGGATGGTCTGGGCGGCGGGCGCGGTGGGGTCGATGCCGACGACGGCCGCGACGTCGTTCCGGTACCGGTTGGCATAGGCGAGCGTGTAGAAACCTGCGATGGAATGGCCCGCGAGAACATACGGCCGGGGAACGTCCAGTTTCGCCAGGGCCTGATGCAGTTCGGACGTGATGTTCTCGACGGTGCGCTCCACCGGGGGCTGGTCGCTGTACCCGTAGCCGAACCCTTCGACGACGATGACGTCGTAGTCTTCGAGCTCACGGATGAGGGGCGCGAAGTCCAGTGCCGGCGCCGGCGTGCCGAGGCCGCCGAGCAGCACGATGGACTGCCCTGTCCTGCTGTTGCCTGGCGTTCTGAATACGTTGAGGGCGCCGTGGCTTGTTTGCACGCTCTGCCCATAGGGAGCAGTTGCGGACCGCTCAGCCTGATTCAGTGCGAGGTTCGCGGCCGTGGAGGTGACGAGGAGGGCTGCCACCATGGCCACCGCCACGCCCAGCGTGCGAAGGCTGCGGAGCGGTGCCCCGATCCGCGCTAGTGCGGGGGCGGTCATGACCGATCCTTTCCTGCGGTATGTGCGGGCTCTGGTGTGCGTGCCTTCCGGGCTGAACGAACGACGCCGGCGCGCCGGAGAACGGTGGGCAGCGCGCCGGCGGCCGCTGCGAGGGCGACTGTCATGACGAACAGCCAGGCGGAGCGGGTGTCGGGGCTAGTGCCGTTCAGGTGCAACTGGGCGGTGGGGTAGTCGATAAATTTCGCGGTCGTCATTGTTGTGCTGTTCCCGGCGCGCCCGGCCAGCTCCTCGAGGGCGGCGTCGAAGGCGCCTCGCTGGCCCGACGATTGGGGCAGCACAGTCGTGGCAAGCTGCTGGCTCCCGGCCCAGGACAGGATGCGGGCGTCGTGGGCGGCGGACCCCGGAAGGATCAGCCGGTCCGGATTCGGCCCAAGGGATGCAAAGGGCGTCGTGAGCAGGACCAGGCCGTGCTTGGTCGTTACAGTCGGGCCCGCCGCGAGGGCGACCGTGCGGGCCGCGCCCGAGACGGTGTACACCTCGAACGCGGCCACGGCGTCCAGCTCGCTGATGCCGTCCGTCAGCCCGATCCCCACCGTCGGCCGGAACCAGGGGAGGGCGGCGTTGAGGACGACGGGAGCGTCGCTGAGGTTCAAGGCCTGTTCGGAGATCGCCTTGCCCGTGGACGTTGACCAGCCCGGGTATCCGATCTCGGCGCCCACCCGTGCAGCTTCGGATTCCCCGGCGAGATCGTGCACCAGCTGCAGAGCGCCGGGGATCCCGGAGGTGACGCCCGCCGTCGTCGTGATGCGGCCGTCCTGAACGAAACGCTGGCCGGTGACCCACTGCACGGCGGCCCTGCTCTCGCGCAGCGAACTGATCCGTGACCAGTGGGACGTGGCGCGGTGCCCGTCGAGCACGCCGGCCTCCGCGAGCAGCATGGACCCGGCGCAGACCCCCAAGATCCGAATGCCGCGGGCCGATTGGCGGGCAATCCAGGACCGGGTGGCTGCTTCGTCGTTGCCACTTGGATCGACCACGGCCGGCACCACCAGCAGGTCCGGTGCCGGCGCCCTGCCGGCGTCGATGTCGCCGAACGTGGTCGCCGGGACCACAGCGGGGGCACCTGCAAGCTGAACGGGTAACCGGTCGGCTGCGACGGTTGTGACAGTGAACCGCGGGGACCTGGCGAAGACGTCGTAGGGGGCAAGCACGTCGGCTGCCTCGGTCCCGCTGCCGCCCAGCACGAACGCGACCCGGATGGTTCCGGCGCCGGCAGCCGGCCCGGACATGCTGTCCCGTGTCCCCGCGGGAACGGCCGGCCTACGCTCCAGGCCGTTGTCGCGACCGACGGCGGCGGCGCCGGCCACCAGGACTCCGGCGAGTGTGGCGCCGGCCAAAGCAACAGCCAATGCGGCCCGCATCAGTCGCCGGGCCAGAGCCTTGGCCCTGCGGCGGCTGGCTGGAGGGGAAACCGGTGCTGAAGGTTGAAAGCTGATCATGGGGCTAAGACTGTCAACACGCAGCGGCGCCGGGGAGTGGCAAAAATAGCCACTATGAAAAGGATTCTGCAAGCAGTGATCCCAACAGGTGCGGCGTGAGTACAGTGGCCTCATGCATCGTGTCGTTGCCCTGGCTCTGCCGGATGTCGTCGCCTTCGACCTTGCCATTCCCGCGCACGTATTCGGCCACGAGGACGAACGGCAGCTGTATTCCTTCCAGGTCTGTGCGCCCGAGCCCGGGCTGGTCCCCACGACGTCCGGGTACGCCATCCACGCCGCGGCCGGGCTTGAGGCCCTTCTTTCGGCCGACACCATAGTTGTGCCCGGGTTCAGCCCGCTCACCGACCCTCCGGCCAGCGTCTGCGACGCGCTCCGTGAGGCGGCCGAAAACGGAGCCCGGGTGGTGTCGGTCTGCACCGGCGCATTCGCTCTGGCCGCCGCCGGCCTCCTTGACGGCAAGCGCGCCACAACGCACTGGCGGAACGCCCAGCGCCTGCAAACCATGCACCCGGCTGTCGACGTCGACGCCGGGGTGCTGTACATCGACGAGGGCGGCGTCAGCACCAGCGCCGGTGTCGCGGCCGGGATCGACCTGTGCCTGCACCTGGTCCGCAGGGATTACGGCACCGAGGCAGCGAACCGCATTGCCCGGCGGATGGTCGTGGCCCCCCACCGTGAGGGCGGGCAGGCACAGTTCATGGAACGCCCCGTAGCCGCGCCGCTGACCCACTTCGCCGAAACGTGCGCCTGGGCCAGGCAGCATCTGGCAGAGCCGCTAACCGTCGTCGATATGGCCGGTCACGCCGGCTGGGCGCCGAGCAGCTTCGCGCGCAAATTCCTGGCTGAGGCGGGAACGACGCCGCTGCGCTGGCTGACCAGCCAGCGCCTTGCCGAGGCGTGCCGGCTGCTGGAAACGACCGATCTGACCGTGCAGGCAGTCGCGGATAGGACGGGCTTGGGAACCTCCGCGAATTTCCGGCTCCATTTCATGCGGGAGCTCAACACCACGCCCTCCAGCTACCGCCGCCTCTACCAGGGCCGGAACCGGCGGGTGACGCGACGTGAAGCACTTCCCGCCCCGGCGGCCATATCTGCTGCGCTGGAGCAGGGAACCGTGGCAGATGCAGACAACCAAGATTGACGCACGGTGCCCGCAGAACCCGCCCGGGTTAGCGGGCATTGGCCGCAGCTTTTCGACATGTTGGGGTTTGGAGCAGCGCGATTCAAGTCGTGCCAAAGGGATTGTCGATGGCCAACTTCCATCCCCGGCTTCCCTTGCGCAGGACGTCGGCAGTTCTGCCTTGGAGGTCCACGTCGCTGCCGTCGGCCGCGGTTCCCTTGATGGCCCATTCGGCGATGACCAAGGCGAGGTCGCCCGCGACGTAGACATGGCGAGTGGTGACGCTGATGGGCAGCCCTGCCTGAAGGAATCCCTTCAGGGCGTTCAGGCTGTCTTCACCCGTGGTGAGTGTGCCTGGCTGTGGGATCAAGACCCCGTCAGGCTCAAAGAGTTCCATCATTCCGTCAGCGTCCCGGGCGTTGAAGCGCTCGGCCCATGCGGCATGAAAAGTGTGCGGATCGGCTATTTCCACGGTTCCCTCCCAGGTTTCCGGTCGCTCTGAGGCGGGTAATGTACCAGCCGTCGGTTTGCGGAATCTAGAGGCTAACTGTGGCACCTGAAGAGGTGCCTTTGCTCTTTAGAGAGTGACGTACGGCCGTAGGCCGCGAAAGCAGATCTCGCGAATTCGGTGAGGACCAGGGGAGGCCAGCGCGCCGACGCGGAATCGAGCCGCTATGGGCGAGCGTCCCGGCCTGTGGCGGACAAAACCTGCTAAATCATTGCGGGGTGACTCTTTCGTGATGTCCGAAAGCCTAGTCGCCACAGCATTATTGTCCCGCTTCTTTGCGTGCGCTCGAAGTCAGGCGCCCAGGTGTCCGGTGAGGCGGCGGTGGAAGCCGGTGCTGCGCTCATCGAGGCCTTCAATTGCCACTGTTGCGCCGTGGTCCGCGTACTTCGTCTCGATGGAATCGAGCGCTGCGACAGTTGAGGCGTCCCAGATCTGGGCGCGGCTGAGGTCGATGGTCACCGAGGCGGGATCGTCGGCGTACGCGAACTGCTCCACCAGGTCATTGCTGCTTCCGAAGAACAGCGGCCCCACCACCCCGTAGCGAACGCTATCGCCGTCGTCCGCCAGGGTGCGCTCCACGGTGATGACGTGGGCCACCCGGCGGGCGAACAGCACCATCGCGAGGATGACGCCCACCAGCACACCTTGGGCCAGGTTCCCAGTGAGGACCACGACGGCGACGGTGACGGCCATGACCAGCGTCTCCGGTACCGGCATCCGCTTCAGGGTGGACGGTTTCACGCTGTGCCAGTCGACGGTGGTCACGGCGACCACCATCATCACCGCGGCAAGGGCCACCATGGGAATCTGGCCCATGATCGAACTGAGCCCCGTCACCAGTGCCAGCAGGAACAGCCCGGCCACGAGCGTCGAAATGCGGGTGCGGGCCTGGCCGGTCTTCACGTTGAGGACGGTTTGACCGATCATGGCGCAGCCGGCGATGCCGCCGTAAAAACCGGCAAGGATGTTCGAGACGCCCAGTGCCCAGGACTCGCGCCCCTTGTGGGAAGGGGTGTCCGTGATGTCGTCCACAAGCTTGGCCGTGAGGAGGGTTTCCATCAGGCCCACGAAGGCCACGCTGAGTGCGGTGGGCAGGACCAGCTGGAAAGTCTCAGCGCTTACTGGGAAGAGGAACGGCGTGATCCCGGGCAGCTTGCCCGTGAGCGGGCCCTCATCCGCGACGTCCGGAACGGTCAGGCCGGCGATGATGACAATCGCGGTCACGACGACGATGGCCACCAGGGGCGACGGGACCACCTTGGTGAACCGGGGCAGGATGAAGATGATGGCGAACGTCAGGGCGAACAGGGCGTAGGCGAGCCAGGGCACATTGAGGACGTGGGGCACCTGCGCCATGAAGATCAGCACACCCAAGGCGTTGACGAACCCGATCATCACCGACCGCGGGATGAACCGCATCAGCCTCGCCAGCCCGGCCAGGCCAAAGACAACCTGGATCACGCCGGCAATGAGCACCGTGGGCAGGACGTACTCGACGCCGTGCTCGTGGACCAGCGGGGCGATTACCAAGGCGACGGAACCGGCAGCCGCGGTCACCACACCGGGGCGGCCGCCCAGGATGGACATGGCCACGGCCAGCACGATGGAGGCCACAAGGCTCACCATGGGATCGACGCCGGCCACGATCGAAAACGAAATAACTTCCGGGACGAGCGCCAGGGTGGTGACCATCCCCGCCAGGACCTCGCGGCTGAGCTGCCGCGGGGAACGCAGGGCGGTGAGGACGGTGATCGGTTGCCGAAGGGGGCGGGTACGGTCAGCGACGGCCAAGGGGCGGCTCCAGGGGACTTGGCTCTGGGAGAGCGGTGTACAACGTTCGTGCGCGCCACGATGCGCAGGGGTCCAGCCCGGCCATGGAAGACAATGGGGCTGGAGAAAGAATGCGCCAGGGATTCTCGGCTGCAGACTGAGGTGACGTAGAGTTCTCCATCGGCTAGGCGGGCATTACGCGAGACATGAAGACCTCTTGGTCGTGTATGCGGTAACCACGAAACCAAGAGGTCTTCACTTGTTCACGATGTAACCAACGTCTTGAACCTTACAGCTAGTGCGCGATCAGCTCAGGGGCGACAACCCGGCACTTCTGCATTCCAGGCTAACCAGCGAGGCCGTGGGTAGCTGTGCCCGTGGAAACGGTCGCGGCCGTGAGGACGGCCTTCTCCCGCTCGCCCTGCTGCACCTCGTCGAGTTCCTTGAGCGTGTACTTCTTGGTCTCCTTGGCGGTGAGGGCTGAGATTCCTGCCAGGACCATGAACCCGAGGGCGACCATGGACGGCCCCACCCAATCTTTCAGATCGGGGCCAGCGAGTGCTGTCGAGAGAACGGGGCCGATGACGCCCGAGATGGCGAAGCCGATCTGGGTGCCAAGGGCGAGTCCGGAGACGCGCAGCCGGCCGGGGAACATCTCTGCGAAGAACGAGGGCCAGGACGCGTTGACCATTGAGTAGAAGAGGGAGTAGTTGATGATGCCGAACAGGAAGATCAGCGACCAGTTGCCGGTCGTGATTGACCACAGGTAGGGCACCATTGTGATGCCTGCACCGCCCGTTGCGATGAGGAACATCGTTTTGCGGCCGATCTTGTCCACAAGGAATCCTGCCAGGGGCGTGATTCCGAGGGCGATCACTGCCGAGACTGTGGTCGTCAGGAGCATGGTCGGCTTATCCAGCTTGTATCCGGCGGTCCCGAATGCCACCGAGAAGGTTTGCATCATGTAGCTCGTGCCGGCGATGAGCGCACAGAATACGATCCGCAGCACCGCGCGCCAGTGGAAGCGCAGGAGATGCCTGAGGGGGGCAACGTTCACCTTAGCGGCCTGGGCCTCTACGAACTCAGGCGGCTCCTGGACGTGACGGCGAATCAGGTACGCAGCGACGACTACGACGGCGGACGCCCAGAACGGAAGCCGCCAACCCCAGCTCAGCAACTGCTCCGAGGGCATGGCGGCGATAGGGATGAAGACCAGCAGGGTGAGCAGCGTACCCGAGGAGGAGCCCAAAGTGGTGAAGCTCGCGAGGAAACCACGACGACCCTCGGAAGCATGCTCCAGGCTCATGGTGATGGCACTGGGCTGCTCGCCGGAAAGGCACAGTCCCTGGATGACGCGGATCAGCACGAGCAGGATCGGAGCAAGAGGACCGATCTGGGCGTACGTCGGCAGGCACCCGATCAGGAAGGTACAGCCGCCGATGCCGAACAGTGTGATCATCATGACGAACTTGCGGCCACGGCGGTCACCCATCGGCCCCAGGATGAGGGAGCCGAGGGGGCGTACCGCGTAACCGACCGCGAAAGTGATCATGGCGAGCAGCACGCTGATGCCCTGAGGCAACTCGGGCGAGAAGAAGAGCACGTTCAGAACCAACGCAGACGAGGTGCCATACACCGCGAAGTCGTAGTACTCCAACGTCGTGCCGATCCAGGCCGCGACTGCGGCCCTGACCGGGGTCTTCCTGGGAAGTGTGGTTTCTGTCATTTCGTCTCCATTGGTGATGGGTGAACACCGGTTGCCGCTGCACCTGGGCTCTCGGAAAGAGATCTCGAGTGGAATATCCGGTTGATCCTGCTGTGAGCTCTCTCGCAAGTCGTGTTTACGGCTTTGCGGACCGGCCCCAAACATCAAGTTAACGTTTGCGGTGTGGGTCACACAAAGTCGCCTTTTATGTACCTACATAGCGATTCGTTATGGCACAGAGTCGAAGAACGGGAGATCTGGACAACGGGAAGCCCCGCGTGGAACGGGGACGCCTTAGAGCTGTCCTCCAGCCCTGGGCTTGGTCTTCTGCACCCGGCTGCGAATGGCGGGCGAGCACTTCGGTGCTGGGGCTCACGAGGGCGGATCCGCTGGGCGGCGGGAATTTGTTCGTCGGCGCCGACGAGGATGATCCGTTCCGCGAGTCCTCTATCCTAGGGCGGAAGACGGCTGGCAGCGGACCAGCCGGGACGGATCATTCTGGCTTGGCCACACCCAAGTTCACGCCCTTGGTCACTTTTCGGATCTCGTCGGACTTCATGCCGCTTGCCCCGGCAAGTTGGTAGTCGTCAAGGAGCCGGGATTTCCTGGCCTGGGCCAGTACCTGCGTGCGTTCTTCTTCCGCGGCACTCCGGGTGCCCTCGGCTGCCGCCAACTCCACGGCCAACCCTGCAATGAGGTCAAGATGCCCGCTTCGGGTTTGGCCCGACGGGTACAGCTCGCCGCGTGCCACCGCGGCAGACCGGATACTGGCGGCAGGCAGGCCGGCGGCCTGTGCGACGGCAGCCACCTTCACGCCATCACACAGGGCCTGGGCGACGCAGTCACCCAGCTCGGTGGTGAGGGCACGCACCCTGCTGGACCGGAGCGCGATGGTCGTCCGCAGCTGGACCAGCATGGCCAGGGCTTGTTGGGCGCGGGCCCTGGCGGGGTCCGGCTTCGGGACGCCCCGGTACCGGTAGGCCGTCACGCCGTCCCCAACCGTCCCGGTGCCGGCTGTACGCGGAAGTATCCGTTCCTGACTCTCTCTGCCCGGCATCTCTGCTCCTTGTCTCCGTTGGTGCTTCCATGTCAGCCCGGCTTCCCGCCGGTAAGGGCACCTTTCCCGCGGTTCGCCCGCCGGCCTGAAAGGAACGTCGCCGGGCCGGCGCTGTGCCTTATTAGGGTCCGTTATCCACCCTGCAGGTTACGCCGCGGGCAAGCCCGGAAGGCAATACCGAAAGTGCGTGGAGCAATACATGAAAGTTCTGGCTGCTCCGTCATAAGGGCTGCTTATCTGTCCACGCACTTTAGGTCTTATCCAAGAGGACGGCTCCTTCCCTAGGCTCGAATGAACCAACCTCATCCGTACCGGAACCCTGGAAGAGAACATGCCTGAATTCGTGCCCGCATCACGCGTAACCCGTATCAAATCCTCGCCCAGCGTTGCCGCGGCGGCCCGTGTCCGGGAGCTCAAGGCCGAGGGCCGCCGGATCCTGGACCTGACTGTCGGCGAGCCGGATTTCGATACGCCTCAGCACATCAAGGACGCTGCCATCGCAGCCATCGGCCGTGGTGAAACCAAGTACACATCGGTTACCGGAACGCCCGAACTGCAAAAGGCCATCCTGCAGACACTGCAGCGCAAAACCGGCCAGCAGTACACGCCTGCCGAAATCACCGTCGGAGGCGGCGGGAAGCAGGTCATCTTCACCGCATTCATGGCCACCCTGGACCAAGGCGACGAGGTTGTCATCCCCGCCCCGTACTGGGTCTCCTACCCGGACATGGTGCTCGCCAACGAAGGAACCCCTGTCATCGTTTCCTGCGGCGAGGACACCGGCTTCAAACTCACCCCTGAGGCTCTGGCAGGGGCACTGACGGAACGCACCAAGTGGGTCATCCTCAACACGCCCTCCAACCCCACAGGAGCGGTGTACTCCCGGGAAGAACTGGCCAGCCTGGCCGCCGTCCTCAAGGACCACCCTGCCGTCTACGTCCTCACCGATGAGATCTACGACGAGATCCACTTCGGCGAAGAGCCCATCACCAGCCTGGTGGCCGTTGCCCCTGAGCTCAAGGACCGTGTGCTGGTCACCAACGGCGTTTCCAAGGCCTACGCCATGACCGGATGGCGCTTGGGCTATGCCGGTGGGCCACGGCCCCTGGTGGCTGCCATCAACAAGCTGCAGTCCCAGATGTCCTCCTGCCCGTCCTCCATCAGCCAGGCCGCTGCCGCCGCGGCACTCAGCGGAGACCAGACATTCGTCCGCGACAGCGTGGACGTGTACCGCGATCGGCGCGATGCGGCAATCACTGGGCTGAACGCCGTCAACGGCCTGCAGTGCACGACGCCGGAAGGCGCCTTTTACGCATACGTCAACTGCTCCGGGCTCATCGGCAAAACGACGCCCGATGGCAGGCAGATCACCAACGACGAGGACTTCACGCTGTACTTGCTGGAAGCGGCGTCTGTTGCCGTCATCCAGGGTTCGGCGTACGGACTGAGCCCCTACTTCCGGATTTCCTACGCCACCGGGCTGCCGGTGATCGAGGAATCCATTGCTGCCATCGAAAAGGCCGCCAAGGCCCTGTCCTGACCCAACCATCCGATTGCCCACGCTTTTCACCAACAGGAGCACCCCATGATCCACGTCAAAACGAAATTCGACCGGCCTTCCGAAGATGCCGTTCAGCGGCTTTCCAAGTTCTCCTCCGCCACAGTGCATGAAGCACAGGGCCGCAAAGGGGCCCTGAGTTCGAAGATCAAGCCCATCGACCGCAGCATGTCCTTCTGCGGGCCCGCCGTGACCGTCGTCTGTGCCCCGCGGGACAACCTCATGCTCCAGGTGGCCATCCATTACGCCCAGAGGGGCGACGTGGTCCTGGTGGCCGCCGGTGAGTACGAGGAAGCCGGGACGTTCGGCGACGTGCTGGGCAACGCCATGAAGGCAAAAGGCCTGGCCGGTATGGTCACGGATTCCGGTGTCCGCGACACCAAGGACCTGATTGAACTTGGATTGCCGGTGTTCTCCGGCAGTGTCTGCATCAAGGGGACCGTCAAGGAAACCATTGGCCCCATCAACCATCCCCTGGTGTTCGGCGACGAGATTGTCTACCCGGGCGATGTCCTGCTGGGTGATGCCGACGGTGTGGTCGTGGTCCGCAAGGATGAGATCGAGGAAGTCATTAAGCTGTCGCAGGCACGCGTGGACGCTGAGGACGACCTCATCCGCCGCTACAAGGAAGGCGGCACCACCATCGAGTTGTGCAAACTGACGGAGGTGCTGAAGGCCAAAGGCCTGCTGGTGGAGGACGCCGAACTGGAGCCAGCCCTGTAGTCACGCATTCCATGGATTGCTGGGTACTTGTCGTTTTGACTCTTCCTTCTAACGGCAAGTTCTCAGCATTCGACACGGTTAAGCCAAGAGGCCCGGGGTTCCTTTCGGAACTCCGGGCCTTGCCTCTTGCCGCTTTAAAGTCGATGTGCCGATCAGTTCACGCCGGGCAGCAGGTGGGCCGGCGGTCCCACCTGTGCGTCGTCCAGGTACCACATGGTGGAGCCGCGCCTGCCCGAGGGCATCATGCTTCCCTCGAACACGAAGATGGGCTCGGTGGCGGGTCCGTCCTCGGGACGCCAAAAACCGTTGGTGGGGCAGTGGGAACCAGTGCTGGCTTTCAGCTGGATTCTTCTGTCAGCTGCCTTCCGGTACTGCGGGCTGGTGATCTTCTTCATGGCTGGGCTCCAGGGAATTTGTTGCCGCGGTATCACCTTTGGCGAAACCTTTATGGCTTTTATCCTAGAACTTACGCAATTCCCTGAATAAGACTAAAGCGACGTGATCTGATAAGGCCTGCTTATGATGCCTCGAACGGTGTGGTGGGGAGCGGGGAATATTTACTCCGGAGCATTTCCTGCAGCATTTCCTTGAGTACCAGCAGGACGGCGGACGCGGCCTCCGACAAGGGCTCATGGTCGGGCGTGCACAATGCAATCCTGCACTGCAGTGCAGGCTCGACGATCCTCAGGACCCGGAAGTCCTCCTCGTGGAACAGGGCGTCCGCGGCTGACTTGGGCAGGATGGTGGCCCCGAGGTCCGTGCGCAGCAGCCGGGTGAGGGAGGGTACCGATTCCACCTCGCCCACCAGCTTCAGCTTCAGGCCCCTGCTTTCGATGCCCGCCTGAACCACCTGCCGAAGGGTGTGGATCTGTTCCGGCAGGAAGAGCCCCACGGCAGCCACCTCTTCCAGGTTGATGGTGTCCGCGTCCGCCGCTACCGGAAGTTCCCGACGGGAGTTCGCAATCAGGTACAGGTCCTCGATGATCAGGGTGGTGAACTGCACCCCCCGGATGGACCCCGGTTCATAGATGAGCGCCATGTCCAGCCGGCCGTTCTTGATGGCCTCACTGAGCACGCCGCCGTAAATCTCGGTCAGGTGCAGCACAATGTCGGGGTAGCGGCGGCCCACCTCGGCGATGATGCGCGGCGTCAGGCTCGAGGCCATGCTGTAGGGGGCGATGGCTATGGACACCCGCCCTGACGGTGCAGCGCCTGAGGCGGCTACATCGATTCTGGCCTGCTCCACGAGCCGGAGGATGGTCTGCGCGTGCCGGTAAAGGGTATGGCCGGCCGCTGTGGGCTCCACGCCCTGCTTGCTGCGGATCAGGAGCCGCTGTTTCAGTTCCGTTTCGAGGGCGGCCACCTGCTGGCTCAGCGCGGGCTGGGCCACGTGGAGGGCGGCGGCGGCCTTGGTGATGCTTCCTGAGTCGACGATCTTGACGAAGTACGCCAGCTTCCTGGTGTCCATAGCGCTCCTCTTTCAGCGGGGACGGCACAGCATGCGGGGTCATACGTTGGCGCTATGGCGGGACAGGCATTACGTCTTTGTGTGATCCGAGTCTCGGGCATAGGTTAATTGCAGATGACTTTCCAATGACCAGAACATTCTATCCCCGCCTAAGCCATCGCCGATTTTGATGGCGGCATATGTTTTTTGCATAAGCAGGTAAAGGGCTTATTTGCAGCACCGTTTTTATAGTCACGAAACAAGGTCGCGTAGATTCTTTGGGCCGGTGCCAATAGCGCCGGCGAAGGTCATAACTGTTCCCTATAGCGTGATACCGAACTCGTCTTTGTGTGGCTCATATCCCGATGCCACACTGATTTACACCGGCAGTACCAGCAGAGGAAGGCCCGTAATGCCCACAGTCGATCTCGTAGCGGATCTTGGTGAAGGTTTTGGCGCCTACTCGATTGGCGACGACAAAGCCCTGCTGGAGATTTTGTCCAGCGCCAACATCGCCTGCGGCTTCCACGCAGGGGACCCTGACATCATGGACGCCACGGTGGCTGAATGTGTCAGGACGGGAGTCGGCATCGGCGCCCATCCGAGCTTCCCGGATCTCCGCGGCTTCGGCCGCCGGGCCATGGACCTCACAGCTGACGAAGTCCGTACCGACGTCATCTACCAGCTGGGAGCCCTCTCAGCGTTTGCCGCCTACCACGGCGGTTCCGTCTCCCACCTGGCACCGCACGGCCGCCTAGGCAACCTGGTGGCCACCCGGGCGGACTATGCCCGAGCCGTAGCGGATGCCGCCGTCCGGGTGGACCCGAAGCTGATCATCCTGGCGCAGGACGGTGAACTCGCCACCGCGGCGGCGGAGCGCGGCCTGCGGGTGGCGATCGTTGGCATCGCGGACCGCGCCTACCAGGATGACGGCACACTGGTGCCGCGCAGCCAGCCCGGCGCTGTAATCCACGACCCCTCCGTCATCGTCGAACGCACTGTGCGGATGGTCTGTGAAGGACTCATCGAGACTGCCTCCGGCAGGGACATCGCCATCCAGGCAGACACGGTGCTGCTGCACGGCGACAACCCGGGCGCCGTCGAACTGGCCCGCCTGATCCGCAGCGAACTGATTGCCGCGGGCGTCACCATCGCCCCGCTCGCGCAGGTCCTCGCGGCCAAGCAGAGGGTTTCCTGACAATGGCCACCACAACGACGACCTGCCGGACAACGCTGGACATCTACGAGTCGGGCGACGCCGCCCTGCGCGTGGTGGCACGGTCGGATGACGCGGACACGAGCTGGTCCACCGTCCACTCGTTGGCCGGTTGGCTGGCCGCCGCCGGCGTCGACGGCATTTTCGGCGCCGTTCCCACCTATGATTCCGTCCTTGTCGAATTCGACCCCTATGTCACGTCCGCGCGCCAGGTCCGGGCGTTCGTCCTCCTCGGCATGCGTCAGCTGGACTTCACTGGCACAGCCATGCGGGAACCGCGCCGTTTCGAGGTGCCCGTGGTTTACGGCGGTGAATACGGACCCGACCTGGAACGCGTTGCGGAACACCAGGGCCTGGACGTTGAGGACGTCATCGCCCGGCATACGGCCAAGACCTATGTCATCCGCTGCCTGGGCGCGCCGGCAGGATCTCCCATGATGGACGGGCCGGACTTCCCGGTCCCCGTGCCGCGGCTCAAGGATCCGCGGCTGTCCGTTCCCGCGGGTGCCGTATCCGTGGCCGGACGCCAGGCCGTGATCGCGCCCGCCGTGGCACCCGGGGGCTGGTGCGTCATCGGGCAGACTCCCCTAACGGTCCTGGACGCAGCACGCGAACCCCTGGTGCCTTACGTCCCCGGGGACGAACTGCGCTTCCACCGGATTCCCGCGGAGGACTTCGGAAACTTCGCCGGGCAGTTCCTGAAGGCCCGGCCATGACCGGTTCACTGATCATCCTCCAGCCCGGCCACTCAGTGGTCACCGATCTCGGCCGGACGAAGGGCCCCGCCTACGGACTCCCCGTCAACGGCGCACTGGACCAGTATTCCGCCAAGGCGGCGAACATCCTCGCCGGCAACGAAGACAACGACCCGCTACTGGAGCTCACTGCGCTGGACTTCCGGATGCGCGCCACCACCGACCTGCTGATCGCCGTCACCGGAGCGCCCCTGAACCTCACCGTGGGTGGGCATGACTGCCCTCAGTGGGAACCGGTATCTGTCCGAGCCGGCGAAGTCGTGGCCGTACGGGGAATCCGGACCGGACTGCGCGCCTACATCGCCGT
Organism: Arthrobacter sp. NPDC058192; assembly: GCF_042883665.1. Classification (NCBI taxonomy): domain Bacteria; kingdom Bacillati; phylum Actinomycetota; class Actinomycetes; order Micrococcales; family Micrococcaceae; genus Arthrobacter; species Arthrobacter sp. NPDC058192. Next base: position 67,400 of record NZ_JBHVVJ010000001.1, on the reverse strand, counting down.
CCACGGATCCTTCACTGTCCCCAGCCTGCTGGGCAGCTGCGCCCCGGACACTGTTGTGGGCTTCGGGTTGAAGCTCGTGGAGGGCTTTCGCCTCGAAACGCGAAAGACCACGGCGCCCATCACCCAGCCATACTTCGGCCTGCCGCTGTTCCGGCTCGGCCTTACCAAACCCGTCTTCACGACCAACCCGGTCATCGATGTCACCGACGGGCCGGACGTGGCGGAATTCGGGGACACGGCAGACCTGCTGTTCACCACGCAGTACACCGTTAGTCCCCGCAGCAACCACATCGGGCTGCGGCTCGGTGGTGCCCTGCCCGAGCGTCAGCTCACGTCCGAAGTGCTCTCCCGCGGCGTCCCGGTCGGGGCCATCGAGGTCCCGTCCCGGGAGGAGCTGCTGGTGCTGCACCGGGGACGGGGCGTGACGGCGGGCTACCCGGTCCTGGCAGTAGTCACGAGCCGCTCACTGGACGTCCTGGCGCAAGCCAGGCCCGGACACGCCATCACCTTCAGAAAGACCACTGTGGCTGAGGCAACAGCCATGCACCGCACCGCCTGCCTGGAATTGGACAGGCTCCGGAACACCATCAATACAATCTTCGGACTCCTCGGCATCGGCGCCGGTCACCGCTGGCACGAACTCAGCCCAGCGTCAGGAGCCTGAACCTCGTGAATGCTTTTCCCGCCGCCACGGACCGCGCTCACGAACCGCTACGCGATCCCTAACCCCTGCCAACCCGGGGCTACTACGTCCAACCCATTGCCGGACGTAAGAGCCCGCCCGTTCCGTCTTTTTGGAGTACCAATGCCTTTTTCCGACTACACCACCGCCCTTGTCACCGGAGCCTCCACCGGCATGGGGGCCGCTATCGCCGAACGGCTGGCCAAGCGCGGCCTCACCGTCCACGCCGTGGCCCGCAACGAAGAACGCCTCACTGAGCTTGCCGACCGTACGGGAGTAGTCCCGCACGTGGTGGACCTGACGGACACCGCCGCCCTGACCGCCGTCGTCAATGACCTGAAAGTGGACGTCCTGGTGAACTGCGCGGGGGTGTCCCGGCCCGGTAACATCCTGGATTCCTCCGAGCAGGACATCGACGAACTGGTAGACGTTAACCTCCGCGGGCTGCTGCAGCTCACCCGGCTGGTCCTGCCCGGAATGGTGGAACGGGACCTCGGCCATGTCGTCAACATCAGCTCCATCGCGGGCACCTACAACTTTTACGGCCACACGGTCTACCACGCCACCAAGGCAGCGGTGCACCAGATTTCCCGGCAGCTGCGAAACGACACCGTGGGCAAGCGGATCCGCGTCACCGAAATCTGCCCCGGCCGCGTGGAAACAGAGATCTTCGGCCGGAATATGGGCGGCAGCCCGGAAGCCATGGAAGAAGCCTGGCAAACGTACTACGAGGGCTACGAGTCGCTGACCACCGACGACATCGTCAACGCCCTGGACTACGCGATCGAAACCCCCCGGCACGTCAACGTGGGCATGCTGGAACTCATGCCCACGTTCCAGGTCCCCGGCGGCCTCACCTTCGACCGCCGCGGGGACTCGGACTAAAGCCGCCCCCGTGACGCCCAAACCCGACGAACTACTTTCCGACCGCCCAACCGATAGGCCCTCCAGATGCAGTTAGTACGAACCGTCAGTTTTCCTGAACCCCAGCTCCTCGCTGACCTCACGCCACTCCCCGAAGGACTACGGGGCGTGGTGTGGGACATGAAGGACGAGCCGGGGGAGGAGCTTGGCGGCATCGACGGTGTCATCCTCCCGTACCTCGACGCCGGGGCAGTAATGGGTTCCCTGAGCAAGGTCCCGGACCTTAAGTTCGTGCAGACGCAGTCAACAGGGTACGACGGCGTCTGCGAGGCCGCCGGCCCGGGCGCCGCTGTGGCAAACGCCTCGGGCGTCCATGCAGCTGCCACCGCTGAGCTGGCCGTGGGACTCATCCTTGCCAGGCTGCGTGGCATTGACGAGGCCGTCAAGGACCAGCAGACCGAAAGCTGGAAGCCGCAGCGCCGCCAGTCCCTGGCAGACCGCAAGGTCCTGCTGCTGGGCATCGGCGGGATCGGCAAGGAACTGGCCCGCCGCCTGGAACCCTTCGAGGTCACCATCACCCGGGTGGGAAGCACTGCCCGCACGGACGCGGACGGACAGGTCCACGGCCCCGAGGAACTGGTGGCCCTTGCCGCGAACCACGACATCCTGGTCTCTGTCCTGCCCCTGAACGACAGCACCCACCACTTGGTGGGCCGCGACGTCCTGGCCGCCCTGCCCGACGGAGCCCTGGTGGTGAACGTGGGCCGCGGCGCCGTGATCAGCACCGAGGCATTGACCCGCGAAGTGGTGTCCGGCCGCCTCCAGTGCGCCATCGACGTCGTCGATCCCGAGCCGCTGCCCGCCGGCCACCCCCTGTGGGCTGCGGAGAACGCCCTCATCACCCCGCACGTGGGCGGCAACGCCTCCGCCTTCGAGCCACGCATCCTCAAACTCCTGAAACAGCAGCTCGAGGCGCTGGCCGCCGGCCAAACCCCGGCCAACCTCGTCCAGCAGGGCCCGTTCTAAGGGCCGCCGGGATCTGATGCAGGCAGCGGCGCGAAACGACAAGAAAGAGGGAGTAACCACGACATGACAGGGCTTTTTGATCTCACCGGGCGCGTAGCCCTGGTCACGGGTTCGAGCAGGGGCATAGGTTCGGCCCTTGCCAAGGCGCTGGCCAACGCCGGAGCAACAGTAGTGCTCAACGGTGTGAACCCGCAGCGGCTCAAGGACGCCGAGGCGGCCATGGCGGCGGATTTCCCGCCGGGCCGGATCCACAGCATCGCGTTTGACGTCACCGACGACGACGCTGCCGCCCGCAACATCCGCTGGATCGAGGACAACGTGGGCCCGCTGGAGATCCTGGTGAACAACGCCGGCATCCAGCACCGCGTCTCCATGCTCGATCTGGACGTGGCTGACTGGGAACGAGTCCTCTCCACGGACCTAACCAGCGCCTTCCTGGTGGGCCGCGAGGCCGCCCGGCACATGATCGGCCGCGGGCGCGGAAAGATCATCAACATCTGTTCTGTCCAGGCCGACCTGGCGCGTCCCACCATCGCCCCGTACATCGCGGCGAAGGGCGGACTGCGGAACCTCACCCGCGCCATGACCGCCGAATGGGCAGCTTCCGGGCTGCAGATCAACGCCGTTGCGCCCGGCTACATTCACACCGAAATGACCCAGAACCTGGTCGATGACGAGGAGTTCAACTCCTGGATCCTCGGCCGTACGCCGGCGCATCGCTGGGGCACCGTGGAGGACCTGGCCGGACCCGTGGTGTGGCTGGCCTCTGACGGATCGAACTTCGTGAACGGACAGACCATCTTCATCGATGGCGGAATGACGGTGGTGGTCTGATGGCTTCAATCACAGAAAAACTCCCGGCAACCGGCCCGGCCCTGGTGGCCCATGCCGCCGGCGACCTGCGCATCGACGAGGTCCCGCTGCCCCAGCCGGCACCCGACGAAGCGGTGGTCGAGGTCCTCTACGGCGGCATCTGCGGCTCTGACCTGCACTACTGGCTGCACGGCGCGGCGGGGGAGTCCATCCTCAAGGCGCCACTGGTCCTGGGCCACGAAATTTCCGGCGTGGTGGTGCGCCCGGCGGCAAGCGGAGAAGGGCCGCAGGCCGGAACCGCCGTCGCCGTCCATCCGGCAACTCCCGGTCCCGGCGCCGCGCGCTACCCGGAGGACCGCCCCAACCTGTCACCCGGCTGCACCTACCTTGGCAGCGCCGCCCGCTACCCGCACAACGATGGGGCCTTCAGCCGGTATGTCACGCTGCCTGTCCGGATGCTCCGCCCGTTGCCGGACAGCATTGACCTGCGCACCGCGGCGCTGATCGAACCGGCCTCAGTCGCGTGGCATGCCGTGTCCAGGGGTGGGGACGTCCGCGGGAAAACTGCGCTGGTCATCGGCTCGGGCCCCATCGGAGCCCTGACCGTTGCCGTCCTCAAGCGCGCAGGCGCCGCCCGCATCACCGCCGTCGACTTGCACCCCAAGCCGCTGGAAATCGCCACAGCCGTCGGCGCGGATGAGGTGATCGATGCCGCAGACACCGAAGCCATCGCCGCCGTCGAGGCCGACGTCGTGATCGAATCCTCCGGCAACCACCACGGGTTGGCCTCTGCCATCAAAGGCGCGGTACGCGGCGGAACAGTGGTGATGGTGGGCCTGTTGCCCACCGGCATGCAGCCGGTTCCCATCTCACTGGCCATCACCCGCGAACTGCAGCTGCTGGGCTCGTTCCGCTTCAACGACGAGATCGACGACGTCATCACCGCCCTCGCCGACGGCTCCCTGCACATCGAGCCCGTCATCACGCACGAATTCCCGCTGGCCGACGCCCTCCACGCGTTCGAGGTGGCCAAGGACTCCACCAGCTCCGGCAAGGTTCTCCTCTCCTTCGGCGATGCCGGGCAGACCCAATGAGCGGGCATCTGCCTCCCTTGGTAGTGATGGGTGTGTCCGGCTGCGGAAAGTCCACCGTCGGCGCCCTCCTGGGGCAGCGGCTGGGCATGCCGTTCTTTGACGGGGATGATTTCCACCCGGCAGCCAACAAGCAAAAGATGGCCGCCGGGGTTCCGCTGACGGACAGGGACCGGGAGCCGTGGCTTGCCCGGCTGGGTGAGTTGCTTGCAGCGAAGGCCGACGGCGGCGCGGGAGTACCTCCGATTGTTGCCTGCTCCGCGCTGAAGCGCCGGTACCGGGACCTCCTGCGCAGTCATGCACCGGATATTGTCTTCGTCCACCTCGCCGGCACTGAGGCAACAATCGGCGCACGGATGGACGCCCGTTCCCACGAATTCATGCCGCGCGCACTGCTGGAATCCCAGTTTGCCGCGCTGGAGGACTTGGCGGCGGACGAGGCCCACGTTCTCGGCGACATCACCCAGCCCCTGGACATCTTGGCCGAAACGCTCGAGCTGAAGCTGAAGCCCGCGGATGCAGTCATGACTGGAGCCGATGACGCTTCCGGAAGTCCCCCAACTGCGTGAAGTAGGAGAGGGTTTCCTCCCCGGCTCAAGCCGCGGAACCCGCGCCACAGGACACAGAAGCCACCGGCAGCTCGCCAATATCGTCTAGCAAACCGGGTGCAATCCGCCGGAAACGGCCCTAGAGTGTTGGCCATGGCTATCGCACGCTTCCCGGCCGTCGTGCTGGACTGTCCTGACCCCAAGGCCCTGGCCGAGTTCTACGGCGCCCTGCTCGATTGGAAGGTCGAGCTAGACGACGACTGGTGTTCCGTCCGCGCCGAGTACGGCGATTCGCTGAGCTTCCAGAAGGTCGACTCCTATACGCCGCCGCAATGGCCCGGCCAGGACGTACCGCAGCAGATGCACATCGACGTCGTGGTCGACGATCTCGACGCCGCCGAGGCTGCAGTGCTTGAGCTCGGCGCGACCAAGCACCAACACCAGCCGGGAACGTCGTTCCGGGTGTTCCTTGACCCGGCCGGGCACCCGTTCTGCCTCTGCCTGGACTAACCCCAGGCGTTATCAGCGGGAGTCCGTAGGGCTATGACCTTTGCCAATGTGGGAACGCTCGGCGCTGTCTCAGGGAAGCGCGACGAGCTGGTGCGCCACCTGACGCAGCGCAGTGAGACGCTCCGGCGGATCGGCTGCCTTGCTTACGAGGTTGGAGTCAACGACGACGACCCGGACACCGTGTTCGTGATGGAGCTGTGGGAGAGCGAGGAGGCCCACAGGTCCTCCCTCACGCTGCCGGAAGTCCAAGAATCCATTACCGTCGCACGCCCGCTACTGTCCGGCACGTTCGGAGGGTTTCGATTCAACGTTGTCGGGTCGCCGCTTCGCGACTGACATGAACCGATGTGGCGCTCGCGGGGGGTTCCCCCATGAAAGCTGGACGGCCCGCCCCTTTTGGACCTCCCGGTACTTGGATACCTGACCGCCTCCATGCTTTCGTCGCTGACTGGCCAGTGTCGATCCCGGGCGAGGAACACGGAGACGTCGAGTACGCGATCTCCCGGCATGAATGGGAGCTAAACGGAGCAGTCTGATGGGTGACGGTTCAATCGACGGTGACTTCTTCGGCATCGCTGATGTTTTCGAGGAGCCATTGCGTTGATAGTGTTTCCCGGCGGAGCGTGGCGACCCGACATGCAGAGGTGGAGTCGGTCCGGACCTGAACCCGCCAATATTCACTGCTCACCAGGTCACCGGCGACGACGGCTGCCGTGCCTCTGCTGTCCTGCACGGCATCCAATCCCTGCCAGTGCCGGGACTCGGCGGTGGGATCGACAAGCCAAATCTGTCCGTCGTGCCGGATGGCGAGGGGTTTGCCTGACAGGTCGGTCCGGACCTGGACGTTGTGGGTTCGGGCGGGGGCCTCGGTAATGGTCATGGGTATTCCTTCATGTTGCGGTCGTGCTGGTTAGTTCGGTTTAGGCGGCTTTGACGAGGGGGAGCTCGTCCCAGTGGGTGGTGTAGCGGGGCGAGAGCATGTCTCGCTTCATGGTCCAGTCCAGGCCGGTCCTGATGCCCGCGCGGCCCAGACCGATGGAGCCGCGTCCGTAGCGGCGGGTGACGTCTTCCAGGAGGGTGCCGATATGGCGTTCCTCGTGCTGGTTTTCGAACAGGGCCAGGGGTGCCTGGTTGCCGGTTGGCCGCAGGTCGGTGACCATGATGCCGGCCTTGGCGTACCTGATGCCTTCGTGGATGTGGGGGAGGAGGGCGTGGGCGGCCCTGGTCAGCAGGACCGGATCCGAGGTCGGCATCGGCAGGGCCAGGCACACCGAGGGGTAGGAAGTGTCTTTCGGGTTGTAGTGGGAGGTGGCGGCAAACGCGGTGAGGACTTTGGCCTGGAGGCCGTGTTGGGCCAGCCGCGCCGAGGCTTGCTGGCCATAGACGGACAGGACCTGCCGCATCCCGGCGGCGGTGGTGACGGGAGTGGCGAAGGAGCGGGAGAAGATGAGCTGGTCCCGGCCGATGCGTTCTTCCTCCATCGGGATGCACGGGGTGCCCTGCAGTTCCAGGACGGTGCGCATCATGACCACGGAGAAGCGGTCCCGGATCATGACCGGATCGGCCCGGGACAGGTCAAGGATGGACCGGATGCCCAGGACGTTGAGCCGTTTGGTCAGCCGGGCCGCGACACCCCAGATCTCGATCACGGACAGGCGGCGCATCAAGGCTTCCCGGTCTGTGGCGGGCACGGAGTCCCAGTGGCAGACCCCGCCGAAGGCCGGGTTGTTTTTGGCCCACTTGTTGGCCAGTTTCGCCAGCGTCTTCGTCCCGGCGATCCCTACACAGACCGGCACCCCGACGTTCCGCCGCACGGTGGTCTTCATGGCCCGGCCCAGGGCCAGCAACTGCTCCGGGGTACCTTTGACGCCGAGGAAGGCCTCGTCAATGCTGTACACCTCCAGCCAGGCCGAGTACCTGCCCAGCAGCTCCATCACACGGGCGCTGATGTCCCCGTAGAGCTCGTAGTTGCTGGAGCGGGCAACGAGGCCCCACTCCTTGGCCCGCGGGGCCAGTTTGAACCACGGCTCACCCATCGGGATGCCGAGGGCTTTGGCTTCCGGAGAGCGGGTAACGGCGCAGCCGTCGTTGTTGGACAGGACGACGACGGGCCGGCCCTCCAGGGACGGGTCAAAGGCCCGCTCGGCCGAGGCGTAGAAGCAGTTCACGTCCACGTGCGCGATCTGCGGCATGTGCCGCATCGGGGTCGGCTTAGACATGGCTTTCCTCAAACATGGTGCAGGCAACGGGTCGCGACGCCCCAGATCACCAGGTCCGCCAGTGACGGGACGCGGATGTCCGGGTACGCCGGGTTGTCAGCCTGCAGCACGACGCCGGCTCCCGTGATGCGCAGCCGCTTGATGGTCAGTTCGCCGTCCAGAACCGCGACAACCACGGACCCGTCCTTGGGTTCCATGGCCCGGTTGACGATCAGTTCGTCGCCGTCGCTGATCCCGGCGCCTTCCATCGATTCCCCGGACACCCTCACAACGTAGGTGCTGGTGATGTCTTTGATCAGGTGCTCGTTCAGGTCGATCCGCCCGTCAAAGTAGTCCTGTGCCGGCGACGGATATCCGGCCGCGACGGGGACCGGGGAGATCAGCACCGACAACAACGAGCTGCCCGCGTCTATCACGCGGGGACCGATAATTATGCCCACAACACACCTTTATTCGAATATATGTTCGATATCTTCAGTGTAGCGGGACGGGCCGACAAAAGAACTTCTCCATCATGTTGCACCGGACGCTGTATCCCCGGAGGGCGCGTCCATCATCTTCTCCTCGTAGACCGCAGGGCGGCCCGAAACCTCCCAACCAGACGAACCGACCGCCGAAGGGATTGCGCGTTACATAGATAAGTGTAAATATTTACGTGTGCCTATGTCTTTGGAGTTGACCCCGGTCCAGGCGGTTGCGTGCTGCTCACCGCTGGCGCGGGAGCCGTTGTCCTCGTCCGAGGCGGACGGGATCGCGCCGCTGTTGAAGGCGCTGGCGGACCCGGTGCGGTTGCGGTTGATGTCTTTGGTTGCCTCGCACGAGGGCGGGGAGGCGTGTGTCTGCGACCTGAATGACGCCTTTGAGCTGTCCCAGCCGACGATCAGCCATCACCTGAAAATCCTGCACGAGGCTGGTCTGCTGGGCCGGGAGAAGCGTGGCGTCTGGGTCTATTACCGGGCCCGCACCGAGGCGCTGCAGAACCTCGCCGCCCTGATCGGGGGACAGGCCACGTGAGCGTCCTGGCCCGCCGGGCCGCGGCCGAGTTCGTCGGCACGGCCTTTCTGGTGATGGCCGTCGTCGGTTCCGGCGTCATGGCTTCCCGGTTGTCTCCGGACGACGCCGGGCTGCAGCTTCTGCAGAACAGCCTCGCCACAGGGGCGGCGCTCGTTGCGCTGATCGTGGCCCTGCAGCCGGTCTCCGCGTCCTTCAACCCTGTCGTGACGCTGGTCGAGCGGGCCCTGGGCGTGATCGACACCAGGATCGCGGCAGGCCTGATCGCCGGCCAGTTCCTGGGCGGCCTGGCCGGCGCAGTGGCCGCGAACCTGATGTTCGGGCTGGACGCGGTCACGTTCTCCACGCATGAACGCGCCGGGGCCGGACTCTGGCTCGGCGAAGGGATTGCCACAGCGGGGCTGGTGCTGATCATCTTCGGCACGGTCCGCTCTGGCAGGACCGACCGGGTCGCGTTCGCCGTCGGCGGCTACATCACGGCCGCGTACTGGTTCACCAGCTCCACCAGCTTCGCCAACCCCGCCGTCACGGTCGCACGGACGATCACTGACACCTTCGCCGGGATCGCACCCTCAGCAGCCCCAGGCTTCATTTTCGCGCAGCTGGCCGGCGGCGCCGCCGGCTTCGTCCTGGTCCGCGTCCTTTACCCCACCCTTGTTACTTCCGCCGCGGCCGCCGCGGCTGATCGAAAGGTGCTCTCATGAGCCACAAGCCCTCCGTCCTGTTCGTCTGCGTCCACAACGCCGGCCGCTCCCAGATGGCCGCCGCGTTCCTCACCACCCTCGGCAAGGGGGAGATCGAGGTCCGTTCCGCCGGGTCCCAGCCCGCGGACAAGGTCAACCCCGCGGCCCTCGAAGCGATGGCCGAGATCGGCATCGACATGTCGGCCGAGACCCCTAAGATCCTCACCACCGAGGCCGTCAAGGACTCCGACGTCGTGATCACGATGGGCTGCGGCGATGAATGCCCCTACTACCCGGGCAAACGCTACGAGGACTGGGTCCTGGAAGACCCGGCCGGGAAGGGCGTCGACTCGGTCCGGCCCATCCGCGACGAGATCAAGGGCAGAGTCGAAGCGCTTATCGCCTCGCTGACCCCGGCAACCGCATAGCCAACACGAGCAGGGGAGGGGGTGAGACACCATGACCACCGGCTGCTGCGACGACGCCGGCTGCGGCGACGACTGCTGCGATGACGAGCAGGGCTGCTGCTGACCCCACCTCCATCAGCATGGCCTGCCCGCCCCACCGGCGCGGGCAGGCACCCTACCGGAGAGGCATCACGAGTGCCGCCGATGATTGAAAATGAGGACAGCATGACATCACAGGAATCCCTGCCTGTCGCCGTGATTGGCGCCGGCCCGGTCGGTCTGGCCGCGGCCGCGCACCTGCTCGAACGCGGCCTGGAACCGCTCGTCCTCGAAGCCGGCCCAACACCCGGCGCCGCCATGAAGGAATGGGGCCACGTCAGGGTGTTCTCCACCTGGCGGTACAACCTCGACGCTGCCGCGGTCCGCCTGCTCGAGCGCACCGGCTGGGAATCGCCCCGCCGGACCGCGTTGCCCTACGGGCACCAGATCGTCACCGACTACCTCGAACCCCTCGCCGCCACACCGCAACTCAAAGACCGGATCAAGACCGGGGCCCGGGTTGTTGCCGTCACCAGGCAGGGCATGGACAAAGGCCGCAGCAACGGCCGCGACCAGACCCCGTTCCTCCTGCGCATCCAGGACACCAACGGCGAGGTCACCGAGGTCCTGGCCCGGGCCGTCATTGACGCCTCGGGAACCTGGACCACTCCGGCGCCACTGGGATCCTCCGGGCTGCCCGCCCCCGGGGAGTGCGAGGCCCGGGCGGCCGGTCTGATCACCGGACCGCTGCCCGACGTCACCAGGGATGGCTTCGCCGGCGGCCGCACCCTGGTCATCGGCTCCGGTCACTCGGCCGCGAACATGGTCCTGGACCTCGCCGGGATCGCCCGCGCCAATCCCGGCACCGAGGCCCTCTGGGCCATCCGCGCTGCGACCCCGGCCCGGGCCTATGGCGGCGGGGACGCCGATCAGCTGCCAGCTCGGGGCCAGCTCGGCGCCCGGCTGCACGCCGCCGTCGACACCGGAGCCGTCCAGCTGCTCACCAGCTTCCACACCAGCCACATCGAAACCCGCGACGGCTCGGTCACCGTAGTGGCGGTGGACGGCCGCCGAGTCGAGGCCGACCGGGTCATCCCGGCGACCGGGTTCCGTCCCGACTTGTCCGTCCTCTCCGAGCTGCGCCTGGACCTTGACCCGGCCGTCGACGCGCCGAAAGCGCTGGGCCCGCTGATCGATCCGGACTTCCACAGCTGCGGCACCGTCCCGGCCCACGGCGCGAAAATCCTCGCCCAGCCCGAGAAAGATTTCTACCTGGCCGGGATGAAGTCCTACGGCCGCGCACCAACGTTCCTCATGGCCACCGGCTACGAGCAGGTCCGATCCATCGCCGCCGCCCTCGCCGGAGACACCGCAGCCGCGGACGCCGTCGAACTCGAACTCCCCGAAACCGGCGTCTGCTCCACCAGCATCCCCAGCGACGCCGCGGCCGAGGACTCCTGCTGCGGAACCCCCGAACCTATCCCGGTGACGATCGGCTTCGCTACCGGGCTGCAGCACGGCCGCACCAACGAAACAGCATCCCTATGAGCCCGGACTTTCCGCTGCCGATCCGGGAACTGGCCAGGCAGGACTGGCCTGCCGTCGGAGCGATCTGGGCCGAAGGCATCGCCACCGGACACGCGACATTCGAACCCGCCCCGCCTACGTGGGAGGACTTCGACGCAAGCCGCCGACCGGACCTGCGCATCATCGCCGAAGACCAAGGCACCATCATTGGCTGGGCCGCCGCGTCCCAAGTGTCATCCCGGCAGGTCTACGCCGGCGTCATCGACCACTCGATCTACATCAGTTCGGCCGCCCGCGGACAAGGGCACGGCTCCCGACTCCTGGACGCGTTCATCCGGCACTGCGAAACCGCAGGAATCTGGACCATCCAATCCAACATCTTCCCCGAGAACACGGCCTCCCTCGCCCTGCACCAGCGCCACGGATTCACCATCGTCGGCACCCGCCACCGCATCGGGCAGATGAGCTACGGGCCCTACGCCGGGCAGTGGCGCGACACCCTCCTGCTCGAGTACCGCAGCCCCGCGGCGTAGCTAAGAGAAGCTAGGCTCAGAGGCGCTGGCCGTAGACGGGAGGCTTCAATGACTGGCTCCGAGAACGATCAGGTCAGGGCGGACCTGTTATGGATTGCGGCCGACTTCCGGGAGATCATCGAGAGCGCTCCGGCTGACGAGCTGGACCTGCCCTCGGCGGGAACGCGCTGGACGAATCGGCAGCTGCTCTTCCATCTCGTCCTCGGGCAGAACATCGCCCTCGCCGGGATGCCCCTGCTCGGTCTGTTCTCACGCCTCCCGTCTTCGGCCTCGCGGAATTGGAGCCGGGTCCTCGATGCCTGCACCGGACCCTACAACTGGGTGAACTGGGCCGGGAGCGCCGCCGCCGGCCAGGTGCTCAAGCCGGAGGGCATGGTGCGAATGATGGACAGGACCACCCGCACAATTGTGCGCTGGTACGGCCGAGCCGACAACGAAGCGCTAAGCCGCGGCATGACGATGCCCACGTCCTGGGACCCCTACTTCGAGTCCTGGATGGACAGACGCGCAATCCTTGGATGGGCGCCTAAACACACCGCCATCACCGCGCACAGCTGACCCTCACCACGTTGCAGCCCTAAACGCTTCAGCGAGCTGGCACGGATCAGAAACAGCTTCCCGTGAGGGCGCAGGACGCCAACGATCCAATTACTGCACCCTATGAGGTGAGGCTGAACTGCAGCCTCAATAGCCGCCGGTTCTGTCCGGCGGTAAGTCCAACGGTGTTGGACTTACCGCCTGCCACGGTCCCACGTCACGGTCCTCCGCAGCGTGGCCAGCAGAGACCCCCAGGGCCTCAATGTGCTGATCGCTCGTTATCGAACCTGCTTCCTGGCCGGAGCGCGAAGGCGACGAGGAGCCGGGAAGAGCGTTCCACGAGCGTCACCATCGCTGATTTGTTCCCTACGCCTCTTTTGCGAACCCGGGTCAGGCCGCTGATGCGGGAAAAGCGGCAGGCGGCCAGGAAGAGTTCAGAATCGCCGTGACCGACGCGGTCTGCCGGGACAAGACCGGGTTCCACGCTGCCCTGGACAAAGTCCTGGACAAGTACCTGACAACCCGCATGCAGGAACTGGCCCCGCAGACCGCGAAGGTCAAAGAGATTCGCCGCACGGCCGACGCCAACGCGGCGGCGCTGGGCGGCACGGCGTCGAAATAGCGCGGGACGGCGAAACGGCCGACGGCGTCCTGTCAGGATTGGGGGTGACAGGACACCGCCGGCTTCCGCGCGTGGTAGGAGCAGTCCTGCGTGGTCTGTGAAACCCTGAGATGATCGCGTCCACCCACAAGGCGGAAAAGAGAACACTATGGATCAAAACGAAGCACCACTGATCGACGCCCTGGCCGAGTACCACCGGTTAGACCGCTACGGCTTCACCCCGCCCGGACACAGGCAGGGCCGCGGGGCAGACCCCAGGGTCCGGGAGGTCCTCGGTTCCGAAACGTTCCGTTCGGACGTGCTGGCCTCGGGAGGCCTGGATGACCGTTCGTCGTCGGGCGGGTATCTGAAGAAGGCCGAGCAACTCATGGCCGAGGCCGTCGGTGCCGAGCAAGCATTCTTCTCCACGTGCGGCAGCTCCCTGTCCGTCAAGGCCGCCGTCCTCGCGGTCGCCGCGGGCAAAGGGGATCTTCTGGTCAGCCGTGATGCGCACAAGTCGATCGTCGCGGGGCTGGTGTTTTCCGGCATCCAGCCGCGCTGGATCCGACCGCAATGGGACCCGAAACTGCATCTGGCGCATCCGCCGTCCGCGGCTGATGTGGAAGAGATGTGGGAACGATATCCCGACGCCGCGGGCGCGCTGATTGTCAGCCCGACCCCGTACGGGACCTGTGCGGACATCGCCGCCATCGCGAAAGTATGCCACGACCGCGGCAAACCCCTGATTGTTGACGAGGCTTGGGGCGCTCATCTGCCCTTCCATGAAGGCCTGCCCACGTGGGCGATGAACGCGGGCGCCGACATCTGTGTTGTGAGCGTACACAAGATGGGTGCCGGTTTCGAACAGGGCTCGGTCTACCACCTGCAAGGAGACCTGGTGGATCCCGCGCATTTGTCCGCGTGCGCGGACCTGCTGATGACTACCAGCCCGAACGCGATCCTGTATTCGGCCATTGACGGCTGGCGCCGCCAGATGGTCCAGCAGGGGACCGATCTCCTCGGCAAGGCCCTGGCCCTGGCCGGCAGGCTGCGCCGCGACATTGACGGGCTCCCGGGCATTCACGTGCTCGAAGATGAACTTCTCGCCGCAGAGTCCTCCCACGACCTGGACCGGCTGCAGATCCTGATGGACCTGACAGGACTGGGCATCAGCGGCTACCAGGGGGCGGACTGGCTTCGGGAACACCGGCAGCTCGACGTCGGCCTTAGCGACCATCGGCGGATCATGGCAACGCTGTCCATGGCCGACGACGAGGCCTCGGCCCAACGACTGATGGAGGCACTCAAGGCCCTCACGGAAGCGGCGCCCTCGCTGCCTACGCCTGCGCCTGTTGCGTTGCCGTCGCCCAAGGAACTGGAACTCGAAACTGTGGTCCTGCCGCGGGACGCCTTCTTCGGCCCCGTCGAGGATGTTCCGGCCCGGGAAGCCGTGGGACGCGTCGCCGCAGAGCAGATCACGCCCTACCCGCCCGGAATCCCGGTGATCGTCCCTGGCGAAAGGATCAACGCCGCCGTCGTCGACTACCTCGAATCAGGGCTGCAGGCCGGCATGGTTCTCCCTGACCCGGCAGATCCTGCACTGCACACGATCAGGGTCGTCCGCCGGTAGCCCGATCCCAGCCGAACCGGGTGCTGCCCCGCGCGCCGGGGAGATCTCCGACGCGTGGGGCGGCGATCCGGGCGCGGTCGATGGCGGCCAGCGCAACAGCGCTTGCGGCCAGCCTGACCCCATGAATCCGGTACTACTTGGTCAATAACGGCTTCCGGCGGGTCGGATCTAACGGTTGCGGGCTGAAGAAGAGTTCGGGGTTAACAGACCGCAGCAGGTAGGCCGTCGCCGCCCCGCCCACCGCAGAGCTGGCGGCCGCGAGCAGCAGCCAGGACCGGCTGCCTGAACGGTTCCAGCCGGCCACGAGTGCGGAGCACACGAGCGGGACATTGAGCGGGGCGACGGGCGCGTAGTACCGGCCCGGACTGCCGGCCCCAAAGGGCGCGCGGGGCAGTTCGGCGCTGGCCGCCGAGGCCGCGACCCGGTCCGGGATCTTCACCAGGGCTTCATAGAGGTTGCCGAAAAACCAATGAGCGTGGGTGAACTCCGCGGCGCCAAGGAGCCGGTCCGCCACCACACCACGCCGATCCGATGAAGCATTCCTCATGCCCACAACATAGTCCTCCCGAGCCTGGGAGGCGGGAAGTTTGTGCCGTAGGGTAGCCCACATGGAACTCCGCCTCGAGGTCGTCCAGATACCCGTCACCGACGTGGACCGGGCCAAGGCCTTCTACACTGACAACCTCGGCTTCGTGCTGGATCACGACGTCGAGCACATCCCCGGCATGCGGGTCGTCCAGCTCACCCCGCCCGGCTCGGCTGCCTCCATCGTCATCGGGACCGGGATGACCAGCATGGTTCCCGGCAGCCTGGAAGGCCTCCAGCTGGTGGTGCCAGACATGACTGCCGCACGAAGCGAGCTGCTCCGACGAGGCGCGCCTGTCAGCGATGTCCAGGACCTCGGCGGATTTGCCTTTGCCTATTTCAGTGACCCCGACGGCAACCGCTGGGTGATCCAGGAAATCCCGCCCAAGTAAGCGTAAGTACGGGCAGCGCTGAGGTGCTGCAGGAGCTTTAGCGGCTCGGCCGAGACGCTGCGGGCATGACGGTGCGCTCAGTCCTTGTGGCCATCGCCAAGTTCGTAGATGGCGTGGTCGAGGAGGTCCCGTTGGATGGGGCGCAGCATGTACGAACCGTGGAGGTAGGCTTCAGTTTCCATGGCTCCTGCGTCGCCGCCCATGCTGAAGTAGTGCATCCATAATTGATCGATATCGAGCTGGGCCTGGCGGAAGGCCCTGGCCGCCCGGTCCCTTTGCGCCTCGCCGTCCGAGTCGACGTTCATGGCGTCCGGTCGATTTCCGTCTGGTCGAGAATCCCCTGGGCCACACCGCTCAGAAGGACCCCTTGTGCACGCGCGCGGGTGATCATGACCTGCAGGGCACTTCTTTCCGTCACGTGCAGCCGCTCCATGAGCACGCCTTTAGCAAGGTCGATGACGCTTCGGCTGTGAAGGGCGCCCTTGAGGGCCTCGCTAAGCGTGGCGGCGCGCTCCCGGGCCTGGAGGTTGGCCAGGATCAGCGCGGCAGATCCGGCAAGCAGGGACAGAACCTCTTCGCTGTGTTCGTCGAAGGCATACGGCTGGTCTGAGTAGACCTTCATCGCGCCAATAGGCTCAGGTCCGCCGTGTCCGGTCACGTCCGGGACAAGGAGCGGGACACTGATGCAGGACAGCAGGCCCAGGCGGGCGGCCGCCGCACTCCACTCCGGCCAGCGCTGTTCAACTCGGAGATCGTCCACGCGAACGGCCCGGGCGCTCGCCCAAGCAGAGAGGCAAGGCCCATCGCCGAGCTCGTACTGCAGCCGGTCGGCTTCCTGCACGAGGCTGTTCGTGGAGGCTGTGCTTGTCGGCCGGCCCTGGGCGTCGATAAGCGTGCCGCCGGCGCCGGCACTGCCCGCGAGACTTTGGTGCGCCGCCTGGGCAAGATTAGCCACGGCCCGGTCAACCACCGGTTCGGTGAGCAGGAGGCCCGTAACCCGCGCGAAGATTTCTGGCAGTTCGGCTGCCCTTGGGTGCTTCTGCGTCACAGGCTGGCCTCACTTGTCATCAGGGTCGTCAGCATCGCGGTGGAGGGATGCAACAGACAGATGCTTCCCATGATAGTGCCGCGTCCGGCAAGGACCGACACAGCCCTACTGCTGCACTCCGCCGTCACGTTTCGCCTGCTCAGGGTACTTGACGCCAGTCAAAATGTCCGCTGCTATCTGTTTTAGTTGTTGTTTGTTGGAGAGTGCCATCTCATGCAAAAGAGCGGCGGCGTCCTCGCGGCTGCCCCGGGTTTGGGCCATGATAAGGCTAAGGGCGGCATCGATAACTGCCCTGGACTGCAGCGCCGCGTGCAGTCCTTCTGGAATGGTTTCCAGGCGATGTACGCGAAGGGCCAAGCGGAGAATCCGCGACAGCGGCACGGCATACGACTCCACAGCAGCGATGGTGGCTGCATCAAACGTTTTCGTGCTCCGGGCATAACAGTTGAGGGCCGCCGCTGCGTTCGCTCCTGCATCTACCGGAACGGCAAGGACGGATGTGATGCCGTCGTCCGCGACAGCCTCTGCGTACCGCTTCCACCGTTCGGACGTCTTGAGGTCCGCAGCGACGACGGTTCGGCCCTCCCGCAGGGCCGTCAGGCAGGGGCCGTCATCGGCCCCGTACTGTTTTTCGTCCATCCTTTTGGCAGCGTTGCTGCTGCTGGCCACGGTGATCGGGCGCCCGTCACGTTCGACCGAAATCGCGCACAGCATTGGTTCGGGTGCCGGGAGTTTGGACGCGGAGAAGACCGTCAGCTCAAGCAGAAACTCGTCAAACCCAGGGCTTTCCAGCAGAAGATCCTGCAGCTGTTCCAATGTGGGCGAAGGAAGTTGCCCGAACGTCGGCGGCCGGCCAGATTCTGCGGCCATCACATGCCCCGATCCATTTTGAGCCGGATTCCGATTCCTCATTTACCCGGGTACACCGACCGGGAACGATCGCGGACTCCCTGCGTCCTCGACCACGACGCAACGACAGGACGAACGCGAACTCGGGTGCCTGACGTGTTGGCTCCCGTACCTGGGTGTTCGCTTCGCCTTTGATTCGAGCCTACTCCCAATGAACCGCACAAGATACAAACCTATGTACCCCGGGCGGTGGACCATTCCGGCTGGCTGGCTGGCTGGCTGGCTGGCCGCCGACTGTGCCGCCTTTTCCCGAGCTAGAGCTGCGCGCCGCCGATAATTTCCCGGGAGAGCTGGTGCAAAGGTTCGTGCCGCCGCCGGGAAGTGGTGATGAGGGCGGCAAGGGCCTGATCCCGGCTGAAGCGGTGGCGTTCCATAAGGATGCCGGTTGCTGTTCTCACTGAGTCGCGGTCTCCGAGTGCCTGGATGAGTCGCTCGCTCAGGCGTTCCGCGGAATCACGTGCCTGAGCATTGGCAAGCATCAGGGCTGCCGGGCGGGCGAGAAGCTCGATCACTCTTACGGCTCTTGAATCGAACCCGCCGGGGACGGGGGAGTAGACCTTCAGCGCCCCGATGGCGCCGCCAGGAGTCGAGAGCGGGGAGCTGATGACGGAACGCAAGGGCAGATGGGCGACCGACCGGGTCCAGGCAGGCCAGCGCCGTTCCGTGCGGGTGTCCTCAACAATCACGGTCGCCTGCTGGGCCCAGGCGGTAAGGCAGGGACCTTGTCCGAGATCGTACTGCAGCTGATCCGCCTCCAGCACCACCGGATCCGTCGATGCGGTACTTGTGCGGTGGCCCCCGACATCCATCAGGCTGACGCCAGCGCCGGCGGTGTCCGGGATTGCTTCTACGAGGGCACCGGCGAGAGCCCTGACGGCTTCTTCGACGGTGTCGTGGGTCAGCAGCAGGTCCGCCACGCGGGCGGTGAGGGCGGCGAGCTCATCCGCGAGGGGCAGGTCGGCTTCCATCAGAGATTCCCCATGGCTACAGCGGGCCTTCCGGCGCGGGAAGGTCCGCGGGAGTTCGTCCGTCCCAGGACCGGGGTCCCGGTCCGGAGGACGGTTGCTGGAGAGGCGGGCACGGATGCGATCCTTTCTTGGGTCCGTATGAGCCGCGCCGCGGGGGCCTGCCGCGGTGGACGGGCGCCCTGGGGGTTAGGCGTTCGGCTGACGCTGAGCCCGTCAGACGGCACCGTCAAATGGCCCTTCATGAGCGCTTCGTTTCTCTACTCAATTATATTGAGCCCGACCGCCCGCCGCGAGGGCTCGCCGTCCTTGGTCGGCCCCCCGACGCGGTTGGGTCTGCCCGTGGCATTTATCGCCTCGGCGCGCCCGGGGACGTCAATGGACTGTTCGCTGCGTCCCTTACCTTGCGCGGTGAGAGGATAATCAGCTTATAGGCACCCAAGTTGCCACGAATGTTTATACCCGCCAGTAAGGAGCCGTGATGATTGGACCGGCGCAGGCTGCTGATATGCTCGCGGCTGCTGAGGCTGAGCTGTTCAAGGCGCTCGCGCATCCCGCCCGCGCACGGGTGGTGGGCGTGCTCGCCTTGGGCCCGTCCTCAGTGCCGGACTTGTGCGAGGCCACGGGGCTGAAGCCCTCGCATCTGGCGGGCCACCTTGCCCAGCTCCGTGCCCAGCACCTGGTGACTGGGAAGCGTGCGGGCGGGCGGCTGCTGTACCGCTTGTCGTTTCCTGAAGTTGCCCGGATCCTGTCGGAGGCCGATGCTGTGTTGTCCGTCCGCGCGGCTGCTGAGGCAGATGGCCTGACTGCCATGAGTGCTCCGGAGACAGCCCCCCGAGACACCGAGAACGAAGATGTGGGTGCCTTGGTGGAGGAACTCGTTCCCCGACTCGAACAGTCCCTGGAGAGGCGCGCGCTGATTGCCGCGGCCGTTGAATCCGTCAGCGTCCGGACGGGCCGCAGTTCCGAAGCCGCCCTCGCCGCACTCCTTTCTGAGGCGCGTGAACGCGGGCGGACACTCGCCGAGACAGCCAGTGACGCCGTTGCTGGGAATGTAACGGAATAACTACTTCTCTTGACGGCCCGCTCTAGCGCGCGACAGACTCGTTATTGAGGAATTGATCAATTCATTGCTTCTTCAGTCCCTCTCCATTGGGGGCCTTCTGTTCCGAAGCGCACAGAGGGGCCGGACTCATCACGGGGCGGGGGCAATAGAGATATTGCCCGAGGCGCCGTGAGACAGGCGGAAAGGGGCAGGCACAGTGTGGTCCCTGTCCCTTTCCGGTTGCTGCCTGAGCTCCGCCGGCCCTGTTGAGCGCGCTAACGCCGCCTGATTGCGCCCTATCCTGGTTCGGCTCAATTCATCAGCCAGGCTGCCCCCAGCAACAGCGGGACCGCCAAGGCTGAGGTGATGACGGCGACAGACTGCGCGAGATTCTTGCCCACCCCGTACCGGACGGCGTAGAGGACCACATTCTGGCCGGTCGGCAGGATCGCGCAGGCCGTGACCACAAAGGTGCTGAAAGCATCGAGGTGGAAGACATACATGGCCAGCACCCACGCCAGAACGGGCTGGATGGCGGATTTGAGGATGACTGCCACCAGTGTTGGTGCGCCGTCGCCAGCGCCGCCGCGCGGTGAAAGGCCGTGGAGGGACATGCCGAAAATGATCAGCATCAGGGGCACGGTGAGCTGGGCGACGAGTTTCAAAGGGTCCAACGCCACGGCCGGGAACTGAATGCCGGCCGCGCTGACGATGACTCCGAGAATCGCCGCGACCGTCACGGGGTTGCGCAATGGAGTGGACAGGATGCGGCTGATCGAGGCTCTTTTGCCCGCAGGATCCGTCAGGTCCAGGACGGTCAGCGCAACCGGCGTCACGAGGGCCAGTTGGAACAGCATGATGGGGGTAACGAAGGTGGCGCTGCCGAGGACGTACAGTGACAACGGAACGCCGAGGTTCGTGGAATTGACTATCCCCGTGGACAGCGCCCCGATGGTGGTCCGCCGGACACCCCACCTGGCAACCGCGCCGGTGGCGGCGAACAGTGCCATCACGGCCAGAGCCGTGACCACCGAGATCAGCCCGGTCTGGCTGAGGACTTCGGAAATATGGCGGGAAGCGATCGTTGAGAACATCAGGCTCGGCAGGCCAACCATAAAGGTGAGGGTGGACAGCACCTTCGTCCCGTGGGGCCCGAGGGCGTTCGTCCTGGCCAAAACGTAGCCGACGAGCATTACTGCGCCCACCACAAAGAACCCCTTTAAGACTCCGTCCAAACCGCTATCCTCAATTCGTTCGGCCGGAGGGCAGCGGTGGCTGAGCCCTGCCAGCAAGCTGGTTGGGCGCCGGGTACCCAATTATTTTGATATGTCGGCGTCGGGAGAGCGTCCGGGTTAGTCGTCGGTGTCGCGCGGCCCTTTTCTGTTTAGACGATAGTCCAGCCTGCAGGTGATGTTCATTTCCGCACCTTAGGAGCGGCGCTGCCCGCAACTGCAAACGAAGCCAGGGCGCGCGGTTTAAGACAAGTGGAGGACCGCCAACGGCGATCCTCCACTCTGCGTCCGCTGCAGTATCGTGCTGTTAGTTCGCCGCGGCGCCCGCCACGGCCGCGCCGGCGAGCCGGAGCCAGGTATCCACCACGGTGTCGGGGTTCAGGGAGACGGAATCGATGCCTTCGTCGACGAGCCACTCGGCGAAGTCCGTGTGGTCACTGGGACCCTGGCCGCAGATGCCCACATATTTGCCGCGGGCCTTGCAAGCCTTGATTGCCAGGCTCAGGAGCTTCTTCACGGCAGGGTCGCGTTCATCGAAGCCACCCGAGACGACCGCAGAATCCCGGTCGAGCCCCAGGGTCAGCTGGGTCATGTCGTTGGAGCCGATGGAGAAGCCATCAAAGTAGTCCAGGAACTCGTCGGCGAGCAGCGCGTTGGACGGAATCTCACACATCATGATCACCTCGAGGCCGTTCTCGCCGCGGGTGAGGCCGTTCTCCGCCAACAGTTCAATGACGCCGCGGGCCTCGTCCAGGGTCCGCACGAACGGGATCATCAGCTTGACGTTGGTCAGCCCCATCTCGTTGCGGACGAAGGACAGTGCCTCGCACTCAAGGTCGAAGCAGTCCCGGAAGGACGGCTCCAGGTAACGTGAGGCGCCGCGGAAGCCGATCATCGGGTTCTCTTCGTGCGGCTCGTAGGCGGGTCCGCCAATCAGGTTCGCGTACTCGTTGGACTTGAAGTCGGACATGCGCACAATCACCGGTTCCGGCGCGAAGGCCGCCGCGATGGTGGACACGCCTTCGGCCAGACGCTTGATGTAGTAGTCGCGCGGGCTGTCGTACGCGGCGATCCGCTCACGGATTTCCGCGGCGACGTCCGCCGGCTGTTCGTCCAGGTTCAGCAGTGCCTTGGGGTGGATGCCGATCTGGCGATTGATGATGAATTCCAGCCGGGCCAGGCCCACTCCGTGGTTGGGCAGCTGCGCGAAGGTGAACGCCTGCTCCGGCGTGCCGACGTTCATCATGACCTTGACCGGGGCTTCGGGAAGCTCGGTAATTTCGGTTTCCTCGACGCTGAAATCCAGGAGCCCCTCGTAGATCAGGCCGGTCTCGCCGTCGGCGCAGGAGACGGTCACGTCGAGGCCGTCGGAGAGCGCGTCCGTGGCGTTCCCGGTGCCGACGACGGCGGGTATCCCCAGTTCGCGGGCGATGATCGCGGCATGGCATGTGCGGCCGCCGCGGTTGGTCACGATCGCGGAGGCACGCTTCATGATCGGTTCCCAGTCCGGGTCGGTCATGTCGGCGACGAGGACATCGCCGGTCTTGAAGGCGGCCATCTGGTCAATCGCCGTGAGGATGCGGACACTGCCGGCGCCGATGCGCTGCCCGATGGCACGACCCTCGACCAGCACCCGGGCGGTCCCTTCGAGGCGGAAACGGCTCAGGCTGCCGGAGGCCCGTCGGGACTGCACGGTTTCCGGGCGCGCCTGCAGGATGTACAGGCCGCCGTCGACCCCGTCCTTGCCCCACTCGATGTCCATCGGGCGGCCGTAGTGGTTCTCAATGGCGACGGCGTGCCGGGCCAGCTGTTCGACGTCGTCGTCGTTGAGGCTGAAGCGGTTCCGCAATGCAGCCTCAACGGGGACGAAGTCGATGGTGCGGCCGATCTCGCGGCTGGCCGTGTACGTCATCTGGAGGGCCTTCTCGCCCAGCCCTCGCTTGAGGATGGCGGGACGGGCGGCCTGCAGCGCGGGCTTGTAGACGTAGAATTCGTCCGGGTTGACGGCGCCTTGCACTACAGCCTCGCCGAGGCCGTAGGAGGACGTGACGAACACGGCGTCCTGGAACCCGGACTCCGTGTCCATGGTGAACATGACGCCGGAGGCCCCGATGTCGGAGCGCACCATGCGCTGGATGCCGGCCGAGAGCGCCACCTCGGCATGTTCGAACCGGTGGTGTACGCGGTAGGCAATCGCCCGGTCGTTGTAGAGGGACGCGAACACATCCTTGACGGCGAGCAGGATGTTCTCGATTCCGCGGACGTTCAGGAATGTTTCCTGCTGCCCGGCGAAGGAGGCATCGGGAAGGTCTTCCGCCGTGGCGCTGGAACGGACCGCCCAGGACAGGTCCTCAGAGCCGCCGTGCTTGTCCACGAGCTGCTGGTAAGCGTCCCGGATCTGCGCTTCAAACTCCGGCTGGAAGGGCGTCTGGCGCACCAGTGCCCGGATCTCCTGGCCGGCCGAGGCCAGGGCCGTGACGTCATCGGTGTCCAGACCGACCAGGCGGTCGGCGATTTTCTGGTCCAGGCCAGAAGCTGCCAGGAAATTGCGGTAGGCATCCGCGGTGGTGGCGAACCCGTCCGGGACCTGGACCCCGGCAGAGGTCAGGTTCTGAACCATCTCGCCAAGGGAGGCATTCTTTCCGCCCACCCGGTCCAGGTCCTTGAGTCCTAGTTCTGAAAACCACAGGATGTCTGTCGTCATTCTTGCTGCTCCTTTGCAGATGATGGCATGCAATTGCGCCGCCCCGCCCGCGGCGATGGCCGGTTGCGGGGCGCGGGTCCCGTCCACAGTGACAGGTCCGCAGTGCCGTTTCCATATGACGTGCGCCACACCGAATTTGTGAAACTTTTCCCTAATGTTTGAGGTTCATCCGCTGCAGGATGGTGGCTGCCATTTCTTCCACGGAGACGGTGGCCGAATTCAGGTAGGGAATCCTATGGGAGACGTACAACTGCTCGGCGCTGCGCAGTTCGAAACCGCACTGCCGCAGCGAGGCGTACGACGAGCCGCGGCGCCGTTCCGTGCGGATCTGGCTCAGGCGCAACGGGTTGGAGGACAGGCCGAAACACTTCGACACGAAGGGCCTCAGGGGCTTGGGGAGCCCTTCCCGGCGGAAGTCTTCGTCGACCAGCGGGAAGTTCGCGGCGAAGATCCCGTGCTGCAGGGCCAAATACATCGTGGTGGGCGTTTTCCCGCACCGGGACGGCGCCACCAGAATGACCTGGGCCTTTTCGAGCGCACGCAGGCTCTGGCCGTCGTCGTGTTCCATGGCGTATTCGACGGCGGCCATCCGGGATTGATACCGCTCCGCGTTGCCCAACCCGTGGGCTCTGCCGGGTTCGCCGCTGGCCGGGGAGCCGAGGGCCTGCTCCAACTGTCCGACGTGCATCCCGATGAGGTCCACGATGATTCCCTTGCACGTCGCCAGGACCCGACGGATTTCGCTGCTAACTGCAGTGGAAAAGACGATCGGCCGCAGGCCCGTGGCGGCGAACCGGTCGATGGTCCCGACCACGGTCCTGGCCTGTTCGGCTGTGGTGATGAAGGGGATCGTGATGCGGTCAAAGTTGTTCGCGGGGAACTGCGTCAGCAAGGTATTGCCGAGAGTTTCCGCGGTGATGCCGGTGCTGTCGGAGAGGAAGTAGACAGGCCGGAGAGCGTCGTTGGTCATGAAGGCATTCTCCATCAGGGCAGGCCCGGCGTGCGGCTATTTCCGGCAACCAGTTCCTGGCATAGGGTGATAGGCACCACAGCCGAATAGCACAAAACTAGCTTTTCCATCCGCCAAACGAAGGAGATTCTCGTGTTGCTTTGGATAGCCATCATCATCGCCGTTCTCTGGCTTCTCGGCCTGATCGCCAATATCGGCGGCGCACTAATCCACCTACTACTGGTTATTGCCGTGGTCGTCCTAATCTTCCACTTCGTCCGCGGCAGGTCCCGCGCGTAGATTCGAACTTCTGTTCCACCCGGGGGCGAAAATTGCATCCGGCGAAGAACTGGGCAATGCTCGACGGCGGTACCTGCAACGAATGAGTTAAAGGCCGGAAGGAACTGAAGAACAAGAGGAACTGAAGACAAGATGAGCGTCGTCCGTTATCTGGCCGCGTCGCTACCACCACGAATGGCGAGTGCCGGAGCGGCTGTGGCGCTCCCCCTTCTGGCAGTGGAGCGCCTGGGCGATGTGGCCGTCGGGGGCCTTCTGGTTGCGGCATCCCTCGGGCCGAGTGTCCTTGCTGCCCCTCTGGTGGGGGCCGCGCTGGACCGGGCGCGCCGGCCGGCCCTGCTGGTGGCCGCGGCCGGGATCATCACGGCGGCTGCGTTTGCGGTGGCTGCCTTTCTCGGCCAGATACCGGTGCCGGTCGCGTTAGTTGTTTTGGCCGCGGCCGGGGCGGTGGCTCCCTTTTACATGGGCGGGCTGTCCAGCTTCGTGGCCGGCACAATTCCTGATGGGCGCCGGGCCTTCGCCTACGACGCCCTTTGCTACAACGTCTCGGCCGTGGCCGGCCCGGCGCTCGTGGCCGTCATCTCGATGTTTCTGCCGGCCCAGACCGCCCTCTGGGTGCTGGCGGCCGCCGCCGCCGTGGGCGCGGTAGCCGCTCCCGCCGTCGGACTTCGCCCCCACACAGGGACGGGAGGATCGCCGTGGCTGGCCATCAAATCTGGGCTGCACAGAATCTTCAGCCACCGGCCGCTGGCGGTGGTCACCGCTTCCTCCACCCTGACCCAGCTTGGCCAAGGCGGTCTGGCGATCGCGGCGGTTGCGCTCTCCATCGAGCGGGTCGGATCGCCCGGCGACGGCGCCGCGGTGGTGACGTCCTTTGCCATCGGCAGTCTTCTGGGAGCCCTTTACGAGACGGCCCGGCCCACACGCCGCCGCCCCCACTCCGCCATGACGGCGGGTTTCCTCGCTACAGGACTGCTCACCATCGCGGCCGCGTTCGATCTGGGCACCACGTGGACCGTCATCGCCATCGGTCTATCCGGCGTCTTCACGGCTCCCACTGCGGCTGCCATGCTCTACCTTCGCAACTGGCACAGCCCGGCACACCTGAAGTCTCAGATCTTCACCGTGAGCGCAGGCTTCCGTGCCAGCGCCTCTGCCGGGGGCGCGGCGCTCGCCGCGTCAGCCGCAGGATTCGGCGGCGCGGCGACCGTGGGGGCGATCGGCCTAGTCTGGATGGTGTCAGCAGCGCTGATGGGCGCCTATCCGCGGGCCGCGCAGGGCACTGACTAGCAACCTCCCTGACGCCCTCCTAGGTAACAGGCCCTCGGGGAGCGAACATGATCACGGCCACCCCCGCCACACAGATCAGCGATCCGATGACGTCCCAGCGGTCGGGCCGGAACCCGTCGAAGACCATGCCCCATACCAGGGACCCAGCGACGAACACGCCGCCATAGGCGGCCAGGATCCTCCCGAAGTGCGCGTCAGGCTGCAGGGTCGCCACGAAACCGTACAGGCCAAGGGCGATGATCCCGAATCCGGCCCACCACCAGCCGCGGCCCTCCCGGACGGCCTGCCACACCAGCCAGGCGCCGCCGATCTCGGCGGCGGCGGCCAGGATAAAGAGCAGCACGGACTTTGCAATGGTCATGATCCTCATCATGCCGCACGATGGAGGTCATCCCACGATGCCCCGGAAGCGGGAGGGGTGCGCACCCGCGCGCCGGGTGTGCCCGCGGGCCGAGAGCAGCGGTTCAGAGCACGCTGCGGATGGCCTGCTCGAAGCTGGTGACGTGTTCAAGGGCCAGTTTGCCGGCCTGGTCCGAATCCCCGTCGGCGATGGTCTCCAGGAGCTCCACGTGCTCGGCAATGTGTTCGACGACGGAGGGGACCTTCTCCAGCACCATGCACCAGATCCGGGTGGCCAGGTTGTCGTAACGGATCAGGACGTCCTCGAGGTGCGGATTCGCTGCTGCCCGGTAGATGAGGCGGTGCACTTTGATGTCGTACCGCATGAGGTCGTAAGGGTCTCCGGCGGGGTCGATGCCGGCAATGGCGCCGGCCGTGCTCCGCAGTTCCGAGCGCATCGCAGGCGTGGCGAGCTTCGCGGCGCGCCTGGCGGCGAGGGGTTCGAGGGACTCCCGGATCTCGGACACGTCCGCCAGCGCGGTGATGTCCACGGCAGTGGCAAAGGTTCCCCGGCGCGGGTAGGAGACCACCAGATGGTCGCTTTCCAGGCGCTTCAGGGCTTCGCGCACCGGTGTGCGGCCGATGCCGAGTTCGGCGGCGAGCTTGCCGTCGTTGATGGCCTCTCCTGGCCGGATCTCCAGCATGATCAAGCGGTCCCGCAGGTGCTGGTAGGCCTGCTCGGCCAGCGAGAGTTCCCCGCCGCCCGCGAGTTGGTTCTCTAGCGTCAGGCTCATCGAGACTTTCACCCTCCTATTGACCACGTAGTGATCTAGAACATACTATTACGTCAGTTCTAATATATCAGTTGAAGATCAGTTGTGGATCAAGACTCGAAAAGCTCTAAGGAGAAATATGCCGGACGCACTCAATGCCTCTCTTGCCAGCGTGGATGCCGATGTTGCTGCTGCCGTGGCGCAGGAACTGGAACGCCAGCAGTCCACCCTTGAAATGATCGCCTCGGAGAACTTCGCTCCGGCAGCGGTGATGGAGGCACAGGGCTCGGTCCTGACCAACAAATATGCCGAAGGCTACCCGGGCAAGCGCTACTACGGCGGCTGCGAGCACGTGGACGTCGTCGAGCAACTGGCCATTGACCGCGTGAAGGCCCTGTTCGGCGCCGAATTCGCCAACGTGCAGCCGCACTCCGGCGCCCAGGCCAACGCCGCAGCAATGTTCGCGCTGCTGCAGCCGGGCGACACCATCATGGGACTCTCCCTGGCCCACGGCGGCCACCTGACCCACGGCATGAAGATGAACTTCTCCGGCAAGCTCTACAATGTGGTTCCGTACCACGTGCGCGAATCCGACCTCCGGGTGGATATGGCCGAGGTGGAAGCCCTGGCCCTGGAACACCGGCCCAAGCTCATCGTCGCCGGCTGGTCCGCCTACTCCCGCCAGCTGGACTTCGCCGAATTCCGCCGCATCGCCGACCTCGTAGGCGCCTACCTGATGGTGGACATGGCGCACTTCGCCGGACTCGTCGCCGCCGGGCTGCACCCCAACCCGGTCCCGTACGCGGACGTCGTCACCACCACCACGCACAAGACCCTCGGCGGACCCCGCGGCGGAGTGATCCTCGCCAAGGAGGAATACGCCAAGAAGATCAACTCCGCCGTCTTCCCCGGCCAGCAGGGCGGACCCTTGGAGCACGTCATCGCCGCCAAGGCCGTCGCCTTCAAGCTGGCCGGATCCCCGGAGTTCAAGGAACGCCAGGAGCGCGTCCTGCAGGGCGCGAAGCTGCTGGCCGAACGCTTCCTCCGGCCCGACGTCGAGGCTGCCGGCATTTCCGTCGTGAACGGCGGCACCGACGTCCACCTGGTCCTGGTGGATCTGCGGAACTCCGAACTGGACGGCCAGCAGGCCGAGGACGCCCTGCACCGGATCGGCATCACGGTGAACCGCAACGCCGTTCCGTTCGACCCCCGCCCGCCGATGGTCTCCTCCGGGCTCCGGATCGGCACGCCGGCGCTGGCCACCCGCGGGTTCGGCGCCGCCGCCTTCAGTGAAGTGGCGGACATCATCGCGACGGCGCTGATCGCCGCAGCGGACACCGGCACCCTTGAGGCCGACACGGCCGCCGAACTCCGTGCCCGGGTGACCGCCCTCGCCGCACAGTTCCCCCTTTACCCGCACCTCACCACCGACGCCGCACTGGCCGGGGCCGAGGCAGACCTGATTGGAGCCGCCCTGTGAGCACTCAGCAGCTTCCGGAACATCCGGACTTCCTCTGGCGGAACCCCGAGCCCAAGTCCTCCTACGACGCTGTCATTGTCGGCGGCGGCGGACACGGCCTGGCCACCGCGTACTTCCTGGCGAAGAACCATGGCATGACGAACATCGCGGTCCTGGAAAAGGGCTGGCTGGCCGGCGGCAACATGGCGCGGAACACCACGATCATCCGCTCCAACTACCTCTGGGACGAGAGCGCGGCGATCTACGAGCACGCCCTCAAACTGTGGGAGATCCTGCCGGAGGAGCTCGAATACGACTTCCTCTTCAGCCAGCGCGGCGTCATGAACCTGGCCCACACGCTGGGCGACGTGCGCGAAAGCATGCGGCGCGTGGGCGCCAACAAGCTCAACGGCGTCGACGCCGAATGGCTGGACCCGCAGCAGGTCAAGGAACTGTGCCCCATCCTGAACATCAGCGACAACATCCGCTACCCCGTGATGGGCGCCACCTACCAGCCGCGGGCAGGCATCGCCAAGCACGACCACGTCGCCTGGGCCTTCGCCCGCAAATGCGATGAGCTGGGCGTGGACATCATCCAGAACTGCGAGGTCACCGGGTTCCTCAAGGACGGCGAACGCGTGGTGGGGGTCAAGACCAACCGGGGCACCATCCACACCGAAAAGGTGGGCCTGTGCGCCGCCGGCCACAGCTCGGTCCTGGCCGAAATGGCAGGCTTCCGCCTGCCCATCCAGTCCCACCCGCTGCAGGCGCTGGTCTCCGAACTGCACGAGCCGGTCCACCCGACCGTCGTCATGTCCAACCACGTCCACGTCTACGTCTCGCAGGCCCACAAGGGCGAACTGGTCATGGGCGCCGGCGTTGACTCCTACAACGGCTACGGCCAGCGCGGTTCCTTCCACGTGATCGAGCAGCAGATGGCTGCCGCCGTCGAACTCTTCCCGATCTTCGCCCGGGCGCACGTGCTCCGGACCTGGGGCGGGATCGTCGACACCACCCTGGACGCCTCCCCGATCGTGGGCACGACACCGGTGGAGAACATGTTCGTCAACTGCGGCTGGGGCACCGGCGGGTTCAAGGGCACCCCGGCGGCCGGCCTCACGTTCGCCCACACCATCGCCACCGGCGCCCCGCACAAACTGAACCAGCCGTTCTCGCTGGAACGCTTCGAAACCGGCGCCCTCATCGACGAACACGGCGCCGCCGCCGTCGCCCACTAGCCGCCGTCCACCAGAAAGAAGACGCACATGCTCCTCATACCGTGCCCCAACTGCGGCCCGCGGGACGAAACCGAATTCCACTACGGCGGCCAGGCCCACGTGCCGTACCCCAAAGACCCCGCCGCGCTGAACGACCGTGAATGGGCCGAACTCCTGTTCTACCGGGACAACCCCAAGGGCGCCTTCGCCGAACGCTGGGTCCACAGCACCGGCTGCCGGCAGTGGTTCAACATGCTTAGGGACACTGTCACCTATGACATCCAGGCCATCTACCCCATGGGCGCACCACGCCCCGAATCCGCCAAGACCACCTCTGCATCACCGGAAGGCGCCGTTCAATGACCACCCAGCAGAACCGCCTCAGCACCGGCGGACGCATCGACCGCAGCATCACCTGGCGCTTCAGCGTGGACGGCGAGGAATTCACCGGCCACCCCGGTGACACGCTCGCCTCGGCCCTGCTCGCCAACGGCCGGGTCGCCGCCGGCAACTCACTCTACGAGGACCGGCCCCGCGGCATCCTGGCCGCCGGGGTGGAGGAACCCAACGCCCTGGTCCGGATCGAACCGCGGTTCCCGGGCCACGTCGCCGAATCCATGCTCCCCGCCACCACCGTCACCCTCGTGGACGGCCTTGCTGCAGACCTGCTGAACGGCCTGGGCAGGCTGGACCCGGAAGACGACCGCGCCGAGTACGACAAGAAGTACGTCCACACGGACGTTCTGGTGATCGGCGGCGGGCCCGCCGGCCTGGCCGCAGCCCGCGAGGCCGTGCGCACCGGTGCCCGCGTGATCCTCATGGACGACCAGCCCGAACTGGGCGGGACGCTCCTGTCCGGTTCCACCGCCCCAGGACTGGCCGAGACCATTGAGGGCAAGCCCGCCCTGGAATGGGTGTCGGACGTGGAGAGCGAACTCGTCTCCGGGGCCGAATGCACCGTCCTGAACCGCACCACAGCCTTCGGCGCCTACGACGCCAACTACGTCATCGCGGTGCAGAACCGCACCGACCACCTGCCCGGCCCGGCAGCCTCCGGCGTGTCCCGCCAGCGGATTTGGCACGTCCGTGCCAAGCAAGTGGTCCTCGCCCCCGGCGCCCACGAACGGCCCCTGGTCTTCGAAAACAACGACCGCCCCGGCATCATGCTCGCCTCGGCCGTCCGCACCTACCTCAACCGTTATGCCGTCGCCCCCGGGCAGCGCGTGGTCATCAGCACCACGAACGACTCCGCCTACGCCCTGGCCGCGGACCTCCAGGCCGCCGGCATCAAGGTCGCGGCCGTCGTCGATGCCCGTCCGGGCCTCACCCCGGTGGCCGCCGCCGCCGTCGAATCCGGCACCCGCGTGCTGATCGGCAGCGCCGTGGCCAACACGGCGTCCTCCGAAGGAGAGGGCACGGCGGAGAGCGCAGGACGCCTCGACGGTGTGACCGTCCGCAGCATCAACAACGAGGGCGAACTCACCTCCGGCGTCGAAGAGATCGCCTGCGACCTGCTGGCCGTGGCCGGCGGGTGGAGCCCGCTGGTGCACCTGCACTCGCAGCGGCAGGGAAAGCTGCGCTGGGACGAGGACCTGGCGGCCTTCGTGCCGAGCACCGCCGTCCGGGACCAGCAGATCATCGGCTCCGGCCGCGGCAGCTTCGAACTCGCGGACTGCTTCGCCGAAGGCATCTCCGCCGGTGCGGCCGCGGCCATCGCCGCCGGCTTCACCTCCGACGTCGTCCCGGCCGTGATCGGCGAGCCGAAGGCCTCCGGCCCCACCCGCCAGCTGTGGCTGGTGCCCGGCCAGACCGGCACACCGGATGACTGGCACCACCACTTCGTGGACTTCCAGCGGGACCAGTCCGTCGCCGACGTGCTGCGCTCCACCGGGGCCGGGATGCGGTCCGTGGAGCACATCAAGCGCTACACCTCCATCAGCACCGCCAACGACCAGGGCAAGACGTCCGGCGTCAACGCCATCGGCGTCATCGCCGCCGCCCTCCGGCAGGCGGGGGAGGCATCCCGCGGCATCGGCGACATCGGCACCACCACCTACCGGGCGCCGTTCACCCCCGTGGCCTTCGCGGCACTGGCCGGACGCCAGCGCGGCGAACTGTTCGACCCCGCCCGCGTCACCTCCATCCACCCGTGGCACGCGGCGCAGGGGGCACTGTTCGAGGACGTGGGGCAGTGGAAGCGGCCCTGGTACTACCCGCAGGACGGGGAGGACATGGACGCAGCGGTGCTCCGCGAGTGCGCCGCCGTCCGGGAATCCGTCGGATTCATGGACGCCACCACCCTGGGCAAGATCGAAATCCGGGGCAAGGATGCGGGGGAGTTCCTCAACCGCATCTACACCAACGCGTTCAAGAAACTGGCCCCCGGCTCTGCCCGCTACGGCGTAATGTGCATGGCGGACGGCATGATCTTCGACGACGGCGTGACCCTGCGCCTGGACGAGGACCGCTACTTCATGACCACCACCACCGGCGGTGCCGCCAAGGTCCTGGACTGGCTGGAGGAATGGAAGCAGACCGAATGGCCGGAACTGGACGTGCACTGCACCTCGGTGACCGAACAGTGGTCCACCATCGCCGTCGTCGGGCCCAAATCCCGCGCGGTGATCGCCAAGGTGGCCCCGGAGCTGGCCGCCGACGGCGGACTGGAGGCCGACGCCTTCCCGTTCATGACCTTCCGCGAAACCACCCTCGCCTCCGGCGTGCAGGCCCGCATCTGCAGGATCTCCTTCTCCGGTGAACTGGCCTACGAAATCAACATCCCCACCTGGTACGGCCTCAACACCTGGGAAGCCGTGGCAGCCGCCGGGGCTGAATTCAACATCACCCCCTACGGCACCGAAACCATGCACGTGCTGCGCGCCGAAAAGGGCTACCCCATTGTCGGGCAGGACACGGACGGAACCGTCACCCCCCAGGACGCCGGCATGGAATGGGTGGTGTCCAAGGCCAAGGAATTCATCGGCAAGCGCTCCTACTCCCGGGCCGACGCGCAGCGCGAGGACCGCAAGCACCTGGTCAGCGTCCTGCCCGTGGACGGCACGCTGCGGCTTCCCGAGGGAACCCAGCTCGTGGAAAAGGGCCGCTCCACCAACCCGGCCTATGGACCGGTGCCCATGGAGGGCTTCGTGACCTCCAGCTACCACAGCGCAGCGCTGGGCAGGTCGTTCGGCCTGGCCCTGATCAAGAACGGCCGCAACCGCATCGGGGAAACCCTGGTGGCAGCCGCCGGCGATCAACTGGTGGACGTTGTTGTCGCAGAGACCGTGCTTTTTGACCCCGAAGGAACCCGCAAAGATGGCTGAAACAGCAGCATCCCACACCTCCGCAAGGCACCCCGCAGAAAAGGACCTTGCCGCCCGCACCAGCCCTGCATCGCACCTGTTGGAAGCCTTCGCAACGGGCTCCCTGGCAGGCACCGTTGAACTGGCCGAGCTGCCCTTCCTCACCCTGGTGGGACTCCGGGCGGCCGCCGGCACCGAAACAGCGGAACGGCTCGCGTCCGTTACAGGAGGGCTTCCCGCGGCATCCGGTGAAATCCGCAGCAGCGGTGACACCTCCGTGCTGTGGCTGGGGCCGGCCGAGTTCCTCGTGGTGGCCCCCGCGGAAGCGCACGAGTCACTGGGCGGCGACCTGATCCCGGCCCTGCAGTCCGCGCTGGCCGACGGCGAAGGCCAGGTGGTGGACCTGTCCGCCAACCGCACCACCTTCGAACTCACCGGCCCGCGGGCCCGGGCGGTGCTGGAAAAAGGCTGCTCGCTGGACCTGCACCCCCGGGAGTTCAACGCCGGAACGGCCTACTCCACGGTGATCGGCAACATCCCGGCCATCCTCTGGAAGACCGGCGAGGAAAGCTTCCGGGTCCTCCCGAGGGCGTCCTTTGCCGACTTCCTGGGCCGGTGGCTCCTGGACGCCATGCGGGAGTACGCCTCAGCCGAGGTCCCCTAATGGCGCTCAGCGTCCTGGATCTGTTCTCCGTAGGCATCGGGCCCTCGTCCTCGCACACCGTGGGCCCGATGCGGGCGGCCAAACTGTTCGCCGACGGGCTCAAGGGCGACGGGCAACTCAGCTCCACGGTCCGGGTCCAGGCAGAGCTGTTCGGCTCCCTCGGCGCCACCGGCCGCGGGCACGGATCCGACAAGGCGGTGGTCCTCGGACTGCAGGGCCTCGAACCGGAGACGGTGGACACCTTCACCGCCGACGACCGGGTGGCGGCCGCGGCGCTGGACGCCGAGCTGCACATCGGCGGAACCCAGCGGGTTGATTTCAACTGGGACGAGGACGTGGTGCTGCACCGCCGCAAATCCCTTCCCGCCCACCCGAACGGCATGACCTTCCGCGCCCTGGACCACACCGGCGCGGTGCTGCGGGAGCGGAGCTACTACTCCATCGGTGGTGGCTTCGTGGTGGACGGCGATGCGGAGGGCGCGGATAGGGTGGTGGCGGATGACACCGTGCTGCCCTACCCCTTCAGCACGGCCGATGAGCTCCTGGAGATCTGCCGCCGGGAGGACATGTCCATCTCCGACGTCATGCTGGCCAACGAACTGACGTGGCGCACCGAAGCCGAACTCCGCGCCAGGCTTCTGGACCTTTGGGCGGTCATGCGCGAATGCGTGCAGAACGGCTGCAATGCGGAGGGCATCCTGCCGGGCGGGCTGAACGTGACGCGCCGCGCCCCGGCATTGTTCCGGACGCTGACGGCCTCGGCCGCCACCGCCGAAGCCGCGGCAGGCACGCCCTCCCTCGTCCAGGCGCCCGCGGACCCGCTGCTGGCGATGGAATGGGTGAACCTGTTCGCCCTCGCCGTCAACGAAGAGAACGCCGCCGGCGGCCGCATCGTCACCGCGCCCACCAACGGAGCCGCAGGCATCGTTCCGGCGGTCCTGCACTACTACGTCAAGTTCGTCCCCGGAGCCGACGACGACGGCGTGGTCCGCTTCCTGCTGGCCGCGGCCGCCGTCGGAATTCTGTTCAAGACGAACGCCTCCATCTCCGGCGCGGAAGTGGGGTGCCAGGGGGAGGTGGGGTCTGCCTGTTCAATGGCCGCCGCAGGGCTTTGCGAGGTCCTGGGCGGAACGCCGGCCCAGGTGGAGAACGCCGCGGAAGTGGGCATCGAACACAACCTCGGGCTCACCTGCGACCCGGTGGGCGGCCTCGTGCAGATCCCCTGCATCGAGCGCAACGCCATCGCCAGCGTGAAGGCCATCAACGCTGCCCGGCTGGCCCTTCACGGGGACGGCAGCCACAAGGTCTCCCTCGACAAGGCCATCAAAACCATGCGCGACACAGGAGCTGACATGAAAACCAAGTACAAGGAAACGTCCCGAGGCGGCCTCGCCGTGAATGTGATCGAGTGCTGAGCGATGACCATGACCCAAACTGAGACCTCTGCCGAAAAGCCGGCCACCACCGTGGAGCACATCCTGACCCTCGATTGCCCGGAGAGGCGCGGAATCGTGCACGGCGTTTCGGGATTCCTGCTGGACCAGGGCTGCGACATCCTTGAAAGCAAACAGTTCGACTCGCAGCTGGACGGCCACTTCTTCATGCGGCTCCACTTCGAATCGGCCGGAGACCACAACACTCTTGAGCAGCTCAGGGAGGCGTTTGTTCCGGTCGCCGATAAATTCGGCATGCGCTGGGACCTGCGGCGGCACGGGAGCAAACGGCGCGTCCTGATCATGGTTTCGAAATTCGAGCACTGCCTCAACGATCTGCTGTACCGGGCCCGTACCGGTGAACTGCCCATCGAGATCGTCGGCGTCGTCTCCAACCATCCCGATCACCGGCGGACCGTCGAATGGCACGGAATCCCCTTCTTCCATGTGCCCATCACCCCGGACACCAAGCCCGCGGCCGAACAGCGGCTCCTGGAACTGATCGACCGGATGGACGTGGAGCTCGTGGTGCTGGCGCGCTACATGCAGGTGCTCAGCGACGAGTTAACCCGCGAGCTCGACGGCCGGGCCATCAACATCCACCACTCCTTCCTGCCCAGCTTCAAGGGCGCCAAGCCGTACCACCAGGCGTACGCCCGCGGCGTCAAAACCGTCGGCGCCACAGCCCACTACGTCAACGCCGAGCTGGACGAGGGACCGATCATCGCCCAGCAGGTGGTGGAAGTGGACCACACCTACGGGCCCGAAGACCTCGTGGCCGCGGGGCGTGACACCGAATGCAAAGCGCTCTCCAACGCCGTCCGCTGGCACTGCGAGGGCAGGGTCATCCTGCAGGGAAACCGTACAGTGGTGCTCCGCTGACGCGGCCACTCCGGGGCGCAGACTCCGGGGCGTGATCCAAAACCGGGACCTCCGGCATCGAGACGGGATTCGATCCCAACCGATACCGGAGGTCCTTTTTTGTGGTCCGCCCCAGGGCCCTGTCGAGCACGAAACAGGTGTGCCGCCCGGGTGATTCACGCAGGGCGGCACACGCGTACAATGTTCGAAGCTGCGCTCGGCTACCAAGCATGGGCCGAACCCCAAGAGCTCAGCGACACCAGCACCGACCAAATGCCTATTCCGGGGTGCCCAGATCCATCCGGCAATGCCGTCCAACAAAGTCCTAACCAACAACAAGACACCGCCCGACGCTAACGGACGGGCCACACCTGAAGGAACACCATGGAACTGCTGTGGGAAATTGCCGGCTGGGCAGGCGCCGCTGCCATACTCAGTGCATACCTAGCTGTCTCCATGAATTGGCTAAAGGCCGGCAAGGGTTTCCAGACGGCAAACCTCCTCGGCGCTTGTGCCTTTATCGTCAATGGCGCATTCCACCAAGCGTGGCCATCAGTTGTCACAAATGTGGCGTGGTTCCTCATTTCCGCCATTGCGCTTCTGCGCATGCGTTCTATGAGCGAGCCGCCCATGCCCGCTGCTGATGCTGCTCCACACGTTCAATTCCCTGGCGTCCCTGACACAACCGGTCAACTCGCTGTTGTTGAGGTTCTCACAGGTTCCGATCACGGCGACGCTGACGGGCAGCATCCACTGCACCGATCCAGCGACGCGTCCAGCTCGGCAAACTAGGTTCCGCCAATCCACGGGTTGGGGGAAGTGCTGGCCGGCGCCCTAATGTCTGGACAGAAACTCGCCGGCGCCCGAGGCACGGGTCAGGCGTTGGCGCTGGATGCCAGGACGCCCAGGCCCAGGGCGGCGATGATGCCGCTGCTGCCACGTTCGAGCCAGCTGCTGACCCGGGGGCGCTTCAGCCAGGCCATTGCCTTCGCAGCCACGACGGATACGGCCGCCAGATAGAGGAAGCCGATGACGCTTTCGATCGCACCGAGCACCATCGCGGTGTCCAGCGTGTTGCCGCCGTGCGGGATGAACTGCGGCACGACGGCGAGGTAGAAGAGGCCGACCTTGGGGTTGAGCAGTGTCGAGAGCGCGCCGGCGCCGAACCCGGCCTTCCGGCTGTAGCTTCGGCGCGGAGCCTGCCCTTCCGCCGCCGGGACCTTGGTCCGGCGGGCCCGGATCAGCGAGGAGATTCCCAGATACAGCAGGTACAGGCCGCCTGCGATCTTCAGCCAGCGGAACACTTCCGCGGAGTCCTCCAGGATAGCGGCGAGCCCCACGCCCACCAGCGCGGCCCAGACCAGGGCGGCAATGGCCGAGCCGAGCGCGGCGGCAAGGCCGGCCGCGGCACTCTGCAGCGAGATCCGCAGCACCAGGAAGGTGTCCGGGCCGGGGGTGATGGAGAGCAGCAGGCACAGTCCGGCAAAGGCCAGCAGGGTCACAGCGGTCATGGGCTCCATTCTCCGGGTGGCGGCCGCCCGGTGGCAATTGCGTTTGCCCTGTTGGACAGTAAATCCAGTGTCTATTCTGTTCCTAGGGACCGCCGCGACACACGGTCCAGGCCGCCGGCACGTCCCGGGAAGCGTTCCCGCACCGGGGCCGTCTCGAAGAGGAGGCGTCGATGTCCAGCCCTGAGATGTCCAGCCCTGATATGCCAACGCACGATATGCCAACGCGCGGGCCAGCAAGACCCGGTCCTTATGCCATCACCGGAATCCTGCTGACCATCGCGGTCGTCGTTCCGTTGTTTGTGCCCGCCTATTCGGTCGCCGATCCGAGCCTGGCCGGTATGCCCTTCTTCTACTGGTACCAGATGGCGTGGATTCCGATCACGTCGGCCCTGGTGGGGATTTCCTTCTGGCTGGTTAGCAAGGAGGACCGCCGCCGGCGTGAAGCCGTGCGGGACACGACCGACGCCGGGGAGGAACGATGAACGCCGCGGCCGCCGTGCCGCTGGCCGCCCCGGACCGGCCCATTAACTGGATCGCACTCACAATTGTGATCCTTCTCTTCGTCCTGGTGGCGGTGCTGGGGTTCGTGGCAGCGCGGTGGCGCCGGGGAGAGGGCACCGGCCTGCACAGCCTGGACGAGTGGGGCCTCGGGGGCCGCGGATTCGGAACCTGGGTGACCTGGTTCCTGCTCGGCGGCGACCTCTATACGGCCTACACCTTCGTGGCCGTTCCGGCCGCGATGTGGGCCACCGGGGCCGTGAGCGGTTTCTTCGCGGTGCCATACACGATCGTGCTGTACCCGATCGTGTTCCTCCTGATGAGCCGGCTGTGGTCCGTCTCGCATCGGCACGGATTCGTCACACCCGCGGATTTCGTGGGCGGCCGCTACGGCAGCAGGGCGCTGACCCTGGCCGTCGCCGTCACCGGCATCGTCGCGACCATGCCCTACATCGCGCTCCAGCTGGTCGGCATCAGGGCCGTGCTCACGGTGCTGGGCCTGGGCAGCGCGGAAAACGTGCTGCTGACGGACCTGCCGCTGATCATCGCCTTCGTGGTCCTGGCCGCCTACACGTACACGTCCGGGCTGCGGGCTCCCGCCCTGATCGCCGTGGTGAAGGATCTGCTGATCTATCTGGCGGTGCTCGTGGCAGTCATCTACCTTCCGATCAAGTTCGGCGGCTGGGGAACCATCTTCGATTCCGCCGAGACGAAACTCGGTGCCACCAACCCGGCCACCGGCAAACCCGTTGGAGTGTTCATTCCCGGCGCGGCCAGTTACTCCGCCTACTGGACCCTGGCCCTGGGCTCGGCCCTGGCACTGTTCATGTACCCGCACTCGATCACCGGCGTCCTGGCCACCAAGAGCAGGAACACGATCCGCAAGAATGCGGCAGTCCTGCCGCTGTACTCGCTGATGCTGGGGTTCCTGGCGCTCCTGGGCTACGTGGCCATCTTCGCCGGCACGAACCCCATCGACCTGAACGGCACCGTCAATCCGCAGCTCGTGGTGCCGCAGCTGTTCCTCGACAACTTCCCGTCCTGGTTCGCCGGCATCGCCCTGGCCGCCATCGCCATCGGTGCCCTGGTCCCGGCTGCGATCATGTCCATCGCCGCGGCGAACCTGTTCACGCGCAACATTTACCGAGACCTGATGCGGCCGGACGCCACACCACGGCAGGAAGCCAAAGTCTCCAAGATCGCTTCCCTGGTGGTGAAGTTCGGTGCGCTGGTCTTCGTCATTGGCATGGACCAGTCAGCGGCGATCAACATGCAGCTGCTCGGCGGCATCTGGATCCTGCAGACCTTCCCGGCGATCGTGGCGGGGCTCTACACCCGCTGGTTCCACCGGTGGGCCCTGTTCGGCGGCTGGCTGGCCGGCATCGTCTACGGCACCGTCGCGGCGTACAACGTGGTCAACCCCGTCACCAAGGCCAACTTTGGCGGCTCCATCGCGCCCATTCCCGGCACCGACGTGCAGGTCTACATCGCTGTGGTGGCGTTTGCCATAAACCTCATCGTTGCCGCCGGCCTGTCCCTGCTCTTCCGCGCATTGAAGCTCTCCGACGGGACGGACATCACCCGCCGCTCGGACTACGGCGCCGACGAGAACGATCCGAAGGTCGCCCAGCTCCAGCGCGAGCAACCGCTCGCCGAGCCCGGAGGCCCCGCGTTCTGATCCGCTCACTAAAGCCGACGACAGCGGGAAGGCCCGCCGTCGTCCTGAATCAGGCTGCCAGGACGAGTGAGGATGCCGGCGATATCGCACGGTCCGGCGTCAGGATCCTGAGCCGATAGTCGTGCTGGAGCGGGTCGACGCGCACAGGCAGATGATGCGACTTCGCGCACGCATGCAGTTCCTCCATGGCGTCGGGCTCGGTCTGTGCACGGGTGACATCCAGTTCCAGTGACAGTCCGGTGGCCAACGAGCTAGCGCGCTTCACCACGTCGTACAGGCCGTGGACGCTCTTGGAGGTCACATGCCCCTGGACGTTGACGTGGGCCTTGGCGCCGTCGAGGTCCACTCGGACCAGCACCCGCAGCTTCTCGTTCACAGAATCTCCGCTCTAAAACGGGGCCACCACGCTGTGGCCCCATAAAAGAATAGAGGCAATGTGACCTGGGTTACAAATGCGCCCGTGAGGGCGGCTGTAGTGGAAATTGCCCGAATGCAAAAACGACGACGGCGGGAGGTGACTCCCGCCGTCGTCGTTTGGCGTTGCTAACTGCCGGAAAACCGGGCCTTAAGCTCCGTGGCTCAGGCTGAACGTGAAGGTGTTCGGGCCGCTGGCGTGGACCGCGATGTTGCTCTTGGCGGTGTTGTGGCGCTCGGAGAGGTCGTGGACCAGCGCATCCAGCTCGTGGTGCATGGTGGCGCGGTCCCAGAGCTTGTGGGTTTCAGAGGTGGCAGATTCAAACGTCATTGTTCAGTGCTTCCATTCGTGATCCGGGTGTCCGGCTGCCGCACCGATGCGGAGCCGTCGTAGGTCCAAACCAGGAACGCCTGAGACCTTGGCAGCTCTGCGAGCTCACCGGTTTGGCCTCATTGCGTCCACCAGGATGGGTGCCTGACCTTCACTGCGACCATCTGGCGGCTGCAGGAACATCGGGCTGCGTCAGCCGAGGATTCCCGGCTTTGCCTTTCCATAGTGCACAGCGCCGCACGGCAGGCTCAAGCCAGATGGCGGAAAATGGAGCGTGAATCTCATCACAGGGGAGCGCGGGCCCGCGAGGGCGAGCCGAACGCGGAACCGGCTGTTCACCCCGGGGCGTTGGTGCTAGCTGTGTGCTTCCGCCGGTCTCAGCGTCCCTACGGATCCCCGGCGGACCAGCGTCGCGGTGAACTTGGGCGCGGGGACCGCGGGCGGCAAGCCCTCGATTTGGCGGATCAGTGCCTTCGCGGCGGCCACGCCCATGTTGTACACGGGCTGCGCGATGACTGTCAGCGGCGGGGTGGTCAGGCGCGTCCAGGAGAAGTCGTCATACATGAGGAACGAGACGTCTGCCGGGATGGCGAGTTCCAGCTCCTGGATCGCCTCCACGATGCTGAGGGCAATGAGCCCGTCGGAAGCGACGATGGCGGTGGCCTGGTTCGGCATGAGCAGCACATCGCGGGTAATGCGGCGGATGGATTCTGCATCACCGGCGTTCAACCGCACGAGGTCCTCCGGGAAGGGCAACTCCTGCTCCTGGAAGGCCTGCCGCATGCCGTCAAGTCTTTCCGCGATCTGCGAGGAATCGAGCAGCATTCCGGGGCGGTAGGGAGATTCGGTCCTTAGCGTGGAAATGAAGGCGATCCGGCGGTGTCCGGCCTGCAGCAGGTGGAGAGTGGACTCGTGGGAAATATCGGCCATGTTCACGGCCATGGTCTCTATGTCCATCTGCCCGGCCTTTCGGTCCAGCAGCACCAAGGGCCGGCCGGAGTCCTGAACGCGCTGTAGATGTTGGGTTTCGACCGAGGACGCCGGCGCCACAATCAGGCCGTCCACGCGCTTGTCCAGCAGTACCCGGACAGCGTCAACTTCGGCCGCCGTGTCCTCATCGGTGTTGACCAGGATGACGTTGAAGCCGCTCTTTTTGGCGGTGTCCGTGATGCCCCTGGTGGCCAGGCCGAAGTGGGGGTTTTCGATGTCGCCGACCACTACGCCGATGGTGTGTGATTTTCCGGTGTTCATGCTGCGGGCGAGCTCGTTCGGTCGGTAGGACAGCTCCTC
This sequence comes from Arthrobacter sp. NPDC058192, assembly GCF_042883665.1. Taxonomy (NCBI): domain Bacteria; kingdom Bacillati; phylum Actinomycetota; class Actinomycetes; order Micrococcales; family Micrococcaceae; genus Arthrobacter; species Arthrobacter sp. NPDC058192. Next base: position 25,493 of record NZ_JBHVVJ010000001.1, on the reverse strand, counting down.
CGCTGCCGCCAGAACACGCTCCCGGACCTCGTCGCTGACGGCGCCGTAGTTCCCCAGCGCGCGGGCAGCCTGGGCCTTGGAGACCTGTGCGGCCTTCGCGACATCCGCAACCGTGATGTCGCGTCGCCGTGAATTGTTACTGCTCATATGCGGCCTTTCGAAGGGGCCTTGACGGCCGTTGTGGCTTGGGTTACATTTTTTAGCAACCCCGATGTGAGTCCGGTCTCAATCGTAAGCGTTGAGACCGGACTCAGCAAGGGATTCAGAGCAGAGGGCCGAAGGCCGCCTAACTTCCACGATTGGAACAATGAAGTGACTAAACGAATGATTTTGCGCCCGGCTGCGCTCGTCGCGGCCGCTGTCGCAACGGTCCTGGCACTGTCAGGCTGTGCCGGTTCGTCCCCGGGGGCGACCTCGACGGCCGACAACCCGTACGGACTGATCCAGTCGGGCACCATCCGGGTGGCCAGCCTGGGCGACTCGAAGCCTTACACGTTCACCGACGCCAAGGGTAACTTCACGGGCTTCGACGTCGAACTGTTCAAGGATGTGGCCCACCGGGCCGGGGTGGACAATGTGGTCTTCACCGGCCAGGACTTTTCCGGCCTGCTCGCCGCCGTCTCCAACGGCCAGTTCGACGTGGGCGTCGCCGCGATCGGCATCACAGACAAGCGCAAGGAAACGGTTGACTTCTCCGACGGCTACCTCGCCGGCTACCTGACGGTCATCACCACCAAGGACTCGGGCATCAAGGATGCCAACGGCCTGTCCGGCAAGCGGCTCGGCGTGGTCCAGGGGACCCTGCAGGAGGCTTACGCGGTCAAGAACTTCACGTCCGCCAACCTGGTCCGCTTCCCGGACAACAACACCGCGATCGCCGCGGTCAACAGCGGCTCCGTCGATGCGCACTTCCTGGACTATGAGGCCGCCAAGTCCTATGAGTCCCAGTTCGGGCTGGTCAGTGCCGCCGATATCCCGTCATTCGATGCTCCAGCAGGCTTTGCCGTGGCGAAGGGCAAGACCGCCTTCAAGGATGCCCTGAACAAGGGCCTGGCCGCCGCGATGGAGGACGGCACCTGGAAGAAGCTGTACCAGAAGTGGTTCCCGGGCTCCCCGATGCCCGAGCAGTACCTGCCGAAGGCCGAGCAGACGGCAAGCCCGGCACCCAGCCCGTCCGCCAGCAAGTAACGTCCCGACACGCACAGCAACGCACGCACGTCCGGCATCTAGCCCGGCTGCCACCTGACCGGGCGGACCGCCACCGACGGTCCGCCCGGGACCCACAAGCTACCTACGTCTGAGAGCAACCATGGACTGGTTCAGCACCATCATCCGTACTTTCTTCGATTTCAAAGCGATGGCCGAAGTTCTGCCCCAACTCCTCGGGGTTGGCCTCCTGAACACCCTGATCATCTCCATCGCCGCCACCATCATCGGCGTCGCCCTCGGCATGATCATCGCGGTCATGGGCATCTCGCCCTCCAAATGGCTGCGGGTTCCGGCCCGGATCTACACCGACCTCTTCCGCGGCCTGCCCGCGATCCTGACCATCCTGCTGATCGGCCAGGGATTCGCCCGCTTCAGCCAGTCGATCTTCGGCCCCTCCCCGTACCCGCTGGGAATCATCGCGCTAAGCCTGATCGCCAGTGCCTACATCGGCGAAATCTTCCGCGCAGGGATCCAGAGCGTGGACAAGGGCCAGGGCGAGGCATGCCGCGCCCTGGGCATGAGCTACGCGAAATCCATGGCCCTGGTGGTGGTCCCGCAGGGCATCCGCCGCGTCCTGCCGGCCCTGGTGAACCAGTTCATCGCCATCGTCAAGGACTCCTCGCTGGTCTACTTCCTGGGCCTGCTGGTCACCGAGCGGGAACTCTTCCGCGTCGGCCAAGACGCCGCCGTCCTCTCCGGCAACCTCTCACCGCTGGTCATGGCCGGAATCTTCTACCTGGTCATCACGGTCCCCCTGACCCACCTGGTCAATTACTTCGACAACCGCTTCCGCACCGGCCGGCGCCGCCCCGCTCCGCCCACCAGCGGCCTGAAGGAAGTCACAGAACTTGATGCGGCATCACCGCTGATCACCGGGAGCAACACATGAGCCTCGCAAGCAACAGCACCAGCAACAGCACCTCCGGTGCCACCAACGCCGCCCCGGACGTCGAGACGTTCCACGGCTCCAGCCTGGAACTGCAGAACCTGACCATGGCCTACGGGGACATCGAGGTGCTCCGCAACGTCAGCCTCACGGTCGCGCCCGGTACCACCACCTGCATCATCGGGCCCTCCGGGTCGGGCAAATCCACCCTGCTGCGCGGAGTCAACCGCCTGCACGAACCCAAGAGCGGGGACGTGCTCCTGGCCGGCGAGAGCGCCCTGGGCGTCAAGCCGGACATCCTGCGCGCCCGCATCGGCATGGTCTTCCAGCACTTCAACCTCTTCCCGGACCACACCGCCCTCGAGAACGTGGCCCTGGCCCTGTGGAGCGTCAAGGGCATGCCCAAGGCCGAGGCCAGGGACCACGCCCGCCGCCGCCTGGCCGAGGTAGGCCTCGCCGAACGGGCCGACCACCGGCCCCGGGACCTCTCCGGCGGACAGCAGCAGCGCGTCGCGATCGCCCGCGCCCTGGCCATGGAACCTGAGGTCATGCTCTTTGACGAGGCCACGTCAGCCCTGGACCCGGAACTGGTCAAAGGCGTGCTGAACCTCATGGCAGGCCTTGCCAAGCGCGGCATGACCATGGTGGTGGTCACTCACGAGATGGGCTTCGCCCGCAAGGTCGCCGACCAGGTCGTCTTCATGGACGAGGGCGAAGTCGTCGAGGCCGGCGCGCCCGCCGACCTCTTCGACAACCCCCAAAGCAAACGCCTGCAGCGCTTCCTCTCTGAGGTGCTCTGATGGGGACGGCTACAGCGGCACCCATCCGCACCGCCGTCGTCGGATTTGGGATCTCGGGCAAGGTCTTCCATGCGCCACTGGTCGCAGCAGATCCCGCATATTCCCTCGATGTCATCGTGACGGCCGACCCCGAACGCGCCGCCGAGGCGGCCAGGATCTACCCGCACGCCCGGATCGTTCCCACCCCGGATGCCCTGTTCGCCCTCGCCGCAGATCTTGACCTCGTAGTCCTCGGCACCCCGCCTCTGACACATTTCGACCTCGCCGCAACGGCGATCGCCTACAATCTCCACGTGGTGGTGGACAAGCCCTTCGTCACGACGGCGGCCCACGGTGAGGAACTCATCACCAGGGCATCCGACGCCGGCGTGCAGCTCACGGTGTTCCAGAACCGCCGGTGGGACGCCGACTTCCTGACGCTCCAGCGGCTCCTCGCTGACGGCGCCTTGGGGGAGGTCCGGACGTTCGAGTCGCGCTTTGAGTGGTGGCGGCCTGAAGGCTTCGGGAATTGGCGGGACTCCGCCACCTTGGCCGAGGGCGGCGGCATTCTTCACGACCTCGGCGCCCACCTCATCGACCAGGCCATCCAGCTGTTTGGCCCGATCGAGGAAAGCTACGGGGAGACCGCCAACCACGGCCCGGCACCGGAGGGCGCCGACACCGAGGCCTTCGTGTCCCTGCTCCACGAATCCGGGGTCAGGTCACGGCTTTGGATGAACGGGATGGCAGCCCAGGTTGGTCCACGCTTCCATGTCCTGGGCTCCGAAGCCGGCTACACCAAGTGGGGCCTGGACAGCCAGGAACCCGCGCTCGCCGCCGGCATGGCGCCGACGGATCCCGTCTACGGCGCCGACCCCCAGGGCTCTTGGGGGGTCCTGGGAGTTGACGGCTCTGCCGCCCCTGTTCCTGCCGCGCGGGGAGCCTACCCACGTTTCTACACTGAACTGGCCGCCGCCCTCCATGGACGCGGGCCCTTGCCCGTCGAGCCCGCCGAGCCTCTCGAAGCCCTGAAAATCATCGAAAAAATCCACGCCCTCGCCTGACCGGTCCACTTCCGGACGAGCCAGCACCAGTACAGCCACAATTTTTTAGAAAGGGAGAACCAATGTCCTCCACTGCTTCAGCCAAACGCGTCGCCGTCATCGGCGGCGGCATCCTCGGCGTCTCCACCGCCGTCCACCTGCTCCGCGAAGGCGCCTCCGTGATCCTCCTGACCGAGCGTGGCCTGGTCAGCGAGGCGAGCGGCCGTTCGCTGTCGTGGCTGAACTCCGCCGGGGAACGGTCCACCCCGTACCACCAGCTCCGGGTCGCCGGCGTGGACCGCTACCGCACCCTTTTTGCCGCCGACCCGGGCCGGGACTGGCTGCAGTTCGGCGGCGGCCTCATGTGGAATGCCGCCGGGCAGGGGGCAGTCACGGAAACCCGCCATGCTTACGAGAAATCCATCGGCTACGACTCCAAGCTCCTGGCCCCTGAACAGATTTCGTCCGCCACCCCGGGCATCGATGCAGACGCCGTTCCGGACAATGCCATCTTCAACCCCGGCGAAGGCTGGGTCAGCCTGCCCGACCTCGTGGACTACCTGATGGAGGAATTCCACGCCCGGGGCGGCGAACTGGTCCTCAACGCAGGCAAAGTGTCCGTCACGGTCGACGCCGGCAGGACCACCGGCGTAGAGACCGCCGCTGGCGGCACCTATGAGGCGGACGCCGTGCTCGTGGCGTGCGGCGCCGCAACACCCGCCGTCGTCGCGCCCCTCGGCGTCGAAATCCCCAACGGTTCACCCGTCTCCATGCTCGTGCTGACGAAACCTGTGGACCACCAAGTGAAGGCCGTTCTGAACACTCCCCGCGCCGCCGTCCGGCCCAACCCCGGGAGCACCTTCGCCTTGGACCACGACTGGTACGAAGAGGACATCACCGAACACGCCGACGGCTCCTTCACCGTCCCCGACGAGGTGGTCCAGGAACTTGCCGATGAGGCATCCAAACTCATGGCCGGCCACCCCGAACTGAAGCCCGCCTCCTGGAAGATCGGCTACAAGCCCATCCCCGGCGACGGTGAGCCCGTCCTCGGTGAACTCGACCAGGTGCCCGGCTGCTTCGTCGCCTTCACCCACTCCGGGGCCACCCTCGGCCTCGTCGCCGGCGAGCTTCTCGCGGGCGAGATCATGACCGGCAAGAAGCACCCGATGCTGGCCACCTTCCGGCCCGGACGCTTCTCGTAGCGTCGAAATAGCGAGCTGCCTGCGGGAGCAGGCAGGGACCGGTCCTCCCCGGCCCCTGCCTGCTCCCGCTTTTGTCGTTTTCTGATCTGGTGCCGGTGTACTCGAGTGGCAGGCCCCCTTGACGCGAGGGCGGATGCGCGTGCATATTTAACGTGTTAGTTAATTAGCGTTTGCATTAAATACGGAGCGAATACCACGATGGCAACCGATCGGCTCAGCCTGATCTTCTCGGCCCTCGCCGACCCCACCCGCAGGGCCATCCTGGCCCGGCTGGCGGAGGGCGAAGCGACCGTGAATCAGCTGGCCGAGCCGTTCGACATCAGCCTCCCTGCGGTCTCGCGCCACCTCAAGGTCCTGGAAGCCGCAGGGCTGATCACCCGGAGCCGGAACGCGCAGTGGCGCTCCTCGAAGCTCGAGGCCGCGCCGCTGCGCGAGGTTGCCGAATACATGGAAGATTACAGGCGCTTCTGGGACGCCAGCTTCAACCGTCTCGATGCGCATTTGCGAAAGATTCAGCAATTTCCCGAGAATCAGGAGCCAGACAATGAGCGCAGAGCAGAACACCCGTGAGTCTCACACCCTCACCATGACCAGGGAGTTCGATGCTCCCCGCGAACTGGTCTTCAAGGCCTTCACCGATCCGGACCAGCTCGCCGCGTGGTTCGGTCCGGTCGGGGTGGACTCGCCCCGGGACCGGATCGTGGTCGAACCCCGCGTCGGCGGTGCCTGGCGGCTGGTCATGGTCTATGAAGAGGACGGCGCCACCAAGGAGTCGCCGGTGGACGCGGTCATCTCCGTCTACGACCCGCCGTCGCTGCTGGTGGCCACCCAGAGGACGGAGCCCGACGCCGGCATCACGCTCCAGCTCGAAATGCGGCTTGAGTTTGAAGACCTGGGCGCCCGGACGCGGCTGCACCTTACCCAGGGGCCGTTCGACAGCACCGAGTGGGTGGACATGACGCGCGAGGGCTGGGGCACATCGTTCACCAAGCTCGACGAGGTTCTGGCGTAACGCGGCGGCTCGCCGAAGTCGGGCGGGCGGCCCCTCATGGGCACTTCCTCCTGATTTGCGGATCAAAATCCCCTTTTCTTCCGCAGATGGTGGATTATGGGTTCATGCCGAAAATTCGCGTATCAGAAGCAGCACGCTTCCTCGGGGTCAGTGACGACACCGTCCGGCGCTGGACCGAGAATGGGATGCTGACCCCGGTCAAGGACGACTCCGGGCGGTTGGCCGTGGACGGCCTGGAGCTCGCCCGCCTCGCCCGTGACCAGGCCCAGCTGCCCGAGGATCCCACCCGGGTGGGGTCCTCGGCCCGCAACCGGTTCGTCGGTTTAGTCACAGCCATCACCGCCGACAAAGTCATGGCGCAGGTGGAGCTGCAGTGCGGGCCCTTCCGGGTCGTGTCCCTGATGAGCAGCGAAGCGGTCCGCGAACTGGGCCTGGAGCTCGGCTCCGTCGCCACCGCCGTCGTCAAAGCCACGACCGTCATCATCGAGACACCCCAGGGAAAGAGCATCATATGAGGATTACCCGCCAGCGCGAGGCCGCCCTGTTCGTTGCAGGCGCCCTGGCAGCTGGCCTGGCCGGCTGCGCCTCCGGTACGGCTGGAACCGCGGCAAGCAGTTCAGCCAATGCCACCGCCAGCGAGACACCGAAGCTCTCCGGCACGGCGACCGTCTTCGCCGCGGCGTCGCTGAAGGCCACCTTCACCAAAATCGCCAGCGACTTCGAGGCCAAGAACCCCGGCACCACAATCACGCTGAACTTCGCTGGGTCCTCGGACCTGGTCACGCAGATCACCCAAGGCGCGCCGGCGGACGTCTTCGCCTCGGCCGACACCAAGAACATGGCCAAACTCACCGATGCGAAACTGGTCGACGGGGCGCCGGCCAGCTTCGCCACGAACGTCCTGCAGATCGCCGTCCCGCCGTCCAACCCGGCATCGATCAGCTCCTTCGCCGACCTCGCCAAGCCCGGCGTCAAGGTGGTTGTTTGCGCGCCGCAGGTCCCCTGCGGTGCCGCCACCCAGTCCGTCGAAAAAGCCACCGGCGTCACGCTCACTCCGGTCAGCGAGGAATCCTCCGTCACCGATGTCCTAGGCAAGGTCACCTCCGGTGAAGCCGACGCCGGGCTCGTCTACGTCACCGACGTCAAGACCGCCGGCGACAAGGTCAAGGGCGTCCCGTTCCCCGAATCGAACCAAGCCGTGAACACCTACCCGATCGCCACCGTCGGCGACAGCAAGAACAAGGACCTGGCAGCTGCCTTCATCGCAACGGTCACCGGCGCCGAGGGCCAAAAGGTCCTAAGTGACGCCGGATTCGGCGCTCCGTAACGGGCAGCATGCACCGACGCAGCGGCACCGGCTACACCGGCATCCCGGCATGGATTTACGCCATCGCGGCAGCAGGAGCATTCTTCGTCCTGCTGCCGCTGGCCGCGATGGTGGCCAGGGTCAACTGGTCCCAGTTCATCCCGCTGGTCACCTCCGAATCCTCACTCACCGCACTGGGCCTGAGCCTGCGCACCTCCGCGGCGAGCACCGCCTCCTGCATCGTCCTCGGCGTGCCCCTGGCACTCATCCTGGCCCGCAGCCCGTTCCCCGGCCAGCGGCTCCTCAGGGCTTTCGTCCTGCTGCCCCTGGTCCTGCCTCCCGTGGTGGGAGGCATTGCTTTGCTCTACACCTTTGGTCGCCAGGGACTCCTGGGCAAGAGCCTGGGGCTGGTTGGAATCCAGATCGCCTTCTCCACCACCGCCGTCGTGCTCGCACAGACCTACGTTGCCCTCCCGTTCCTGGTGGTCAGCCTCGAAGGTGCCCTGCGCACCGCCGGCAGCAAATTCGAGGCCGTCGCGGCCACCCTCGGCGCACGCCCAAGCACCGTGCTGCGCCGCGTGACCATCCCGCTGGTCCTGCCCGGCCTGGCCTCCGGCGCCGTCCTGTCTTTCGCGCGCAGCCTGGGCGAATTCGGCGCCACCCTGACCTTCGCCGGCAGCCTGCAAGGGGTGACCCGCACCCTGCCGCTCGAGATTTACCTCCAACGCGAAACCGACGCCGACGCCGCCGTCGCGCTCTCGCTCGTGCTGGTCGCCGTGGCAATTGCCGTCGTCGGGCTCTCCTATCGGCGCCCCGGCAACGTGGCACCCGAAAGGGCAGCACTGTGACCTTTCACCTGGAGGCGGTCCTCGCGGCCCGGGGATTCGACGTCTCCCTCAGCCTTGGGCCGGCCGAGACCATCGCCATCCTCGGCCCCAACGGCGCCGGCAAATCGACACTCTTCGGCATCATCGCCGGGCTGCTGCGCCCCGACACGGGCAGGGCACAGCTCGGCGACAAGGTCCTGTTCGATCTGGCCGCAGACAAGAATCTCTGGAGTGCCCCGCACACCAGGGGCACGGCACTCCTGGCCCAGGAGGCGCTCCTCTTTCCGCACCTCAGTGCCCTGGACAACGTGGCGTTCGGACCCCGCAGTGCGGGCGCGTCCAGCACCGAGGCACGGGAAACCGCCATGCACTGGCTGGCCGAAGTCGACGCCGGGGAACTTGCCTCGCGCCGTCCCGGACAGCTCTCCGGCGGCCAGGCCCAGCGCGTGGCCGTCGCGCGGGCCCTCGCCGCCGACCCCGACCTGCTGCTCCTCGACGAACCCATGGCCGCCCTCGACATCCACGCGGCACCCCTGCTCCGCCGGCTCCTCAAGCGCGTCCTGGCCGGCCGCAGGGCCATCATCATCACGCACGACATCCTGGACGCGCTCATGCTCGCGGACCGGGTGATCGTCCTCGAGGACGGCCGGATCAGCGAGGCGGGACCCACCCGGGACATCCTCGAAAGGCCGCGCAGCCGGTTCGCGGCCGGTCTGGCGGGCCTGAACCTGGTGGCCGGAACCGTCGCTGCCGCCGGCATCACCACCGCCACTGGGATGGTCGTCGCCGGCCACCACGACGATGCCCTCGGCCCCGGACAGGACGGCGTCGCGGTCTTTCCCCCGTCGGCGGTATCCGTGTTCCTCACCGAAGAGCACGGCAGTCCGCGCAACTCCTTCCGGGTGACCATCACGGATCTCGAGCCGCACGGCGACCAGATCCGCGTCCACGCCGGGGGCCTCTCCGCTGACATCACTCCGGCCGCGTCAGCCGACCTCGGACTGGCACCAGGAATGACCGTGTATTTCGTCATCAAGGCCGCCGCCGTCGCCATCTACCCGGCCTAGGTTCAACGGCGGCGCCAATCGGGGGCGCGTCCGGTGTTACTTCGTGGGGCTGGGGCTGGATGTCGTGCCAGAGGTCGTCCCGGGTCCTGGCGTTGCGGGCATGTAGGACTCATACTCGGGCAGGGTGGAGTTCAGGACCGGCAGTTGCACGTCGGCCGACGCGCCCGTGGAATCTTCGCTCACCCGAACCGTGACCAGGGAGCCGGGGGGCCCCGCAGCGGGGTCCAGCATCATGGCCGGCGATTGGGCCAGGGAGGTCTCGCCGTTGGCCTTGACCGGAATCGATACTTTCGAGCCCGATGCGCCGGAAATGGTGACGACCGCGTCTTTTGCCGAAGTGTTGAAAACGGTTCCCAGAATCCGTCCGGGCTGGTCCGCGGCGTGGGCGAGGATGAGCATGTCCGCCAGCTTCATTGGACCGACCGTGGCGTTGATCCCGTTCGTGGCTGCGGTGATTTTCGTGGTTTCTGGCGGATTGTCGTAGGAACATCCGGACCCGACCAGGAGGACCAACCCCATGGTGAGGGCGCAGGCCGTAAACCGTATCCCTGCCAGCAATGTTGTGGTGGCCACGGTCGGCTCCTCTCGGCAGAAAGCTATCCGGATACCTCGGATTATGGCCCGCGCCGGCGCCGAGCTCGAGGGTAGAAAGCCCTTGCCTGACGGCCGGCCCGTGCGGTCGCCGGTCTCGGCCCCGAGGCTGACCGTGCGCGCCGTAAGCTCAGCCGCCTCCATTTACCCGGTTGGGCGGGGATTTCCCACGGGGACCGGGCTTGCGGGCGTTCGGCCTTACGGAGGCAGGGCCGGCGGAGTAGTGTCGGTGCCGTGCGCCGCCGGCGCTGAGTGATTCGCAGGAGTCCGCACCAAAGTCGCAGAGGGCAGGGGAGAGCTATGACCGGAAAGTACGTGGCGACGTCGACCATCACCATCGAGGCGCCACCAAGCCGCGTATGGTCCGTGCTCACTGACCCCGGCGCAATCAAGGAGTTCATGTTCGGCACTGATGTCGAGACTGACTGGACGGTGGGCAGCCCGATTGTGTGGCGCGGCATTTGGGAAGGCAAGGCGTACGAGGACCGGGGCAGCATCCTTGAGTTTGATCCCGGCCGGCGGCTCACAGTCACGCACTTCAGCCCGCTCAGCGGCCAAGAGGATACGCCCGAGAACTACCACACGCTCACCTGGACTCTGCAGGCCCAGACCGGAGCCACAGAGCTGACGCTCTCGCAGGACAATAACGCAAGCCCCGAGGAAGCTGAGCACTCGCAGGGCATGTGGGACAGCCTGGTGCAGGGCGTGAAGGCGGTCGCCGAACGGGACTAGCGGGCTTCCGGCACCTGCTAGGGCAACCGCGACGGCCGCAGCAGGGTGGCGGCGCCGGCCTCTCCGGGATCCAGCGGGACGGGGCTGACCAGCACGGCCGGCCCTCGGCGCAAAATGCCGTCCGAGACCGGCTGGCAGCGCACGCCTCCGCGCCCGCGCATGGCGGCATGCGCGCCCGGGGCGAGCATCCGGTCCATCCAAACGCAGGGGTGGGCCGGCCGCCCGGCGCGGAGCTGCACCAGATCGCCTCCCGCTTCCAGGCCAAACTCATGGCCAAGAAGAGGCGCCAGATGGGCGCCCCTGAGGATCACATTGCGCCGGGTCAGGAGCGGGTCGAAGGGCTCGACGCCTAACTCCGCGGCCATCGCTTCGAGGGCCTCGACCGAAAGGAGCGTGACAGCTGCGTCCATGTGCGCGGCCTTGCCGAAGAACCGGTCGCCGACGATGCCTTTACCGGCAACCAGCTCAACCCGGTCGGCGTCGGCGGTGGGGACCGGCGCTGCCCCGTCGCGGGCGCGGCCGAAGTACGCGTGTGCGGGGGAGACGAGCAGATGGAGGATCTCGACGTCGTACCTGTAGCTTGCCGTCATGCCCCAAAACTATCCTCCGTCGCCGGGCACGACGCTATTCTCAGAGGTCGATGGTGACGACGGCGCGTTCCCCGGTTGCGTCCGCCCGCGCTCCGGTGCCGGTGCTGACGGCCCGGGAGACGCAGCAGCACATCTTTGCCGCCGCGTGCTGCTGGCGCTCGCTGTAGAACACATCGCGGTGGTCGACGGTGCCCTGGAGGCTTAGAAGGCGCACTTCGCAGAGGCCGCATTCACCCTTGCGGCAATCGAACATCATGTCGACTCCGACGGCCTCGAGGGCTTCCAGCATGGACTCACCGGGTCCGACGGTCGTCTCCACGTCCAGGCGCGGCACACGGACGACAAACTCCTCTGGGTCGAACCAGCCGCTGTTGCCGAACGTCTCATACCTGAGGTTCGGTACGCTCAGCCCGCGTGCGTCCCAGCCGCGTTTCACCGCGTCCATCAACCGGATGGGTCCGCACATGTAGAGTTCGGTCTCCGGGTCCACCCCGGCAAGCAACTCGTCGACCTTCAGCGCTGTGCCTTCATCATCCACGTGCACCCGGAGCGCGTCGGCGTGGAGCGCTTCGAGCTGGGGCAGGTATGCCATGGCCGCGCGGCTGCGGCCCGCGTAGACGAGGGTGTAGTCCGCCTTGATGTTGCGGAGAACCCGGGCCATGTTGACCATCGCGGTGATGCCGATGCCGCCGGCGAGGAGCACGTAGCGCGGGGCACCGACGCGGAGCGGGAAGTTTTGCAGCGGTTGGGTGATCTCCAACTGGTCCCCGACCTCCAGCGCTTGCATGAACACTGACCCGCCCCGGGATTGCGGGGCACGGTAAACGCTGATGGCCAGGCTCGCACCGTCCTCGCTGGAATCCACCACCGAGTAGGAGCGCTTATGGCGCTCCCCATTGATCGTGACGATGACGTCGATGTGCGATCCGGGCTCGGCCTTCTTCGGTAGCGACTGGGACAGGACCAGCCGTCGGGTTTCGGCGGTGACTGCTTCCGCTTCGACGACGGTTCCGGTCTGCCAGACCTCTATGTTGCTTGCTGCCATGTCGTTCTTCTAACCTCTTGCTGGGCTGGGCGTTGCTGGGCGTGTCTGGGTCGCTCAGACCGTGGGGATGAGTCGGCCCTCGGCGGCGAGCTGGCGCTCGATGAGCCTTCGGACCCACATGCCGCCGGCGTCGATATTGAGGTTGTAGAACTCGTAGTCCGGGTTGGCGTCGATCGCCTCCTGCTGCGCTTTGAGCATGGCCTCGTCCTCGCCGAAGACGCCGTTCACTCCGTTGCGGAGCTGGGTAGTGATGAGCTGGCTCTCCAGCCGGTAGTTGCGCATGAAGGCCCAGAAATAGTGGCAGGTCTTGGCAGTTTCGGGGGAAATAGTGTTCATGACGAAGCCGTTCACGCCCTGGCTGCGGTCCCCTTCCGGCGCCCCGGTGCCTGCCTTCGCGACGCCAACGTCGATGTTGATGGTCGACGGCGACTGGAAGGTGATGATCTGCCAGCGGTCCACCTTGCCCTCGAAGTCCGGGAACTTGTCGCGCATGTTCTTGAGCCAGAACGGCGGCGCGTCGATGTCGAGCATCCAGCGGGACACTGTGACGGTGCTGCCATCCTGGGTCACCTTGAAATCGGACTCGCTCAGTTCGTCCTGCCCGATCGAGGAGGAGTGGACGAACTCCTCGTGCGTGAGGTCCATCAGGTTGTCCAGCACCAGCTGGTAATTGCACGGGGCAAAGATGGTCTCGCCATCGCCGGCCCATTCATCCGAGCTCATCTGGTGCATGTCCGGGACCAAACTCGGGTCAGCCTGGGTAGGATCACCCAACCAGACCCACACATACCGGTACCGTTCAATCACCGGGAAGGACGGTACGGTGGCGCTCGGGTTAATGGTTTCCTGGGCCGGCATGGAGACGCAGCGGCCGGCGGAGTTGTAGACGATGCCGTGATACGGGCACTGGATCTGGTCCTTGGCAAGTGTCTTCCCCATGGAGAGCGGCGCCAGCCGGTGCCAGCAGGCGTCCGCCAGCGCCACGGCCTTGCCGTCCTCGGTGCGGTACAGGGCGAGTGGCCGGTCCGCGATCCGCCGGGACATCGGCTTCCTGGTCACTTCGTGGTCCCAAGCGGCCACGTACCAGGCATTCAGCGGATACCCGAGCACCTTGTTGGTTGTCGAACTAACGGACTGCATCAGCGCGGTCATGTCATTCCTTCGCTATATCTATCTACATAGGTAGTGGTCTGCGTCACAGCATACCTATGGACATAGATAGTGGCAAGGGGCATCTCCGACGGCGGGAAGGCGGAAGGTCCGGCCGCGGGAAGTGTGGGGGGCGCGAAGGGCCCGGCGGCCTCCAGGCCGCCGGGCCTTTAGCCGGTCAGGACTCGAGTTTGTCGATCAGGTCCAGGCCGCGTCTGGCCCACTGGATCTCGGCGTTGGCGCGCTCGATCATGCCCTCGTAGGTGAAAATTTTGTATCCGGCAATCCTGGCTCTGTCTGCCTCCGGGGCAGCCTCCAGTCGCGTCGCCAGGATGGGGTTGCTCCCGTCCTTTAGGGCGGCGATCATCTCCTCCCACTGCCGCGCACGGGAGGAGTGGTATTCGATGTGGGCTTTCATTTGCGCGCGGGCAGCGTCTGGCTCAGCCCACTCTAGGTATGCCGCCTTGAGGTGAATCGGATCCCGCTCCCGGGTGTAGTCGAGGGTGGTGTTAATCCAGGCTCGGAAGGCCTCACTGCCCTCCGCGGTGATGTGGTACCGCTTCTTCTTGCCCTTCTTGCCCCAGGCCTCCTCGACACCGTGCAGGAGGCCATCCTTTTCCATCCGGCGCAGTTCAGGATAGATCTGCGAATCGGGAGCGTGCCAGACGTAGCCGACTGATTGCTCGAAGTGTTTGAAAACGTCGTAGCCCGTAAGTGGCTGGGATGTCAGCAATGCAAGCAGTGCGTAGCGCAGACTCACCTGCCACCGGTCCTCTCTACTGGGGCCCATCCAGCCGCAACGCGACAAGCGGGTCCGACTTCATCAAAACTCTTGTCAACTAACTATGTTCATAGTTAGGCTGTGTCTCACGCCACATCTAACTATCAGTATAGATAGTCATCCGGCTGTCGGTGCCTCAGCGGCGAGGCCCGGCGGCAAGCTTCGGCCCAAGATGGCGCTTGCCTGCTGCTCGTCACCCAACTTTGTACCCGCCCGGACTGTCCGCGGCCTCCAGAAAGTAGTCTCATGCAACTCCAAGAACGCATCGACGCGTCCCGCATGTCCCTGTACCAATGGCTGATCGTCGGATTGTGCATCATCCTCAACGCCCTCGACGGCTTCGACGTTCTGGCCATGGCTTTCACGGCCAACAGCGTCACGCGCGAGTTCGGTCTGAGCGGGGCGGAGCTGGGTGTCCTCTTGAGTTCCGGGCTGGTCGGCATGGCCATCGGCTCGCTGGGGCTGGCGCCTTTCGCCGACGTCATCGGACGCCGGCCCATGGTCCTGGTCTCGGTTGGCCTTGCCACCGCCGGCATGTTCCTCGCCTCCTTGGCGCATTCGGCGCTGGAGCTGGGAATCTGGCGGGTCGTTACGGGCCTGGGAATTGGAGGCATCCTGGCCTGCACCAACGTGATTGCCAGCGAATACTCTTCTAAGCGGTGGCGCGGCCTGGCCATCAGTATCTATACGGCGGGCTACGGCATCGGCGCGACGCTGGGCGGTGCCGCGGCGGTATCTCTGCAGGCAAACTTCGGCTGGCGCTCGGTCTTCGTGTTTGGCGGCCTCTGCACCGGCATCGTCCTGATTCTTCTGGCGGCCCTGCTGCCGGAGTCGGTGGACTTCCTGACCAGCCGCCGTCCCAGCAACGTCCTCGGGCGGCTGAACAAGATCGCCCGCAAGATCGGGCAGCCGGAAGTGACGGACGTCGCTGCTCCCGCCGTCGTGGCGGTGCGAAAGAACAAACTTTCCGAACTCTTCACAGCAGGCAACCGCCGCTCCACGTTGCTCGTCTGGCTGGCCTTCTTTGCCGCCATGTTCGGGTTCTATTTCGTAAACAGCTGGACGCCGCGACTGTTGGTCACCGCCGGCATGACCGAAAGCCAGGGCGTCATTGGCGGCCTCATGCTCACCCTTGGCGGCACCTTTGGGTCCCTGCTGTACGGCCTGCTGACCATCCGTTGGAACAGCCGAAAGGTGATGATCGTATTTGCCGTTCTCTCCGCGGCGACCATGGTGATGTTCATTTCCACCGCCGGCATCCTCGCCTTGGCGTTCGTTGCAGGCGGAGTGGTGGGCATGCTGATTAACGGCTGCATTGCCGGCATGTACACCATCGCCCCCGCCCTGTACGGCGCGTCCGTCCGGAGCACCGGCGTCGGGTGGGCGATTGGAATCGGCCGCGTGGGCGCCATCGTCGCGCCGCTCATCACCGGCGCCCTGCTGGACGCACACTGGACGGCGTCCATGCTCTATGTGGGAGTCGGCGTCGTGGTTCTCGTGGCGGGCGGGGCAGTCGCAGCGATGCGGCCCGCGCGGCAGGAGAACGCCTCGGAACGCGGCGTCGAGGAGGTTGCCCTGCCGGTCTGACGGGACCGCGCGGGCTCAGGGCACGAGTACGATCTTCCCTCTCGACGCAGTGCTCCCCAGCAGCTCATGGGCGCGACGAGCCTCGGAAAGCGGCAAGCGCTCGGCCACCACCGGGTGGATCTCGCCGCGGCGGAGCATCTCGAGCAGCGCGAGGAAGTCGGCCTGGAACCAGTCCTGGTGGTGGATGCGCAACTTCTGGACGCGGTAGGACAGCACCTTTCGGCGCGGCGAAAGCCAACCCCAGAGCGCGACGCTCCCGGTTGCCGCGTACCAGGCGAACACCCCCGGCCAGTTCTTCCGCCCCCGCGCGATGGTGGCGTAGCGGCCGAAGACCACGAGGCGTCCGCCGGGCCGCAGCGCGCGGAAGGAACGCAGCGACAGCGGGCCGCCAAGCCCGTCGAGGGCAATGTCCACACCGTCGCCGGTGAGCCCGCGCACCCGGGCCAGGAAGTCTTCGTTCTGGTAGTCGATGGCCACCGCGCCCAGCCGCTCCACCGCGGCGCGGTCCCGGCCGGCAGCTGTCCCGTAGAGACGAAGCCCTGCTAGCGCTCCGAGCTCGAGGATGGCAGTGCCTACCCGGCCGGCCGCGCCGTGGACGAGAACGCTTTCCCCGGGTTTCGCCTTGGCCGTGCGGTGAAGCAGCTGGTAGGCGGTCATGTACGGGAAGACGAGGCTCACGACCTCGGCGGGGTCGCGGTCCGCGGGCACCGCCACCGCGTAAGCCTCTGGCACGCAGACGCGCTCGGCGTTGGCGCCCCATACCGTCAGCGCGCCGATGCGGTCTCCCACGCGTACGCGCGAGCAGCCGGGCCCGAGCTCATCGACGATGCCGACGAGCTCGTACCCGGGCGTGAACGGCGGCTTCGGCCCGCCGAGATACGAACCGGCGCGCAGCTGCGCGTCGGTGAATGAGACGCCCGAAGCCAGGACCCGGACGCGGACTTCGCCTGGATCTGGGCGGGGATCGTCGACGTCCACTACGTTCAGGACCTCGGGGCCGCCGAAGCGGTCGATCACCACGCGCTTCATGGGCTCACTCTACGCTCGCCCCGAAGCTAGCACACCGGCTGCATGTGCCAAGTCGCCGGAACCCTGCGGGCACGCCGGAACTTCCGGACTTTCCGGCCAACTCGGCTGCGCAGCGGATCTCAAGACAGCCGTTGACACCCGCTGAGCGCCGGACTATTCTACAACCAAATGATTGTAGATCAGCTCAGAACCCAGTTCAGCGACGAAGAGATGGACCGCCTGTTCCAGGCGTTCGCCGATACGACCCGCCGGGACATCGTGCGGCGGGTGACGGTGGCGGAGTACTCGGTCTCCGGTCTCGCCGCCCTCTACACCATGAGTTTCGCGGCCGTCCAGAAGCATGTGGCGGTCCTGGAGCGCGCCTCCCTTGTGGCAAAGGAGAAGCGGGGAAGGGAGCAGATTGTGCGGGCCAACCACGACGGACTGCAGAAGGCCCGCCGGCTGCTCGATGAGTACGAGGTCATCTGGCGGCAGCGTGCCGACCGGATCGCTGACCTGCTCGCCGAAACGGCCACCGCGGAGCCAGACCGGACACAGGCCGGCAACACGAAAACCAGCAAGACGGAAACCGGAAAGTCGCAGGATAGGAAGGGTTTGTCATGACGGTTGTTAGTTCAGTCAAGAATCTTGAGGCGCTGAGCCTCACCATGGTTGCCGAGTTCGATGCGGGCGTGGAGCGTGTCTGGCAGATCTGGGAAGACCCCCGCCAGCTCGAGCGCTGGTGGGGCCCGCCCACCTGGCCGGCCACCTTCGAAAAGCACGAGTTCGTCCCCGGCGGCGAGGCCAGCTACTTCATGACCGGGCCCGAGGGGGAGAAGGCCCGCGGCTGGTGGCGATTCGTCGCCATTGACGCCCCGCGCCGGCTGGAATTCGACGACGGCTTCGCGGACGACAACGGCGAGCCCGTGGCCGACATGGGCACCATCCACGGCCTGGTGACCCTGGAGCCGATCGGCGAGCGCACCCGGATGACCGTCCTGTCCACGTTCGAGGCCGAAGAGCAGATGGAACAGATCATCGCCATGGGCATGGAAGAGGGCATGAACGGGGCGCTGGGGCAGGTCGACGCGATCCTCGCCGAATCCGTCAGTGCCTGAGCTGCACGGCGCCTGAACTGCACGGCGGGCGGACGACGGCGGGAGGCCCCCGCCGTCGTCCGCCCACGTTCGAGTGTTCGGAAGACCCTAGCCGCCCGGCCTGCGCTGGCGTTAAGATGCCGTGTGACTTTCACCCACGGCTACGCGTCGAACGGCGACCTTCGGATGTACTACGAGGTCCATGGCCACGCGCTGGCCGACCAGGCGCCGCTGCTGCTGATCCCGGGCGGCGGCTCGACCATCGAGACGAATTTCGCCGGACTCATCCCGCTCATGTTGGCCGAAAGCCGCCAGGTGATCGCCGTCGACGAGGAGGGCCACGGGCGCACCGCAGCAACCGGCCGTCCGCTCACCGCCGAAAATTCAGCACAGGACATCATGGCCGTGCTGCAAGAACTGAATGTGGCGTCCGTCGATGTCCTCGGATTCAGTGCGGGCGGCCACACTGCCCTTGCCCTGGCCATGCAGCACCCGGCCACCGTCCGCCACCTCATTGTCGCTTCCACCTTCTTCGCCCGTGACGCCGTCACCGAGGAATTCTGGGACGGCATGGCGAAAGCCACGCTTGAGGACATGCCGGACGTCTACAAGGCCGCGGACCGCCGGCACAATCCCGATCCGGGGCACCTCGAGCGGCTGTTCGAACTTGATCGGCAGCGAATCCTGGGCTTCTCCGGCTGGTCGGGCGAGGACCTCGGCGGAATTGACACCCCCACGCTGGTGCTGAGCGCGGACAACGATGTGGTGAGTCCCGAGCACTCAGTACGGATGTTCCGGGCCATCCCCGGCGCGCGTCTTCTGATTGTGCCGGGCGGCCACGGCGACTACCTCGGCGAACTGGCTGCGAGCGCCGGGGACATGCGGGCGATGCGTCACGCGCTTCCCTATCTGCTGCGGTTTCTCGAGGAGTAGGCGCTCTTCACACCTGCGCCGGCGGCCGGCCGCTCCGGGAGCTCCAGTTCTGTGCGTGAAGCCGCTCGAAGCCGTCCAGCAGCAGGTCCAAGGCGAATTCGAACTCAAAGCGGTCATCGCACCCCTGGCCGACCACTGAATCATCGTGGGCCGAGGCCGCGGCCACCTGCAAAATGTTCGGGTACCGCTCCGCCATCTCCTTGAACAAGGCCGCCTGGGCCTCCGGAGTCAGTGCCGGCTGGGGCGCCGGGGACGCGGCGGCGGAGTCGTCGAACAGTTCCTGGGTGAACCCCCACATGCGGCTGCCGAGGGCGTGCATGACATGGTGCGTTAGGTCGACGGAGAATCCACCGGCCAGGAACATCCCAATGAAGGAGTCCATGTATCCAAGGACCGCCGGCGTCTTGTTGGTGCGGCTTTCCAGGACCTGCCGGGCCCAGGGGTGACGGAGGAGGGCGCCGCGCGCCGAGAGCACCCGGGACCGGACGGCGTCTTTCCAGCCTGCGTCGCCGACGGGGGGATCGATCTCGCTGACCAGGGCGTCCACCATGCCGTCGAGGAGTTCCTCCTTGTTGGTGACGTGCTTGTAGAGCGCCATCGGCACCACATCGAGCTCCTGCGCGAGCCGGCGCATGCTGAGCGCCTCGATGCCCACTTCATCGGCGAGTGCGACGGCGGCACCCAGCACCCGGTCCCGGCTCAGGGGAGTCCGGCGCGTGCGCTCGGCCTGCTGGGTCATCCGGCCACCTTTCCCTAGCGTCACCCTATTGACAAGTGTACGCCGTACACCTAGCTTTGGAGCCATCGGTGTACGCCGTACACCTTGGCTTCAGGCACGGTGTCCGCCGCACACCGGGCCGGACATCGATCGCAGTACCGGACATCAGCAGAGGACCCCGCCGTGACAACAGCCGCCAGCACCGTTTCCGTACCGCGCCGCCGGGCCCAGTGGCCTGTGCCCGCTGGCTTGATTCTCCTCAGCCTCATCCCGGTGATTGCGGGCGCGGCGCGGATGACCGAACTGACCGGCGGCGCCGCCATCACGCCCCAGAACGCACGGTTTTTCGCCTCACCTGGTCCCGTGGTGACGCACATTGTCAGCGTCACCACCTATTGCCTCCTCGGGGCGTTCCAGTTCGTGCCCTCCCTGCGTGGCCGGCGCGGCTGGCACCGCATTGCCGGACGTGTCCTGGCGCCCGCGGGCCTGCTCGCAGCGCTGTCGGGTCTGTGGATGGCGGCCTTCTACCCGCTCCCGGCCGGTGACGGGCCGGTGCTATTCGTTCTGCGGATGGTCTTCGGCTCGGCGATGCTGGCGAGCCTGATCCTGGGGGTCGTCACGATTGTGCGGCGGGACTTCGTGCGGCACAGCGCGTGGATGACCCGCGGCTATGCGATCGGTGTGGCTGCGGGAACGCAGGCGCTGGTGAGCCTGCCCTGGATGCTACTGGTGGGACCGCCCGACGAGCTGACCCGAGCGATCCTCCTAGGCTCAGCTTGGGTGATCAACGTAGCGGTGGCCGAACTGGTCATCCATCGGCGCGCGGTGTCGGCCAAACGGAGCCGTCCGGCCGGCAGGGCGGTCGCCGACCGGGCCGCGCCGGTGGCGTGAGCCCGCCCCGTCCCGCCCGGGCCCGGGCGGGAGGGCGGGAGGGGCATCGGCAGCCCGGGCCTTACTCCTGAATGCCGGTCTGGACGCTTACATCCCGCCACTTGTCGAGCTCGGCCTGCTGTGCTTCCTCGACCAGACGGAAGGCCCTCACCGCATCTTCGCCCAAGAGCAGCAGGGCCGGTGAATCGGGGGCCTCGACCGCGGCGATGATGGCCTCCGCGGCTTTGTCGGGGTCTCCCGGCTGGGTGCCGTGCACGGTATCGTGCTCCTTTCGACGTTTTCCCGCCGTTCCCGCATAGTCCGCAATGGCGTCCGCCGACTGCGTGAGGGAGCGTCCGGCGAAGTCTGTGCGGAACGCCCCGGGTTCGACCGCGGTGACGGAGATGCCCAGCGGCTCCAGCTCCTTCCGCAGTGAACCGGACAGCCCTTCAAGGGCTGCCTTCGTGGCCGCGTAGTAGCCGGATCCTGCCGGCGCAATCCGGGCGCCAATGGAGGAGATGTTCACAACTGCCCCTGCCCCACGCGCTCGCATGCCCGGCAGCACCGCCTTGATCATTGCGACCGGACCGAAAACGTTGGTGTCGAAGAGCGCCTGCACTTCGCTCTCGTCGCCCTCCTCAACGGCAGCACGGTAGCCGTACCCGGCATTGTTGACGAGCACGTCGACGGCGCCGAAGCGGTTCTCGGCCTGCGCCACCGCGTCGGTGATCTGTCTCCGGTCCGTGACGTCGAGCGGAAGTACGAGGGCCGAGTTCGGATACGCCGCGGAGAAGTCCTGGACGGCGTCGACGTGCCGGGCGGTGACGACGGCGTTGTGGCCGTGTGCCAGTACGGCGCGGGCGAGGGCACGGCCGAGGCCGGTCGAGCAGCCTGTGATGAGCCAGGTGGACATGGGAATGGGCCTTTCTGATCGGGACGGATCGCTAAGTCCATTGAACTATCGTTCTTCCGCGAACGGGAGAACCTGCAGATTCCGGGGACTGCCAATGCTGGCCTACCTGCGCGGCAGGCGCGTGGGTAGACTCGCGCGCATGACAATTGTGGATGATCAGGGACGCACCGAGCCGCCGATCGCTGCCGATGAAACGGCAACCCTCCTGGGCTTTCTGGATTACCAGCGCTCTACGCTGGCATGGAAGTGTGCCGGGCTGGATGCGGCAGCCCTCGCGGCCACCGTCGCGGCGTCGACAATGACACTGGGCGGCCTGCTCAAACATCTCGCCTATGTGGAGAGCGATTGGTTCTCCCGGGCCCTGCACGGCCTGGACTGCGATCCGCCGTTCGATGCGGTGGACTGGAAGGCCGATCCGGACTGGGAGTGGCATTCCGCCGCCGAGGACACTCCGGAACAGCTCCGCAGTCTCTGGGAAGACGCCGTCGAACGGTCCCGGGGCCGGGTCGCGGAGGCTCTGGCCGGCGGCGGCCTGGACCAGCTGGCCCGGCGTACTTGGCCCGACGGCACGGCGCCGAGCCTGCGCTGGATCCTGTGCCACATGATCGAGGAGTACGCACGGCACAATGGTCATGCCGACCTCCTGCGGGAAGCCCTGGACGGGGAAACGGGGGAGTAGCCGCAGCGTCCAACAGCCCGCTGCGCTGTCAGTTCTGGCGGTTACCAGGGCCGGATGACGACCACAACTGAAAGGGCAACCAGGGGTAGATGTCTGCTCTGGCACACGCGGACGGGCGGGGCGAGAATGGACTCGTGCGGCCCTTCGCTCCGGCGGGGACGGCGAGCCGATGAACGCCGCCGCCCGAAAGATTCAGCGCATCTATCTGACGTTGACGCTGGGCAATACCCTTGCGGCCTCGTTCATCTGGGGCATCAACACGCTCTTCCTGTTGGATGCGGGCCTGAGTAACCTCGAGGCCTTTGCCGCGAACGCCTTCTTCACCGCCGGCATGGTGCTGTTCGAGGTGCCCACCGGAGTGGTGGCCGACGGCTGGGGGCGCCGGGTGTCGTTCCTGCTGGGCACGGTGACACTGGCGGGGGCGACGTATCTCTACTACCTGCTCTGGCAGCTTTCCGCCCCGTTCTGGGCGTGGGCTGTCGTCTCGGTGTTGCTCGGCCTTGGCTTCACCTTTTTTTCGGGTGCGGTGGAGGCCTGGCTCGTCGACGCATTGACCTTCTCGGGGTATGAGGGCGGCCTCGAGGCGGTGCTCGGTCGCGGGCAGATGGTGTCCGGCGTTGCGATGCTCGGCGGCTCGGTGGCGGGCGGCGTGATCGCACAGGCGACCAACCTGGGCGTGCCGTTCCTGCTGCGGGTGGGTGTGCTGGTCGCCATGTTCGTCGTGGCTTTTGTGCTCATGCACGACGTCGGTTTCACCCCGGAACGCTCGACCAGCCCCCTCCGGGCGACCCGCGCCGTTCTCTCCGCGTCGATCGAGAGCGGATTGAAAAATCCGCCGGTCCGCTACGTGATGCTGGCCGCGCCGTTCAGCGCCGGCGTCGCAATTTACGTGTTCTACGCCCTGCAGCCGTACTTGCTTGAGCTGTTTGGCGACCCCCACGCCTACTCCGTGGCGGGCCTCGCGGCGGCCATCGTGGCCGGCGCCCAGGTGCTTGGCGGCTGGTTGGCGCCACACATACGGAGCCTCGTCCGTAAACGCACAACCGTCTTAATTGCCAGCAGCGTCGTGAGCGCCTCAATCCTGGTCCTACTCGGATTTACCCGGGTGTTCTGGGTTGCGCTGGTGCTGTTGGCGGTCTGGGCCGTGATCTCCTCGGCGGCCATGCCGGTGCGGCAGGCCTACCTGAACGACATGATCGCCTCGAAGCAGCGGGCAACGGTCCTTAGTTTCGACTCGCTGATGGGGTCCAGCGGTGGCGTGGTGGTGCAGCCAGTGCTCGGGCGGGCAGCCGACGTTTACGGCTACCCCACGTCGCTAGCGATCGGCGGCGTAATCGAGCTGATCGCCGTCCCGTTCCTGCTGGCCAGCCGCCGGCAGCGAGCCGCAGCCGATCTGTCCAACGCCGCGCCCGGCGCGTCGAACGCAGAACCTCAACCGACCTAGCCCCACCGCCGCCCCATGGCACACGTGGGGCGTGCAGCAAAAAAGCCCCGGACCTGAGTCCGGGGCTTCCTTGCTGCCGACCTGGTGCCCGGGGGGCACAGTCAGCGGCGGGGCCGGGTGCTAGTGGACGCCCGGTGCCGTCGGCGGGATAGGCGGCAGTCCGCCTTCACCCCGGGCCTCGTCGGCCTCCCGCTCGGCTGCACTCCGCGTGTCATTAGCGGCCAGGCCGCCGGTTTCGCCCTCGGCGTCCACCAGGCCGTTGGTCTGGTCAAAAGGTTCGGAGCCCCTGGGGACCATCGGCTCCGTGGTCACCGGCACGACCGGCTCCGCCGTCACCGGCTGAACCGGGACCGGCGTTCCGGTGGTGGGACCAGGCAGATCGGTGGTTGCCGTGTCATCGCTCTTGCTCTTGCTGGCAGCAGCTGCGGCGCCTCCGACTGCAGCGGCGGCAGCAAGGCCCACGCCCGCCGCGACCTTACCGGACACGCCGGCCTTTCCGCTGTCACCACGGGAAGCGCTGGCGTCCGCGACGCCCGGGGTCCCCGTCGGGGCACCCTCGCTCACGGTCCCGCGCCAGGCTCCGGTCGCGTACCCCTCGTCCTCAATAAAGGCCTTGAACCGCTCGAGGTCACCCTCGGCCTGTTTCTCCACCACGTGGAGTTTGTCGCCGATGTTCTCCACGATGCCTTCGGGTTCGTACTCGAGGACCAGCTGCACGGAGGTTTGACCTCCGCCGAGATCTTCAAACTCTACCGAACCCGCATTGGTGGCACCCTCCGTAGCCGCCCAGGACACCTTGCGATCCGGGACCTGCTCCAAAATCTTCGCTTCCCAGCGCCGGCGCACGCCCACAATTTCCGCGACCCACTCCAGCCGATTATCGCTGAGCTGGGTCACGCTCTTCACGCCTCCCATGAACCGGGGAAAATCCTCAAACTGCGTCCATTGGTTGTAGGCCACGCTCACGGGAACATTCACGAGAACGCGCTTTTCTACCTTTGTACTCACAACTTCTCCTTCAAAAGTAGGACCGGTTGCGACGAAAGCTCAATTCGTCAGCTTGCTTACTATATCGGCTGTGCCGGATTTGGGCTAGGGGTGCCAGTCATCCGGCGGGGGTGCGGCGCTGGAGCCGGTCAGGCATGGCCGACGCGAGTGGTCCCGAACATCAGGGTTTGCCGGCTGACGTCGTAGAAGACGGAGTCCGCGGTGGATAGGAGATCCTGCAGGTTGTCCGCGTCGTCGGCGTCGATGGTGAGGACTTCCTCCCACGCGCCTTCATCGAGCACAAGCTGCAACGTCCACACGCCGGGCTTGCCTGCGTCCCCGGCAATCCAGCTGAACTGGTAGTGGCTGAGCTGGCGGACCTTGATGCTGTCATCGGTAATCGGCTGCTTTGGGGTGGGGCTCATGGTCTCATCCTTGCCGGCTGCACCCGCCGCGCAGCCTCGTCGCTGTGTGCTGAATATGTGGGGGGAGGTTTTGCCGGCCGGTGACTCCATGGACCGGGACCACCAATGTAGCCCCGTCCCAGGACCGTGTAAATGACACGCGGGCACGATGCGGGCCGCGGGCGTACACTGACTGCCATCGGACTGAGGGCCATCGGACTGAGGAAAGGTACGGCCATGGGCGAGGACCAGGCGGATCCGGCAGGGCAGGACCCCGAGCGCAGCACGCCGGGGAGCGGCAGCACGATCCCCAAATCCAAGGACGGCGTCTGGGTGACGTCGACTCCCGGAAAATCCAGTTTTGAGCCGGAAGAGGATGTCCAAGGCAGCGGGGCCGAGGACGCGGGCAGGCCGGGGGAAGGTTCCTGACCGCTCGCGGAGCGGGCGAAAATTGGTAAAGCGCCACGAAAATTGCTCACGCAGGCAGAGCGCGACGACGGCGGGAGGCCGCCGTCGTCGTTGTGTGGAATGCGTTTAGAGTGCGCCCTGGTCCGGGGTTCCGGCGAGGATCGGCTCGTGGCGCGCCACTTCGACCGGGCGCTGAAGCAGCCCGTCGAGGGAGGCGTTGAGC